>MFTB01000018.1 GCA_001785195.1 Candidatus Muproteobacteria bacterium RIFCSPHIGHO2_12_FULL_60_33
CAAGACCGGCAAGCCCACCGGCGTGATGCTGCAGATCGGCACGCGCAACATCCAGAACTTCGAGTTGCTCAAGATCGTCGGACGCCAGCGCGAGCTTCCGGTATTGCTCAAGCGCGGCTTCGGCATCACGCTGGAAGAGTCGCTGAATGCGGCCGAGTATCTGGCCAGCGAAGGCAACCGCAACATCGTCTTCGGCCTGCGCGGCATGAAAACCAACATGGGCGACCCGCACCGCAACTTCGTCGACTTCGCCCACGTCCCGGTGGTCAAGCGCCTGACGCGCATGCCGGTGTGCATTGACCCCTCGCATTCGGTTGGCACGCGCGATGCGGCGCCCGATGGCATGCTCGATATATCACATGTCACCGCGCAGGGTGTGATCGCCGGCGCCAACATGATTCTGGTGGATTTCCATCCGGTACCGGCCAAGGCGCTGGTGGACGGCCCGCAGGCGCTGCTGCTGGAAGAGCTACCGTATTTCCTGGAAGACGTGGCGATCGCGCGCGAGGCTTACGAAAAACGCCGGGCACTGGTCCAACGCTTTAAGAAAAAAGATAAATAGACAGGATTAACAGGATTAAGGAAGGTCTGAACAATTAGATGTAGGGCGCGTCCCACGCGCCATTTTATCGATCGGTGCGGCCGCTCCTGCGCGTCCATGCGCTCGCGGCATTCGTGCATCCATGCACAGCACAGGCGCTACTGTTTTTGGGACAGGTTTTGGTTAATTTGCTATTCCATAGACCACATCCACTATCACGCGTGTTTCCCGATCCATCAGGACGATGTCCTGACCGATCCGCACGCGCACGTAAGACGCGGGCAACCTCGTGAGCTTTCCCTCCAGATCGTGCGGCAGCGGTTCACCCTGGAGCCCGGGCGGCAGCTTGTCGCGCTTGGCCAGGCCCGGGGGGAGATTGCCGCCGCGCTTCGCCAGCCCCGGCGGCAGGCCTTTTTTGTTTTTATGGGATTTTTTGTAGTAATGCTCGATTGCGGCACGGTCGTTGTCGCCGATGCGAACGTCCACCGAGGCGTTGTCGTTCTTGAGCACGACCTGCCCGGAGGTGGAGGCGTATGTCGCGCAGCCGCCGGATAGAATCATCGCAATCAGGGGTATCAGATACCGGTACATGGGGTAAATCTCCTTCACGATTGACGAGAAGGTAAGTATAGATGATCCGGCAGCGGCTATTTTTTCACCGGATAATGCCGCAAGGTTGGGCCTACGTAGATCTGGCGCGGGCGGTCGATACCGTGGGATTCGCCTTGCAGCTCCAACCAGTGGCTGACCCAGCCGGCGGTGCGCGCCACGGCAAACACCGCGGTGAACATGTTCATCGGGAAGCCCATGGCGCGCAGCAGGATGCCGGAGTAGAAATCCACGTTCGGATACAGCTTGCGCTCGATGAAATATTCATCCTTGAGCGCGATCTCCTCCAGCCGCATGGCGATCTCGAGCAGCGGGTCGTCCTTGCCGAGGTACGCCAGTACCTTTTTCGCCTGCGCCTGAATAACGCGCGAGCGCGGGTCGAAGTTCTTGTAGATGCGATGGCCGAAACCCATGAGGCGGAAGGCGTCGTTCTTATCCTTGGCGCGGCCGATGGCCTTCGGAATATTCTCGACCGCGCCGATCTCCATCAGCATCTTGAGCACGGCCTCGTTGGCGCCGCCGTGCGCCGGACCCCAGAGCGAGGCGATGCCGGCGGCAATGCAGGCAAAAGGATTGGCGCCGCTCGAGGCCGCCAGCCGCACCGTAGAGGTCGAGGCGTTCTGCTCGTGATCGGCGTGCAGGATGAAAATGACGTCAAGCGCGCGTGCCAGCACCGGGTCCACCATGTATTCCTGGGCCGGGGTGCCGAACATCATCTGCAGGAAGTTTGAGGCGTAATCGAGCTTGTTGTTCGGGTAGCGCTGCGGCCGGCCGATGGAATAGGTGTAGCTGGCCGCGGCAATCATGGGCATCTTGGCGACGAGCCGGATGGCCGCCAGCTGGCGATCGTTGGCATCGCGGATATTCATGACATCGTGATAGAACGCCGACAGCGCGCCGACCACACCCACCATGACCGCCATCGGATGGGCGTCACGGCGGAAGCCTCGATAAAAGGAGAGCACCTGCTCATGCAGCATATTGTGGGTGCTGATGGCCAGGTCGAATTGCTTGCGTTGCGCCGGTGTGGGCAGCTCACCGGACATCAGCAGGTAGGCGACCTCGATGAGGTCGCTGCGTTCGGCGAGCTCCTCGATGGGATAGCCGCGGTATAGCAGGATGCCCTTGTCGCCGTCCACGAAGGTGATGGCGCTCTTGCAGGCAGCGGTGGAACGGAAACCGGGGTCATAAGCGAGCAGCCCGCGGCGGGAATACAAGGTCTGGATGTCCACGGCGCTGGGGCCAAGCGTGCCATCCAGCACCGGCAGGCTGTTGTCGTTGTGCTCTTCCGAGATTACCGCGCTAACGTATTTCGTCGTCATATCGTGCGTCCATCCACACAGCCGAAAACCCAAGGATTGACCATACCATAAGGACTGTCCACCCCGCACCTTAAGCACCCTACGCCGTGCCACTAAGGCACAACGCAAGCGGCTTAAGGTGCGGGGCGCTCATGGACCCATTGGAGCACCGCCTCCTGCACCGCCTCGCCGGCGGCGGTGTCGGCCCTGGCATGGTTATGCAGGCACACGACCGCCACGCGCCGGCCGGCCCGGTCCAGCACGTAGCCGGCCACGCTGCGCACGTCGCGCAGGCTGCCGGTTTTGAGATGCATCTGCCCTTCGAGAGCGGCGCTGTTAAAGCGCCGGCGCAATGTCCCGTCCATGGCCGCGAGGGGCAGCGAAGAAACGAATTCCGGCATGTACGGACTGCGCCAACCGGCCAGCAGCACCTGGCCCAGATGGCGCGCGGAGATTATTTCTTCGCGCGAAAGCCCGGCCCCGTTCTCCAGCACCAGTTCCGGAAAGATGAGATGGCGGCGCTTGAGCCATTCCCGCACCGCCTGAATGCCCTTGTCCGTGGTACCGGGCGCGCCGGCCTGCTCCGCGCCCAGCGTGAGCAGCAACTGGCGCGCCATGACATTGTTGCTGTATTTGTTGACGGAACGAATGATATCGGCGAGCGGCGGCGACCAGGCCGTATGCAGCAGGGTGGCATCGGCCGGGACCGCTCCCTCGCGCACGCCACCCTCAAAGCGCCCGCCGAGTTCCGCCCACAACGACCGGAACAAACCGAGTGTATAAGGCGCTGGTTCGGACACCACGCGGAACAGTTCATTGTCACCGCAGCCAGCATCATAGGTGCCGCTGAAAATCACGCGGGTTTTGATCTTTTCATGTCGCAGCTTCATGCCAAGCCGGCTTGCCCAGCCGCGGCACACGGAATCGGCCAGCACCACGCGATTCTCCAGCTCGACATTGGCCGGCAGCGGATCGGCAATAATCTGCACGCGCCTGGCCGACGCCTGGGGCATGAAGCGGAAATTCACCGCCTGAAAATTCACCAGCAAGGCATGCGGCAGAACGTTGTAGGCGCGCAGCGGCTGGTTATCGAAATCGGCGGCGCCCCCCGGTTCGCGTGCAAAGTGACTCTGGTCGAGAACCAGATTGCCCTCGATGGTTTCCAGATCCGCGGCGCGCAGCGCGCGCAGAAAGCGCCAGAAATGTTCGATGACCAGATAGGGATCGCCGTAACCTTTAATATAAAGGTCGCCCGCCAGACGCCCGTCACGCAGGGGTTGCGTGACATAGGCCTCGGTTTTCCAGCGCCAGGCGGGGCTCAACTCCTCGACCGCCACCAGCGTGGTGAGCAGCTTGATGGTCGAAGCCGGATAGCGCGGCACGTTGGCTGATACGGACAGCACCGGTTCAGCCTGACCGATTTCATGCACATAGAGACTCAGGCCGCGGGTCGGGAAGCCGTGGCGTTTGAGCGCCGCGGCAATCGGTTCGGGGAGCTTGTCCGAGGCCGTGGACGCGCCAAAAACCGGCGTCAGCCAGCAAAGACCCAGCACAAAGAGCGTGACAAATTTCCGCAGGGACAGGCGTTTCATCTCAGGCGCCCTCTTTCCACCAGTTGGCAATCACCTCGCCCACCCGGGGATTGGCGAGATAACCGTAGGAACGGTGCACATTGAGTCCTTCGTCGTCACGGAAGTAATTGAAGATACCGCCGTTGACGTCGGTAATGGAATCGACAAGGCCCAGCTCGAGCATGGGCTTGAAGTCATCGCGCACTGTCGGGTCCAGCGCCGTGAGATCGCCCTGGGCGGTCATGTTGATCCAGTGCCGGATATTGTGGGGGTAGTGCTGCGTCCCCCTCTCATGCACGCCAAGCAGGCGTTTCTGCGTGAAACGCATTCCGAGGGGACTGCCAAGTGTCAGGAGGTCAACCCGGCCGGGATTTTTCTCGATGTGCGTCAGTTCCCACAAGGCATCGTAAGCAACCACGGAGCCCATGCTGTGACTAATCATAAGAATACGCTCGCCGTCCGTAAACATCTGGCGCAGCGGCGCCTTGAGCAGCTCGCGCACCTGTCCACCGATGCCGTCTTCATTCCGGAAGTAACGGGCGGTTTCCTGAATCGTGTTCTTCACCACCGGGTCCGGCAGCAATGGAATGAGAAAATGAAACAGGTCCGCCGCCGTGTAAAGCACCCAGGCGGTCCGACGCCGGAACGATAACGCCTCCTGCACGTCTTCCTTGGTGGGGCCGGTCCGCTTCAGCAACGCGTCAACCCAGGGCAGATCCACGTCCAGCGGTCTGTAACTCTGATAATAAAGCGGGTTCCACGCGATCAGCATGAAAGCCCCGGTGTCCCCTCCGATCTCTGGCGCCACCGCGGGATCGGCGCGCTCGATACCCCGGAGCAGACAGCGCAGAAGTTGGCGCCGGTATTCATCCGTTGGCGGTTTGGGGTTCTTCCCGGGGATAAAGAGGATGCGGTTAGTGGGCACAGGATGACTCAATCGGCGAACAAGTTGTCAAGAGAACTATATGATATAACCGCCAGGGCGCCAGGGGCGCCAGGAAAACTTCATATGGCGCAAATCTCCCGTCAAATTCAATGTGTACATATGTCCTCTTTTGCAAAAAAACAAAATGAAGATGTTTTTAGGCAGCCATTACTTTAAAGTTAGATGTTCCTGGCGACCCTGGCGTCCTGGCGGTGATAAATAAATATAAAGTTCTCATTCTCGGCCACGGCGAAATGGGCCGGGCGATGGAATATCTGCTGCAACCCCGCCACACGCTCACCCTCTGGGAGCGCCGCCCTGCGCCGGGCAACCCGCCGGTGGTGCTCGAATCCGCCGCCGCACAGCAGGATGTCATCCTCTTCTGCCTGCCCGCCAACCCCCATTTCGACCTGGCCACGCGGCTGCGGGCGCACCGGCGCCGCGACGGCCTGTGCGTCAGCATCGCCAAGGGGCTCGACGATCAAGGCCGGACGGCGGCCAGGGCGCTGGCCCAGGCGCTGGGACCGGAGGCCCCGATCGCCGTGCTCTACGGACCCATGATCTCGGAGGAAATCCGCGCCGGGCGTCCGGCCTTCGCCCAGGCGGGCGCCGCGCGGGCCGAAACCTTTGCCCGTCTGCGCGATCTCTTTGCCGGCACAGCCCTTTACCTCGAGCACAGCACCGACATCGAGGGCATTTCCTGGTCGGCCGTGCTCAAGAACGTCTACGCCATCCTGTTCGGCGTGGCGGACGAGCTGGGGCTGGGCGACAACATGCGGGGCTATCTCGCCACGGCGGCCATGCACGAGCTGGAACGGATCGTCGCCGGTCTGGGCGGTGCGGCGGGCGCGGCGCACCGGCTCGCCGGTCTCGGCGACCTGATTACCACCGCCACCAGCAAGGGTTCCCGCCATCACGAGCTGGGTCGCCTGCTGGTCCGCGGCGAAACCGGAGCGCTCGAAGGCGAAGGCGTGCACGCCCTGAAGATGGTGCGCGCCCACCGGCTGTTCGATTCCCGCCACTATGCCCTGTTCGATCTCATCGGCCAGCTGCTTGACAAGCCCGCCACGGCGCGGGATCTGATGAAAAACTTTCTTGAGCGACTGGCGTGATTAAAAAATTTTTTGGAAACTCATCTTTCAAACCACGGTGAAATAAGGTTAGAATGCCCGTCCAGTTATGACATTCCCAATCACGATCCAGCGGAATTGCCTAAACTGAACCCGCAACAGAAAGCGGCCGTGCAGTACGTCAATGGCCCCCTGCTGGTACTGGCAGGCGCGGGCAGCGGCAAGACCTCCGTCATCACCAGCAAAATCGTCTGGCTCATCCGCGACTACGGCATCGCCCCGCGCAATATCGTCGCCATCACCTTCACCAACAAGGCCGCGCGCGAAATGAAGGCGCGCGTGGCCGATCTGATGAACGGCGACTACTGCAAGGAACTGCTCATCTCGACCTTCCACACCCTCGGCCTGAAAATCCTGCGCGAGCACCTCAACGAGATCGGTTACCGGCCGGGCTTCTCGCTTTACGACGGCGAGGACAGCCAGGCACTGCTCGCCAAACTGCTGCGCGGACGGTACTCCGGCAAGAACAACCCTGCCGAGGCCGTGCGGTATCAGATCTCGCTGTGGAAAAACAACCTGGTGTCGCCGGCAGAGGCGCCGCTCGCGGCCGGCGGCGAATCCATCCAGGACGTGGCGGCGCGGGTCTACGGCGAATACGAACGTCACCTCCAGGCCTACAACGCCATGGACCTCGACGACCTCTTCCTCAAGCCGGTGCGCCTGTTCCAGAACCAGCCGGAAATTCTGGAGGAATGGCGCCGGCGCGTGCGTTACCTGCTGGTGGACGAATACCAGGACACGAATCTGTGCCAGTACGAGCTCGTCAAACTGCTGGCCGGCCATCGCGGCGCGCTCACCGTGGTGGGCGACGACGACCAGTCCATTTACACCTGGCGCGGCGCACATCCCGAGAACCTGAAACAGCTGCAACAGGATTTCCCCTCGCTGAAGGTCATCAAGCTCGAGCAGAACTACCGTTCGAGCGGGCGGATTCTCAAGGCGGCCAATGCCTTGATTGCGAATAACTCCCATATCTTCGAGAAGTCGCTGTGGTGCGATCGGGATTACGGCGAGCCGCTGCGCGTGCTGCGGACGCACGGCGACGAGCACGAGGCCGAGCGTGTCATCTCCGAATTGCTGTATCACAAATTCAAGAACAACACGGATTTCCGGGATTACGCCATCCTGTTCCGCGAAAACAACCAGTCGCGCGTGCTCGAGCGCGTGCTGTCCGAGCGGCGCATCCCGTATTTTCTGAGCGGCGGGGCGTCGTTCTTCGACAAGACCGAGATCAAGGACGTCATGGCCTATCTGCGCCTGCTGTGCAATCCCGGCGACGACAACGCGTTTCTGCGCGTGCTCAACACGCCGCGGCGCGAAATCGGCCCGGCCACACTGGAGCAGCTCGCCGCGCATGCCGCCGAACTAGGTACGAGCCTGTTGCAGGCGTCCATGGATCCCGGCATCGACAAGAAACTCACCGCGCGCCAGGAAACGACGTTGCGCGGCTTCACACGCTGGCTGATGGAGATGATCACCAAGTCGGAGGATGAGGAGCCGGCCAAGCTCGTGTGCGATATGCTGGCCGATCTGCATTACGAAGAATGGCTCAAGGACACCTGCAACGATCAAAAAATCGCGCAGCGGCGCATGCAAGACGTGCTGAAACTGGTGGGCTGGATCCAGCGCCTGGCGCGCCAGGAAGAAAACATGACGCTCAGCGACCTGGTCGTACGGCTGGCCCTCGCGGGCATCCTGGACAAGGGCGATCAGGAAAACCCCGGTGACCTGGTGTCGCTCATGACGGTGCACGCCGCCAAGGGGCTGGAGTTTCCCCACGTTTTCATCGTTGGCATGGAGGAAGGCCTGCTGCCGCATCATCAGAGCCAGTCGGACACGGGCCTGGAGGAAGAGCGCCGCCTCGCCTACGTGGCCATGACGCGCGCTTGCCAGACGCTGACTTTCTCCTTTGCCGAGCGGCGCAAGCGTGGTGGTGAGATCATTAATTGCGAACCCAGCCGTTTCCTCAAGGAAATGCCGGCGGATGATCTGAAATGGGAGGAGCCGAGCCGGGAACCGGACGCCCAGGCCATGCTCGGCCGCGCCGACGTCTATCTCGCCAACCTGCGGAACGTGCCGGGTAATAACCAACCATAACAAAAACCATGAGCAAACGAAAAAAAGAAAGGGCTCGGCAGCGGGAACTGGCGCAGGATTTTTCAGGGGTAAACCTGACGCCGGACAGCTTTCACGCTTTCTACACCAAGTTCATCAGCTTGCGCTTTCCGATGAAGATCGCGCAGGTGCTGGAACTGCGCTACCTGATCAACCATACCGTCGACAAGTACAAGGAACCGCCGGCCACGCCGAGTTATCGCCAGTTCCGCGAAAGCCTCCAATCGGCGCTGGATTCATTCGCCATCGACAACCGGCGCCACAGCGAGCGCATGCTCAAGATATTGAGCATGTTCCGCGATATCCATTATGCCCACTCCATCGCCTCGCGCGATGCCGAACGGCGGCTGCGCGAGGCCATGGCCCGCAACCGCGACGAGTACGCCAAGGCCGTCCGCTATGGTTTGTTCTTCATTTTCGCCGGCGTCAGCTTCATCGTCATGTGGCTCGCGATGGCAAGTCCGTCCGTGATCGTCAAACTGCTGCCGGTGGCGTACGCCTGGCTCGCGCTGCGTTATTTCCACAAACTGCCGGGGCTGGAGAAGGAATACGAGAAATCGACGCTCGACGTCAACGACGTCCTGCGCCGCCGCGTCGATTCGCTCAACTGGAAGACCCTGATCCACAAGCTCGCCCTCGTCCTCGGCTACAAGCGCGTACCGGGAGTGGAGGTGTTTGATGTGGATGTGGATCACGATCAGATTAATAGATCGGCCTACCATTAGGGTCCTCATGCGCTGCGCGCATGAAACCTGGATACCTTCTCCCCTTGCGGGAGAAGGATAGGATGAGGGGTAAGTTCATGTAGGGCGGGTTAGGCGATTTTTGCCGTAACCCGCCGATCAGCGCTTTTAGTCGAGCGGGCTTCGTCCGCGTAATACTTGTGGGTGGCTGACCCGCGGCAGGTGACTTTTCTTTGGACGGACAAAGAAAAGTCACCAAAAGAAATCCGCCCCGGTCGCTTCGCCGCTCGCAAACCTCGCTCGCGGTCCCCTCCGTTCCTCGCCCCACCGGGCGCTCGCCAACTCGCCGGGCGCATAAAACGCGCCTCGGGCTCAAACACGGGCTCGCTTAAAAGCTCCCGGTGGAGCTGCGGTACTCGGCGCGCGCTACGGGGATTTAAAAATACAGAAACCCTAGCCTCCCTTGTCTTCTCTTGGAACTTGACTCAAGGAACGAAAAACACAACCATGACATGGTTCCGATTCATTTCAAAGCCGTGTTAAATGACAATGGCCTTCATGAGAAAACGCTTTTGAAACGACTACCAAAATTATGCAGCTATGAGGAAAAAATATGAATCGTCTATTCATATTAGTAATGCTATTGGCCATTTCGTTTCCTGGCTATGCAGCGGAATACGAATCTATATTTCTTCTATACGCGTACCCACCAGGCGAGGAATTAATTAAAGGCAAGGATCTTCCGAGAAGAGAACTGATCGGCGCGTGGTCAATCAAGCGTCAGGATTCTCGGGCTGCAAGTCTAACATGTGAGCCTTTTTACCGCGTGAACCAAGAAAAGGCGAGAGCCTTCCACAGAAAGCAATTACAGCGCAGAATTTCTCCGGAAATAATTGCTGATCTTCACAAAGGGCCACTGGCGGGTAGAGTCGCAGAAATTGTGACAGAGACGAAGTTAAAGATCGCAAATTTGGATAAGTGGCATTACTACAGCCAGTGTGTTACTGCTAACGATGAGCCATCCATTGCTGAAGTTCTTAATGAGAAGTAGTAATCGGATCAGGGCAGCTAACACCCAGTTGCAGGCACTGATGGACCAAGCCTGAATTTGAACATTATATTACCTGAGAATAGCGCGAGGGGCGCACATGGAGAAAATACGAGCCAGACATCAGGGAAAGAAGAATATTTACGGCCACAACGATCTTTTAAATGCTGCATATCACTTTAAGACCCAGATCGAATCCAAACTTAAATCGGGGGATCGGACGGGTATCACTTTCGAATACATGGCCTGTTTAATAATTCTGGCATTTACCTTCGAAGCGATGATTAATTTCTTAGGCCACAAGCTGATAGCTGGTTGGAATGAGCGACAGTCATTCAACGATAAAGTGACCGAGGTGCTTAATCATCTAAAGATCAATCCAGACTGGGCTGTTCGACCTTACAGCTCAATCTCTACGTTAAAGAAGTTCAGAGATTCAATAGCCCACGGGAAACCCGTTGAGATCACCTTTGATAAAGAGATAGTGCTCCCCGCAGAAGAAATTGACAGAAGGATTGATTTGGATAGCGAATGGGTCCCCTATTGCTCCCATGACACTGTATTCAATACGTACGCCGATATAGACGCTACATGGAAGCAACTGCTAGAAGCGTCGGGCTTGGAACTGTATGAAACGATTACTCGTGGCGAGAGTGATTTAACGTTCAAGGAAATATAACTACTTTTTCAACAGCCCACCGATCTACCCCCTCGGATGATGCTGCTCGTGCAGCGTCTTCAATCTTGCCTGCGCGACATGCGTGTAAATCTGCGTGGTGGAAAGGTCGGCGTGGCCGAGGAGCATCTGGACCACGCGCAGGTCGGCGCCGTGGTTGAGCA
>MFTB01000019.1 GCA_001785195.1 Candidatus Muproteobacteria bacterium RIFCSPHIGHO2_12_FULL_60_33
GCGCCTGCACTATCTCGCCTATTACGATTCGCTCACCGGTCTGCCCAATCGCCAGCAGATCAACGACAGTCTTGGCCGTGCCATGCTGGAGGCCGAAAGCCGCGACCGCCTGGTCGCCGTCATGTTCCTTGATCTCGACCGCTTCAAGAACATCAACGATACCCTCGGGCATGACGTGGGCGACGCGCTGCTGAAAGAAGTCGCTGTGCGCCTGAAGGCCAGCTTGCGCCCCGGCGACACCATTTCACGTCTCGGCGGGGACGAGTTCACCATTGTGCTCGCCAACGTCGCACACGTGGACGACGTTGCGCGCGTGGCGCAGAAAATTCTGGATCAGTTCATACCGCCGTTCCGCATCGCCGGGCGCGACCTGTTCGCGTCACCCTCCATCGGCATCACGCTCTATCCCTTCGACGACAACAACACCGAGAACCTGCTGAAAAACGCGGACGCCGCCATGTACCACGCCAAGTCGCTGGGGCGGAACAATTTCCAGTTCTACACCGCGGAACTCAATGCCCGCGCCGCGCGCCAGCTCGAACTGGAGACCGGCATGCGGCGTGCGCTGGAGCGCGAGGAATTCGTGCTGCACTATCAGCCGCTGGTGAACATGCAGAGCGGGCTCATCGTGGGCATGGAGGCGCTGTTGCGCTGGCAGTACCCGGAATACGGGCTGATCCCGCCGATGGAATTCATTCCGCTCGCCGAGGAAACCGGATTGATCGTGCCCATCGGCGAATGGGCTCTGCGTACCGCCTGTGCCCAGATCAGGGTCTGGCACGCTACCGGCTTCCCGGCCCTGCACGTGGCGGTGAATCTCTCGAGCAAGCAACTGCAGCAAAAAAATTTCGCGGAAGTCGTCAAACGGGCTCTCGGGGAAACCGGCCTGGAACCCCGCTATCTCGATCTCGAACTGACCGAAAGCCTCCTGATGCAGGACATGGAATCGGCGGACGCGATCCTGAAAGAACTGAAGGACCTGGGCGTGCTGATCTCCCTCGATGACTTCGGCACCGGCTATTCGTCACTGAGTTACCTCAAGCGTTTCCCGATCGATTTCCTGAAAATCGATCGCAGCTTCGTGAAGGACATCGCCCACGACCGCTATGGCGCGGGCATCGTGCGCGCCATCATCGTCATGGCCCACACGCTCGGCATCAAGGTGATCGCCGAGGGCGTCGAAACCAGCGAACAACTCGGGTACCTGCGTGACCAGGGCTGCGACATCGGCCAGGGCTACTTCTGGAGCAAGCCGCTCGCGGTGGAAACCTTCACCGAACTGCTGCATGACTGGGAGCTTATCCAGTAGGGAAAGTGCAACCTCGCAAGCAGAAACGATCCGGCCGATGATTGGCGGGTCCATTGAACAGCGGGAGAAGCTCGCATGGCCGACATGACCGGTCCGCTCCAGGCGGCCAGCTACGACTACCCGCTCGCGGCGTTGTCCATCCTGGTGGCCGTGTTCACCGCGTATACCGCCGCGGATATCCTCTGGCGCACCTCGATCAGCGATGCCGACAAGACGCGTACCCGCTGGTTCTGGACCGGGGGCGTCGTTCTGGGATTGGGCGCCTGGACCGCCCACCTCACCGGGATGCTCGCCGCCAAGGAGCATTTCTCCTTTATCTACAGAACGGACATCACCGTCGTCTCGATTCTCCTTGTGCTGGCAGGCAGCGTCGGCGCTTTGTACCTGATCAGCCGTTGCCGGAGAGCGGCCTGCCTGTTCGCCGGCGGCGCGCTCCTGGGTCTTGGTCTCGTGGCGATGTGCTTCACGGGAATGCACGCCGTTCTGATGCCCGGCATGCAACACAGTTACGACTACGGCTTGGTGGCACTGTCATACGCGGTTGCCGCGGTTTTTTCCGTCATGGCGCTGCGGGTGCTGCGCCGGTTTTATCACGGGGGATCGGTGAATCCCGGTTGGGAGAAGGTCGCCTTTTCCATCCTGATGGCGAGCGCCGTCATCGGGATGCACTACACCGACATGGCCTCGATGCAAATGACCATGCTCCCCGCCGGCATGGATATGGCCGGGATGCCTGGCATGGACATGCCGGGTATGCCTGGCATGGCGCCGGATATTGTGGACAGCAAGACCATGGCGGTTGCCGTCTCCGCCGTGATGGCGGCCCTCATGTTGATTGCGCTCTGGACTTCCCATCTGTATTACCGGAACTCCCTGCGTGAAAAAAAGCTCCTTCAGGAGGCCAAGGAATACGCGAATATCATCCTGAGGGACATTGTGGAGGGAGTCATTGTCATCGACGAACAAGGCCTGATTCAGTCCCTGAATCCGGCCGCGGCGAGCGCCTTCGGTTATTCCGCCGCGGAAGTCACCGGAAAGAATGTCGCCGTGCTGATACCCGAGCCGCACCGCCGGCACGACGGCGATATCCGCCATTACCTCGAAACCGGAACGGGCAAGGTAATCGGTGCCGGTCCCCGCGAAGTCGAGGGCCTGCGCAAGGATGGAACGGTGTTTCCGCTGGAGGTGGCGGTCAGCGAAGTCCGTTTCGGGGGGCGGCGGCTGTTCGCGGGGGTGGTGCGCGACATCACGCGGCGTAAAGAGGCCGAGGCCCGCCTGACCTATCTGGCCCACCACGACCCACTGACGGGGCTGCTCAGCCGGGCACTCTTTCGGGACCGCGCCGCCCAGGCGCTGCGCCACGCCGATCGCGCCGAGAGGCTGGTGGCGATCATGTATGTGGACCTCGATCGGTTCAAGGACATCAACGACAGCCTGGGGCACGAGGTGGGCGACAATCTGCTCAGGGAGGTCGCCAAACGCATCACGGCCTGCGTGCGTGCCGGGGATACCGTTTCCCGCCTGGGGGGTGACGAGTTCGCGATCGTTCTGGAGAATCTTTCCGGCACCGAAGATGCCGCCGCCGTGGCCGGAAAAATCCTCGAGGACGTGGCCGAGCCGTTCGAGATAGATGGCCACGAGATCCGCGTCGGCGCCAGCATCGGAATGACGATCTATCCCTTCGACGACCAGGATCTCGACGGTCTGCTCCGGGACGCCGACGCCGCCATGTATCGGGCCAAGCAACAAGGTCGAAACCAGCTTCAACTTTACAGCACCGAGATGGCGCCCAAGGTGCATATGCCCGCGGACCTGGAGGAGGATATCGAAGGGGCATTCGCGCGGGGCGAACTGCGGGTGTACTACCAGCCCCGCGTGGATCTGCTGACCGGCGAGATCACCGAAGTGGAGGCGCTGCTGCGCTGGCAGCACCCGGAACACGGTCTGCTGGAAGCGCACGAGTTCGTTCCGCTGCTGGAGAAAAGTCAGATCGGCCCCGTGAGCGAGTGGGTGTTGCGCACCGCCTGCGCGCAGTTCCGCGCCTGGCGGGATGCCGGCCGGCCGCTCACGCGCCTGACGGTCAATCTTTCCTTTGCCGAGTTTCGTGACACGAAGCTGCCGGAAAAGGTCCGCCGCATTCTGGAGCAAGCCGAACTTCCGGCGGACTGCCTCGAGCTCGATATTCCCGGCAGTTACTTCGACCTCGGCCGGGACGCCCGCTGTACGGCCGTCACGGAGGAGATCAGAAAGCTCGGTGTGCACCTGACGCTGGAGGATTCCCGCACGGGGTACTCTTTCGTCGAACTCCTGCATCGCTCGCCGATCGATACCCTGAAAATCGAACGCGATCTGGTGCGGGACATGCATGTGGACCGGGATCGCGCAACGGCGCTGCAGGCGCTGATCGCCATGGCGCGGGTGCTGAAGCTGAGGGTCGTCGCCGAAGGCGTCGAAAGCGAGGAGGAACTGGCGCTGCTTCGCCAATACGGTTGCGATGCCGTGCAGGGTTATCTTTTCAGCCAGGCAAAACCGCCGGAGGAGCTTAACCGGCTGTTCGCGTCGCGGAAATCGCACCAGGCCACGTCTTCAAGGATGCTTGGCTGATCTCTCGAGAGCTTGCCGCCGCTCTGAGCCGGGCCGCGCTGATCATGATCAATTACCCCGGCAAACCCCCGTTACCGGCGAGACGATAACAAGGCGGTCGCGGAAAAACCGCCTCACGCGACACCAGCCCGCCAAAAACAAAAAGCGCGCGGAGCGGGAAAAATACCTGTCCCACCGCCTTCGAATCCGCCTTGGCACAAGCCACGCGAAAGCTATAGTTATACAGGCCAGCGAACAGGAAACCGATCGGGGCGACATCCCGGGAAGCCGCTCCCGATCCTAAAAACAGCTTGCAGGGGGCATTGTGTCGGGACCGGTATTTTTCTCCAGTGTGCGTGCGCGGCTGCTGCTGCTCGTGTTGCTCGCCACGCTGCCGGCGCTGGAATTGATTCTGTACCTCGCCCATCACCACGGCCGCGAGGCGCTGTCGGCGGCGCGGGAGCAGATGTACCTGTTGGCGCACATGACGGCCGCGGACTACGCGCGCCTGCTGGACAACACGCACCAACTGCTGGCGACGCTCGCGCATCTTCCCGAGGTGCGGGAGGGTCGCGGCCAACCGTGCAACGCGCTCATGGCCCAAGCAAAGACCGGCTACGCACAGTACGCCAACCTCGGCGCCATACGTCCGGACGGGACGGTCTTCTGCAGCGCGCAACCCATGAAGGGCCGCATCAACGTTTCCGACCGCACCTATTTCCAGAAGGCCCTGGCGACACGCGATTTTTCCATCGGCGAATATCAGATCGGGCGCATCACCGGCAAACCGGTGGTAGTGCTGGCGCACCCGGATTACGACAGCGGCGCGCGCCTGCGCGCCGTGCTGTTCGCCGCGGTGGACCTCATCTGGCTCAACCCGCTGGTGCAGCAGGCGCGCTTGCCCGAAGGCCTGACGCTGACCCTGCTCGACAGCCGCGGCGTGGTCCTCAACCGCTATCCCGAATCGGAAAAGTGGACCGGCGTCTCCCATGCCGGCTCGGCGCTGTTTCGCGCCATGCGCGAGACCCGGGGCGAGGGCACGGTGGAAGACGTCGGGCTGGACGGCGTCAGGCGGATATACGCCTTCGCGCCGTTGCGGCACAACGCATCCGATGGCGGCGCCTTTATCGCCATCGGCATTCCGCGCCACGTGGTTTATGCGGAAATCAGAAATATCCTCATTCTGGTCGTGACGGGACTCGTTATCGTGACCGTCCTGGTCCTGCTCGCGGCCTGGTACGGGGGCGACGTATTTCTGCTGCGCCGCCTGAATGCGCTCGTGGACGCCACCCAGCGGCTTGCCCGGGGCGAAGCCGGCGCGCGCAGCGGCATCCGCGATGGCGCGCGCGAGATCGCACAGCTTGCGCACGCCTTCGACGACATGGCGGAAACCATCGAACGCCGCGACACCGATCTCAGGCGCTCCGCGCTCATACTCAAGGAAAGCGAGGAGCGTTTCCGGGCTCTGGTCGAAACCACGAGCGACTGGATATGGGAGGTGGACGCGCACGGCGTTTATACCTACGCCAGCCCCAAGGTCAAAGAACTTCTGGGATATTTGCCGGAGGAAATCATCGGCAAGACGCCTTTCGATTTCATGCCGCCGGAGGAGGCGGCGCGCGTCGGCCAACAGTTCGCCGAAATCGCGGCGGCGCAACGGCCGTTCGAGCGGCTGGAAAACACCAACCTCCACAAGGACGGCCGCCGGGTGGTGCTCGAGACCAGCGGTGTTCCGATCTTCGACCGCGAGGGCCGGCTCGCGGGCTACCGCGGCATGGACCGCGATATCACCGAGCGCATCCAGGCCCAGGAAAAACTTCATTACCTCGCCTACTACGACGAACTCACCGGCCTGCCCAATCGCGCGCTGCTGCTCGACCGGCTGAAGCAGACCTTGATCGACGGCCAGCGCCATCGGCGAATGGTCGCGGTGCTGTACATGGACCTGGATCATTTCAAGAACGTCAACGACACGCTCGGGATGGAGACGGGCAACCGGCTGCTCCGGATGGTGGCCGAGCGCCTTCAGGGCTGTGTGCGGCCCGGCGATACCGTGGCGCGCATGGGCGGAGACGAATTCTGTGTCGTGCTGGCGGATCTGGCGCAGGAAAGCGACGTCGCCGAGATCATCCAGAAAACCCTGGTCAGCCTCTCCGCCCCGCATCGGCTGGCGGAACGGGAGCTGAGTCTTTCGGTCGCGATCGGAATCAGCCTGTTCCCGCGGGACGCCACGGAGCCGGAGACGCTGCTCAAGAACGCGGACATCGCCATGTACCGCGCCAAGGAGCATGACGATAGTTACCAATACTACTCACCCGACATGACGGCGAGCGCCACCGAGCGCCTGATGCTCGAAAACGACCTGCGGCACGCACTCGAACGGCGCGAGCTTTTTCTGCACTACCAGCCGCAGGTCCACCTGCACACCGGCGCCATCACCGGGGTCGAGGCCCTGCTCCGTTGGCGGCATCCGCGACTTGGCATGGTATCGCCGGCGAAGTTCATTCCGCTGGCCGAGGACACGCACCTGATCCTGCCCATCGGCGAATGGGTGCTGCGCCAGGCCTGCGCCCAAGCACGCAGCTGGCAGGACGCGGGGTTGCCGCCGCTGCGAATGGGGGTAAACCTTTCGGCGCGCCAGTTCCGCCAGCCGGATCTCGCGGGGACCGTGCGGCGCATCCTCGGCGAAACCGGCCTCGACCCGCACCGGCTGGACATCGAGCTGACGGAGAGCACGCTGGTGAAAAGTCCCGAGGCGGTAGCGGAAATCCTCTCCGGGCTGGAGACGCTGGGCATCCAGATCTCGATTGACGATTTCGGCACCGGCTACTCGAGTCTGACCTACCTGAAGCGTCTGCCGATCGACATCCTCAAGATTGACCAGTCGTTCGTGCGCGGCGTGGCAAGCGATCCGGACGATGCCTCGATTGTCATCGCCATCATCGCCCTGGCGCACGCGCTCGGCATCCAGACCATCGCCGAGGGCGTGGAAACGCGCGAGCAGGCGCAGTTCCTGCGCAAGCACGGTTGCGAAACCATGCAGGGCTTTTACTTCAGCAAACCCATCGAGGCCGACGCGCTGGCGGCGTTGCTGCGCAAGCAGGCGCGACAATCCGAACGCGAACGCATGCTGGAATGGATCGAGCGCTGAGCGCGCACCACCCAGGCGCCGCTGGATTTTATGGAACGAACCGGCGCAACAGCCACACGGATACAGCGAGCAGCGCCAGCCCGATCAGCATGTTGGAAACGAAACCGAGGCGGGTTCTGGTTTCGAGTAGAAACGGCACAAAGAACACCAGTGACACCGGCACGACCAGAAAAATATCTCTCGCAAACTTTGTGACGAGGACATTGTCGCTGGTCTCGGCATACAGCCAGCCCATGGCCAGAATCGAGGTCAGCGGCAGGGCGATGATGACCGCGCCCCAGAAGGGATAGCGTTTGGCCACCTCCGTGGCCACCCCGATAATGACGGCGGAGATCAGAACTTTCGCAAAGAATAAAGCATTCACGGCTTCGCGCGCCTTGGCTGCGCGAGATGAATGGCGCGGCCGGCGACAGCGAGTGCCGATTCGTGAAAGGCTTCTGAAAGCGTGGGGTGGGCGAACATCGTGAGCATGATGTCCTCGTTTGAAGCATTAAAGGACATCGCGAGTGCCGCCGTAGCAACAAGCTCGGAGCAGTTCGGGCCGATCAGGTGCACGCCCAGCACGCGGTCGGTGTGCGTGTCGGCAAGGATCTTGATGAAGCCGGCGGCCCGGCCCATGGCCCTGGCGCGGCCGTTCGCCGCGAACGGAAAAACACCGGCGCGATAAGCCACTCCCGCGGCCTTCAGCGCCTGTTCGGTCTTGCCGACCCAGGCGATCTCGGGCTGGGTGTAAATCACCGAGGGCACCACATCGTAATTCACCGCGGTTTCGCGTCCGGCAATGCGCTCGGCCACCATCACCCCTTCTTCCATGCCCTTGTGCGCGAGCATCGGCCCCCGCACCAGGTCGCCCACGGCGTATACGTTGGGAAGATTGGTGCGGCAGTGCTCGTCGACATGCACGAAGCCCCATTCATCCTGCAACAGTCTGGTTTCCTCGGCAACGAGGCCGTCGGTGTTGGGCCGCCGCCCGACCGCGACGATGAGCCGGTCCACGCTTTCCGTGCGCGCGCCGTCCTTGTGCATCCTCGGCTCCGTAACCGCGCCATCCCTGGTGCACTTCTCCTGGTAACGCACCGCGACCGCGCTGTTTTCGACCTTGCTTCCCAGCACCCGCGCCCCGAGGCGGATATCGAGTCCCTGGGCGGTGAACTGCTTGAGCGCCTCGCGCGCCACCTGCTCATCGGCCATGGGCAGGAATGTTTCCTGTGCCTCGAGCAGCACCACTTCCGCGCCGAGCCGGCGCCACACGCTCCCGAGCTCGAGTCCGATCACGCCCGCCCCGATGATGCCGAGACGCCGCGGCACCTCCTGAAACTCGAGCGCCGCCTGCGAATCCACGACCCGCTGCCCGTCGAACGGCGCGCTCTTGAGACCGACCGGGGTCGAGCCGCTCGCGAGGATCACATGTTCGGCTTCAAGCTGCTGCGGGGATTGCCCAGATACTTCCACCTGGTTCTTGGGCAGGAGTTTCCCGCGGCCCGGAATCCAGGTCACGCCGTGGGCCTTGAACAGCGTGGCGATGCCGCGCGTGAGATCCGACACCACCTTGTTCTTGTGCGCCAGCATGGCGGCGAGATCGAGGGCAAGTTCCTTGAATTTGAGTCCGCGCGCCGGACCGTGATCGCGCGCCTGGGCAAAAAATTCGGAGGTCTCGAGCAGCGCCTTGGAGGGAATACAGCCGGCGTTGAGACAGGTACCGCCGAGCGCGGGCTCGCCGGCCGGGCCGCGCCAGTCGTCCACGCACGCCACCTTCAGGCCGAGCTGCGCCGCGCGGATGGCCGCAGTGTAACCCGCCGGGCCGGCGCCGATGACGACAAGATCGTAACGCTCAGCCATGACACAAAAAAGCAACCGCAGATGAACGCAGACAATTTTGCCGGGAGCGAAAATTGGACAGTGGATCGCAGCGACGCTGGCCCGAGCGCAAGCGAGGGCGAGCGCCAGGGACGGCGCGAGCATAAACGCAGATGAACAACGAAACTCTGCGCTCGGGCTTTATTGATCCGTGTTTATCTGTGTTCATCCGTGGTTCCCCATTTTTTTAAACTTCCAGCAGCAGTCGCGCCGGGTCTTCCAGCAGTTCCTTGATCATCACCAGGAACTGCACCGCCTCGCGCCCGTCCACCAGGCGATGATCGTAGGAGAGGGCCAGATACATCATGGGCCGGATCGCGACCTGGCCGTTTTCCGCCACCGGGCGGTCCTGGATTTTGTGCATGCCCAGGATCGCGCTCTGCGGCGGGTTCAGGATCGGGGTGGACAGGAGCGAGCCGAACACGCCGCCGTTGGTGATGGTGAAGGTCCCGCCGGTGATTTCCTCGAGCGTGAGCTGCGCGTTCTGCGCGCGCTCGCCGAAATCGCGGATGCGGGATTCGATCTCGGCCATGGTCAGGCGGTCGGCGTCGCGCAGCAGCGGCACCACGAGCCCGCGCGGCGAGCTGACCGCGATGCCGATGTCGTAGAAGCCGTGATACACGACGTCGTCGCCGTCGATCGAGGCATTGATCTCGGGGAAATGCCGCAGCGCTTCCACCGTGGCCTTCACGAAGAACGACATGAAACCGAGGCGCACCCCGTGCTCTTTTTCGAAGCGCTCGCGATGACGCGCGCGCAGCTCCATCACCGGCTGCATGTTGACCTCGTTGAAGGTCGTCAGGATCGCCGCCGTTTGCTGCGCCTCGACCAGCCGCTCGGCAATGCGCTTGCGCAAGCGCGTCATGGGCACGCGCTTCTCCACCCTTTGGTCCGCCAACGCGCCTTCCCCTATGACAGGACGAACGAGCGAAGCGAGTAGGGCTTCCGATTCGGCGCGCTTTTCTGTCCTCAATTCAGGTGGCGCCGCGGGCGCAGGGGCAGCCGGCTTCGGCATTGGCTTGGGCGCCACCGGCGCAGCCTCCATCGCGTCAATCTGTTGCAGCACGTCTTCCTTGAGGATGCGTCCACCCTTGCCGCTGCCCGGCACCTTGCGCGTATCCAGGCCATGCTCTTCCATCAGCCGTTTCGCGGCGGGCATGACGGCCGCCTTGGGCGCGGGCTCCGCGGTTGCCGGTTTGGAAGGAGCAGCCGCGCCCGTCGCGGCCTTGTCCATCCTTAGGTCCGCAGACGCGCCATCCCTGGCGCGCTTCTCAAGCCGGCCCAATACTTCACCTGACTTCACGGTCGCTCCGACCGGGGCCATGATCTCGGCGAGCACCCCGTCAGCGGGCGCCGGAACCTCGAAGACAATCTTGTCGGTTTCGATCTCGGCCAGCAGTTCATCGCGTGTAACTTTTTCGCCCGGCTGCTTGTGCCAGGTGAGGATCGTGCCTTCGGTGACCGATTCCGGAAAAACCGGGACCGTGATGTCAGTGGCCATGGCGTGCTCCCTGCGCCATCATGTAATCGGCCCCAGCGCCTCATCGAGCAAGGCATGCAGCTGGGCGATATGAAGCTGATAGCTGCCCACGGCCGGGGCGGCCGAGGTCGGACGGCCGGTGTATTCGAGCGTCGCGCCCGGCGGGAGCGTGCGCCACAGGCGATGCTGGGTCTGGTACCAGACGCCCTGGTTGCGCGGCTCCTCCTGGCACCAGATGAAACGGCGCGCGGCGGGATAGCGCTGAAATGCCTGCTTCAACTCCTCCTCGGGAAACGGGTAAAGCTGTTCGATACGCAGTATCGCGACGTCGCGTCGCCCGCGCGCCTGGCGTCGCTCGGCCAGATCATAATAGACCTTGCCGCTGCAAAGGACGACCTCCTTCACGGCGGCGTCCTCGAGCGCCTCGGTCTCGAACAGCACCGGGCGGAAACGGCCTTGGGACAAATCCTCCAGGCTGCTCACCGAGGACTGGTGACGTAGCATACTTTTCGGCGTCATGACCACGAGCGGCTTGCGGCACAGCCAGCGCATCTGGCGCCGTAGCAGATGAAAAAACTGCGCCGGCGTGGTCGGCACGCACACGAACATGTTCTGCTGGGCGCACAGCTGTAAATAACGCTCTAGCCGTCCCGAGGAGTGCTCCGGTCCCTGGCCGTCATAACCGTGCGGCAGGAACAGCGCGAGTCCGCACAGGCGTTTCCATTTCTGTTCGCCCGAACAGATGAACTGGTCGATCACCACCTGCGCGATGTTGGCGAAATCGCCGAACTGCGCCTCCCAGATGGTGAGCGTCTTGGGGTCGGCGGTGGCGTATCCGTACTCGAAGGCCAGCACGGCCTCCTCCGAAAGCAGTGAATTGATGATGAGAAAATTCGGTTGTCCGTCGTAAAGATTGCGCAGCGGCACGTAGGCCGTGCCGTCCTTCTGGTTGGTCACCACCGCGTGGCGGTGAAAGAACGTGCCGCGCCCGGAATCCTGGCCGGACAGCCGCACCCCGTAACCGTCCTGCAGCAGGCTGGCGTAAGCAAGGTTCTCAGCGAAACCCCAGTCGAGCGGCAGGGCGCCGGCCGCCATCTTGCGCCGCGCCTCGTAAATCTTGACGACCTGCGGATGCAGCTCCAGGCCCTCCGGAACGTGCAGCATGCGCTCGGTCAGGGCGCGGACCGTCTCGAGGTTCACGCGTGTCTCGGTCGCGGGATCGCAGGGGCCGCTCACATAGGGGTTCCAGTCCGCGCCGTAGGCATACTCGGATTTTTCCCTGGCCAGGAGATGCGGCGCGACATTGACGCCGGACTCGAGCCGCTGCTGATAATCCCGCAACATGCCGGTGGCTGCGTCCGCGCTGACGAGTTCCGCCTGCGCCAGCCGCTGCGCATAGAGCGCGCGCGCGGTCGGCAGCTCGTGGATGCGCTGGTACATGAGCGGCTGCGTCACCGTCGGTTCATCGGCCTCGGAATGGCCATGGCGGCGGTAACAATAGAGATCGATGATCACATCCTTGTGAAAGGTCATGCGGTAGTCGAGGGCGATCTGCGTGGCGAACAACACCGCCTCGGGATCGTCGCCGTTGACGTGGAAGATCGGCGCGCCGACCGCCTTGGCGATGTCGGTGCAGTAGAACGTGGAGCGCGCGTCCTGCTGCAGGCTCGTCGTGAAGCCGATCTGGTTGTTGATCACGATGTGCACCGTGCCCTTGGTGGCGTAGCCGCGCGACTGCGACATGCTGAAAGTCTCCATCACCACGCCCTGGCCCGCGAACGCGGCGTCGCCGTGGATCACCACGGGCAGCACGCGATTGCCGCGGCTGTCGCGGCGGCGCTCCTGGCGCGCGCGCACCGAGCCCTGCACCACCGGCCCGACGATTTCAAGATGCGAGGGATTGAAGGCCAGCGCCACGTGCACCGCGCCGCCCTCGGTGCCGATGTCGGAGGAGTAACCCAGGTGGTATTTCACGTCGCCGGTGCCGCCGTTCGATGGCGTCTTGCCCTCGAACTCGCGGAACAATACGGCCGGGCTTTTGCCGAGAATATTGACCAGCACGTTGAGTCGCCCGCGGTGCGCCATGCCGATGACCACCTCTTTCGTTCCGTGCGCGCCGGAGCGCTGAATCAGTTCGTCCAGCAGGGGGATCAGGCTTTCGGCGCCTTCCAGTGAAAAGCGCTTCTGTCCCACGTATTTCGTGTGCAGGTAGTGCTCGATGCCCTCGGCCGCGGTCAGCCGTTCGAGCAGGTTGCGCTTTGTCTCGGGCGGATAGGCCGGCACGCCGTGCACGCTTTCGATGCTGCTTTGCAGCCAGCGCTTTTCCGCGGTGTCGGTGATGTGCATGTACTCGGCGCCGATGGTGCCGCCGTAGGTGGCGCGCAACAGCGCCAGAATCTCGCGCAGCGTGGCCTGGCGCGGCCCCACCAGCGAGCCGGTCTCGAACACCGCGTCGAGGTCGGTATCGGTGAGCCCGTGGTAACGCAAGTCGAGTTCCGGGATGGCCGGCGCCTCCCGCAACCCGAGTGGATCGAGCCGCGCCGTCTGATGCGCGCGATAGCGGAAGGCGTTGATCAGCTGCAGTACCTTGACCTGCTTGTGCGCGGATTCGACCGGCGCCGCGCGACTGTCTTCACGGGGCGCGGCGGCGGGGCGGGATCGATGCGCGAGCCGGCGGAATTCCTCGCGGACCGCGGAGTGAGAGACATCCCGTTCCACACCATCGACACGCGGCAGGCTCTCGAAGTAGCTGCGCCAGGCGGAAGGCACGGAGGCGGGATCGCGCAGAAACTGCTCGTAGAGGTCCTCGAGATACGCGGCATTGCCGTCCGCCAGCGTCGAGGAGCGCCAGCGGGCGCTCAGGCTTTGCTCCTTGGTGGTGATGCTCGTCTGCTTTCTATCCATGACAGCGTGAAATCGCCGGGATACCGGGGTGTGGGCGGTGCACCACTACACACCAGCTTAGCAGGTCTGTGCCTCCCGCCTGCGCCGCCACAGGACGCGTAGCGTGCCGCATGGCTTGAATCCCGCTACGGCGGGGAAACCTGCCGGACTTCCCCGATGTCATGAAGCCATCACTTTTTTACAGGTTTTTTCTTGCGTTCCTTGGCGGCCTTGCCGATCAGGTCATCCAACAGCTTTAACATGGCCCCCTCGCCGCCGGCCATGGCGGCGGTGGTCAGGTACTTGCCGTCCACCACCATCGCGGGGACGGAGTTGATATTCAGGTCCTGGTTGAGCTGCTTGGCCTTCTCCAGCTTCAGGCGCACACCGAAGGAATTGAAGGCCTCCCCGAATTTCTTGCGATCCACGCCCTGGCTCGCCGCAAAACCGGTGATGGCCTTTTCATCATTGAACGCCCCCGGCTGCTCCTGCACGGCCTTGAAAAAAGCCATGTGGACTTTTTCCAGCACGCCCAGGGCCTCGAAGGCGTAATAGGCCTGAGCGTGCGTCATCCAGCGCGGGGCGGTGCCGGGGGTGCGCACGAATTGCGCGTTCGCAGGCATTTTTTTCTGCCAGCTCGCCAGCGCCGGTTCCAGCACGTAGCAATGCGGACAGCCATACCAGAAAAATTCCCGCACCTCGATGTTGTCACCGGTTTCGACCGGCGCCGGAAAGGGCAAGACCATGTAGTGCCGTCCCTCCTCGAAACCGGCGTGAGCCAGTCCCGGAAGCAGAAACAGAGTCATCAAGCAGCCGCCTAAAAATCGTTTCATTTATGGTTCTCCGAAGAATCGTTGGGTGAGGGTAAAAAAACCGGCCAGGCTATGCAACTAGCGCCCAGTGCCCGAGGCGAACGCTCTTTCGGCAATGGGCGCAGTAGCCGCAATGAGCCATGTTTCTATGAGCGCCACTGCTGCCGTCTCCGAAATGCTGCGTCACGGGATCCGGCGGCTAGCGCTTCTGCAAATGCTCGAGCAGTCGGGCATGGATGTTACCGAAACCGCCGTTGCTCATGACCAATATATGATCATCCGGGCGCGCCTCGCGCGACAAGGTCTCGATGATTTCTTCCACCGTCGGATACGCCTGCCCGCGGCCTTGCAGCGCGTTCGTGACCCGCTCCAGGTTCCAGTTGAGGTCGGCGGGCCTGAGCATCCACACCTTGTCGGCGCACGCCAGCGAGCCGGCCAGCGTGTCGCGGTGCACACCCATGCGCATGGTGTGGGAGCGCAATTCCAGCACCGCCAGGATGCGCGCGTTGCCGACCCGGGCGCGCAAGGCCTCCAGCGTCGCCGTGATCGCGGTGGGGTGATGCGCAAAGTCGTCGTACACCGTGATGCCGCGCACCGCGCCACGCACCTCGAGCCGGCGCTTGACGTTGCGGAATTTCGCCAGCGCCGCCAGCGCGGTCTTGACCGGCACCCCGGCATGACGCGCGGCCGCGATCGCCGCCAGGGCATTGGCCATGTTGTGGCTCCCCAGCAAGCCCCACGACACTTCGCCCTGATCCTGTTTTTTAAACAGTACCTGGAAACGGCTGGCCTCGGGATTGCGCGCAACAGCCTCCCACCCGTCCCCCGCCCCGACATGCTCGACGGGAGTCCAGCGGCCCATGGCTAGCACGTTGGACAGATTCTCGTCCTTGGCATTCACCACCAGCAGCCCTGACCCCGGCACGGTGCGGACAAAATGATGAAACTGGAGGGCGATCGCGGCGAGGTCGGGAAAAATATCCGCGTGATCGAATTCCAGGTTGTTCAGGATGGCGGTGCGTGGGCGATAGTGAACGAATTTCGAGCGCTTGTCGAAAAAGGCGGTGTCATATTCGTCGGCCTCGATGACGAAGAAGGGTTCCTTGCCCAGGCGCGCCGAAACGCCGAAATTCTCCGGCACGCCGCCGATCAGAAAACCCGGTTTGAGTTTGGCGTGCTCCAGAATCCAGGCCAGCATGCTGGCCGTGCTGGTCTTGCCGTGCGTGCCCGCGACCGCCAGTACCCAGCGGCCGTGGTCGCTCGCGGTATCCTGCCTCCCGCGACACTTGTGCGTCCCTGCACATCGTAAAATATTCTCCCCGATCCATTGCGCACCGGAGGTGTAGCGGATTCCGCGCTCAAGCACCGCTTCCACCAGCGCGTTGCCGCGTGACAGCGCGTTGCCGATGATCACGAGGTCGGGCCTGGCACTGTCGAGATGCGCCGCGACGTAACCTTCCATCAACCGGATACCCTGGGCCTCGAGCTGCGTGCTCATGGGCGGATAAACCTTGGCATCCGAGCCGCTCACGTCGTGACCGAGATCGCGCGCGAGCAGCGCCACACCGCCCATGAAGGTTCCCCCGATACCGAGAATATGAATACGCATCAGTTCGTAGCCGGAACAGGATTCATGAAAAGACCGGTCACGCCCATTGAGAGGATCAAATATAAAAGGCTCGCGGCCACGCCGGCCGCCAGGGTAATAGACAGGGCGTGCCGCCATACGTGCCCGAACACCAGCGTATACCACACGAGAAAAGGTGCCCAGACCCATGCCGGGGGTAACCACTCCCGGGTCAGTCCGGAGGTCGCCCAGGCCAGCAACGAAAGCAGGGCACCACAGCCGGCCAGCGCGGTGAGTGTCTGGGTCACGCGATTTTCCAGTTGGCGCCACGGCAGCACCAAGTGTGTCACGGCAGCGAGCAGCAGCGTGTCCACCGCGGCCGCCAGAACGGCATTTTCAAAAGTGAGAACATCGAGCACGCCGAGCACGCCGGCCGCCGCGTAGGCGGCGAGCGCCGCGAGCATCCCGAGGCGGGATGCCGGCAGGTCCTGGGGGCTGGCGCGCAGCAGGCAGATATTGAGCAGTATTCTCAGCGGCACGGTCCGTCCCGTAGTTGTTTGAAGTTGTCTCAAAAACGCTTCAACAAGAATTTGGAACCACAGATGAACACGGATTCACACAGATACCCGATCATTTCCTCTTAATCTGCGTTCATCTGTGTTTATCTGTGGTTTCACAAAAATTTTGGGGATAACTTCTAGTTGTCGCCCGTGACACGGGCGATGAGCCAGCGGCCTTGATCGTCTTTCTCGATCCGGACCAGGAACCGGACCTCACCGGTCATGGGTGTCCCTGGCTGCAGATAGGTGACGCGGATGGTGACAGTGCGTCGCGCGTCATCCGCCCGCCGGGTTTCGCCTGGCACGAACTTCAGCGACACGCCCTGGGCCTGCCTGGCGCGCAGGAAATCCACACCGACACGGGCGGAGAGATCATCGATCAGCGCTTCGGGATCTTGTTCCGGTGCAAGATTGGCGATGTCGCGCAGCGGTTGGGTCTCCGCCGGGGCCGTCACCAGGGCCTCGATGAAATCCCGGGCACGACCTTCCGGGGTGCCCCAGAGCGGCTCGCACGCTGTCAGCGCCGACACCAGCCATATCCCGGCGATCCATGTTGTATTCCGCTTGCCCGTTTCCTGCCCACGCCGGTTCATTGCCTAATGATAAACCAAAAGCGGAACCCCCGAGCCGCAGTTGGGCCGGGCGCGGGAAATGCATACACTGGCATTCTCTATGAGCGAATCGCCGGTCCAGGACATGACGACACTCACGCGCTTGTGCGAGTCGCTGCGCGATCGCCCGTGGATGGCGCTGGATACGGAATTCATGCGCACGCGGACCTATTACGCGCGCCTGTGCCTGGTGCAGGTGGCGGCCCCGGAGGTCATTGCCTGCGTGGATACTCTCGCCCTGCCCACCATCGAGCCGCTGCTGGAGGTGATTTATTCACCGCGCGTGTTCAAGGTCATTCACGCCGCACGTCAGGACCTCGAGGTGTTTGCCCAGCACCTGGCGCTGAATACCGATGCACCTCCTGACTCAGCATTATACCCGCGCAAGGTGCTGGGGGCGCCGCCCGCGCCGGTGTTCGACACCCAGATCGCCGCCTCGCTGTGCGGATACGACGACCAGATCGGCTACGGTGCGCTGGTGGAATCCATCACGGGTCACAAACTCCCCAAGCTGCATACGCGCGCCGACTGGGAAACCCGCCCGCTCCCGCCGGATCAATTGCACTATGCCGAAGACGACGTGCGCTACCTGCGCGACCTGTATCAATTCCTCGCGCAAAAACTGGAAGGCCTTGGGCGGACCGATTGGCTGCGGGAAGAATGCGCCGCACTCACCGACCCCAAGCTGTATCGAAACGATCCGCGCGAGGCTTACCGGCGCCTGAAGCAGGGTCAGTCGCTGCCGCCCGCGGCGCAGACGCTGTTGCGCGAGCTGGCGGCCTGGCGCGAGCTCACGGCACAGAAACACAACCTGCCGCGCGGCTGGGCCGCCTCCGACGCCGCGCTGGTGGAAACCGCCTTGGCCGCCCCGACGACCGTGGAGGCGCTCGGCCGTATCACCGGCATGGGCGGATCGCCGGCACGCAAATGGGGCGAGGAAATTTTGCAGGCCGTCCAGCACGGACTGACGCTGAAGCCCGAACGCCTGTGGGAGGAACCACGACGTCTCGACCAGCGGCAACAGGCCTTGTACGAACAACTGCAAACGCGCGTGCGCGCGATCGCCGCACAGATGAAAATCAGCGCCACCCTGCTGGCGCCGCGCCGGGAATTGTTGAAGCTCATTGCCGGCGATGCCTCGGGCAGCCTGGCGCGCGGCTGGCGCCGCGCGCTGATCGGTGAAGAGCTGTTGCAACTCTGCGGCAACCCGGCGGCCGCGGCCACCTCCTGAAAAATGAAGCCCTATTCGCTTCGCTCATTCGTCCTGTCATTATTATTTCGATGCCGCTGAAAAAAAAGGTCGGCATTCTGCTCGGCATCGGCGTCGCGGCCGCCATCATTTTCGGACCGCTGTGGTGGCGCCCAGCCGTTCCCTGCGTGGCCGGCGACCTGACGGCGCGCGCGCAGGCACAGGTGCCTGATAACTTGAAAGAGATTTATCTCGATGCCTGGAACATGCAGTTCGGCCTGGGTTCGGCCGCCATCGGCGGCTGGCAAGGTTTGGGCGACGCCATCGCCGTGGGCGGTCTGGCGTGGGTACGCACCACCCGTGCCGATTCACCGAAATATTTCGCGACAGTCAGCAACCGTTATTTTCAATCTAACGGCTTTGTGTACATCCCGCTCGAGCGCGAGCATGAATCGAGCTTTCGCCTGGAGCAGGTCGCACCGCTTGCGCAGCTGTGGGAATCGTTGGCCAAAAAATATCCGCAAGGCGTGATGTTCAGTGGATACGTACGCCTGGCGCCACTGCGCATCATCGCCATCGCGCGACCGGCCATTGACGGACGCGCCGTGCTCAAAAACGCGCCATCCTATTACACGCGCCCGATGGAGTCAGCCCAAGAGGCATGGGCCTATGTCGTCGGCATCGCCACGGCCAAGTCTACGATCTCACGCACTAACCGTGCCTGGTTGTCGTCCCTGCTGGCGGCCCGCCCCGATCGTGCCGGCAACGGCGTGGGACTGGCACATGCGCTGTGGCTCAAATCCGCGCCCGCCGATGTTCAGTCACCCCCGGCGCGCGCGAACGTGAATGCCGTGGGTCAGCTCGTGGCGGATCAAACGACACTGATGGAAGGGGAACTCAAACTTTATCCCGTGACCCGCGCCAGCGGCTGCGGTGATGTCGCGCGCGCCCGTTGAGTCAGAGACTCCTAAAAATAAAGAAAAATGGACAGGATTAACAGGATTTTTCAGGATTTACAGGATTAAGGAAGGTCTGATTAATTATGACTATTTGACGCCAAGGCGCGAAGGCGCAAAGAAAAACCCGGAAAAATAACTGAAAAAATCTTTGCGTCTCTGCGTCGAAAATTAATAAATCAGAGTTTCCTTAATCTTGTTTTTAATCCTGTAAATCCTGTCCATTCTAATTCAGCGTACGCGAGGCCGGTAAGAGCACATACAGTTTTCCCCGGCTGCGCAGCGCGCCCGCCACACGCTCGGCGTTTTCGCCGAAACCGAGAAAAAGATCGGCGCGCGCCGGGCCGCGAATCGCACCGCCGGTGTCCTGGGCGAACACCAGCCGCCGATAAGGAATCAATCCACAATCCGGCGATGGGCAGGATGCACAAGTGTCGCGGGCGCAGGGACCCGCGGAAGCGACCAGGGAGGTATCGAACCACACCGGGCTTCCCAGCGGGATGAAACCCGGGTCCACCGCGATGGAGCGCTCCGGCAGCAGTGGCACGTTGAGCGCGCCCACCGGGCCCGGGCTGTCCGGCTCGCGCACGGCGAAAAAGACATAACTCGGATTACTGTTCAGCACCGCCTGCGCCTTGTCCGGGTTGGCGCTGAGCCAGGCGCGGATCGCCGGCATGGTTGCCTCCTCCAGTTTCAGGGCGCCGGACTCGACCAGCGTGCGTCCGATGGCGACATAGGGATGACCGTTCTGGTCGGCATAACCGACACGCAGCATCTTCCCGTCCGGCAACCGAATGCGACCGGAGCCCTGGATTTCGAGAAAGAACAGCGCCACCGGATCATCGACCCAGGCCAGCACGGCAGCGTCGGGCGGACGTTTGCCGTTGCCGATCTCGGCGCGCGAATAATAGGGCACCACGCGGTTACTGTTCAGTCGTCCGCGATAACGCTTGCCCTGCAGTTCCGGGTAAAGCCCGCCGAGATCCACCACCACCAGATCATCCGGCCGTCCGTAGAGCGGGTAACGAAAGCGATCGGTCCTGACCAGATTTCCTTGCAACAGCGGTTCGTAATAACCGGTGATGAGCCCGTCAGGGACGCCGTTGTTGCCGGCCACTTCATGCGCGCTGAAACGCGTCTCGAAAAAGGCGCGCGCGGTATCGTCGTCCGGGTCGGGAAACAGCGCTGCATCGGCGCACAGATCGCTCCAGCGCGCATCGCGCGCGGGCATCTTCTGGCAGCTGCTCAGCAATGCCGGCCACGCCTGCGCGAGACTGTCGTCCAGCCAGCCCGGCAGCTCGGTCCAGGAAACCGGTTGGCCAACACCGGGTATTCGGGATGGCGTGCTGAGGCAGGAAGCCAGCAGACAGGCCAGACCGGCAAGAACCAGCGCACCGGCGGTTTTTTTCGTGCGGGATGTCAGGATATGATGGCTCGCTTCACACATCGCATGATTTCTAGCACGTCCCACTCCATCCTGCCACAGAACTGATACTTGGAAGCGCTCGATCCGACTTTGTTCCTGTGGCTGCTCGCCCTCATCGCGGTGGCGGCCATGCTCTATTCCTCCGTTGGTCACGGCGGCGCCTCCGGCTATCTCGCGGCGATGGCGCTTTTCGGTGTATCGGCTTCCCTCATGAAACCGGCGGCGCTCGCCATGAACATCTTGGTGGCGGGACTGGTGTTCGTGCGCCTGTGGCGCGCCGGGTTTTTCAACGCCCGGTTGTTCTGGCCGTTCGCGCTCGGTTCGATCCCGCTCGCGTTTCTCGGCGGTGCGATACAGCTGCACGAGCGCGCGTATCAGTTTCTCGTGGCGGCCGCCCTGCTCGTGGCGGCGTGGCGATTACTTCTTGCCAGCCACGAACCACCGACACGCGAAGCGCCGCACCCGGGAGTAGCGCTGCCGGTGGGCGCCGGTCTCGGATTTGTCTCCGGTCTGACCGGCGTGGGCGGCGGGATTTTTCTGAGTCCGCTGCTGCTGTTCCTGCGCTGGGCCAACATGCGTACCACGGCGGCTGTCTCGGCGGCGTTCATCCTGATCAACTCCGTCGCCGGTCTGGCCGGCCTGTTTACGGCCGGTGTCACGCTGCCGCACGGCCTGCCCTGGATGATGCTCGCGGCGCTGTCGGGTGCGGTCGTGGGTTCAGAGCTCGCCGTGCGGCGGCTGGCACCGGTGCGGTTGCGTCAGTTGCTCGGGGTGGTGCTGGTCATCGCAGCGGTAAAGATGTTCATCACCGCCTGAATGAACCGCAGATATACGCAGATTAATGAATGATGAACGCTGATTTGATTTATTCACACATCTGCGTCCATCTGCGTTCTAATTCATAGAAAAACTCTTTAGGCCCCGGCGGCCATTTTAGGCGGTTCGGCGAACGGCACTTCGCCCTCATACGGCTCGGCGAAGCCGCATTCCTTGACCGGGCAGACCTTCTCGATGCCGCGGCGCTTGGTGGTCTTGATGGACAGGATCGGCCAGCCGCACTGCGGGCAGGGTTCCTTGATGGGCGGATTCCAGCAGGCATACTTGCAGTCGGGATAACGCGCGCAGGAATAGAAAACCTTGCCGTAGCGCGATTTGCGCTTGAGCATGGTCGCCTGTTTGCACTCCGGGCACTCCACACCGGTGTCCGCTGGCTTTTCGAGCGGCTCCATGTGCTTGCAGTTGGGATAGTTGCTGCAGCCGATGAAGCGGCCGTAGCGCCCGCGCTTGATGACCAGGTTCGATTCGCATTTCGGACACTTGCGGTCGGGCACGATCTCGGGCTCGTTCGAGGCACCCACGGCGTCGTCTACGTTGCGCGTGTAATTGCAGTCGGGATAACCGGTGCAGCCGATGAAGTAGCCGTTGCGCCCGAGGCGCTTGGCCAGCTTCTTGCCGCACTTGGGGCATTCCTCTTCCATCATCTCCACGCCGGGTCGGTCCACGGATTCCTTCTCCTTCACCTGATTCTTGAAATCGGTCCAAAAATCCTGCAGTACCGGTTTCCATTCTTTTTCGCCGCGCGAGATGGCGTCGAGGTCGTCTTCCATGCGCGCGGTAAAGTCGTAATCCACGTAGTGGAAAAAATGCTCCGAGAGGAATTTGTTGACCACGCGCCCGACGTCGGTGGGCCTGAAACGGCGGTTGTCGAGCGTCACATACTCGCGGCTTTCGAGGGTATAGATGATGGAGGCATAGGTCGAGGGGCGGCCGATGCCGTAGGCCTCGAGCGCCTTGACCAGGCTCGCCTCGGAGAAGCGCGGCGGCGGTTCGGTGAAGTGCTGTTCCTTGCGCAGCAGCTTGAGTTCCACGGATTCGCCTTTTTCCATCGGCGGCAGCAGCTTCTCGTCTTCGACGACCCCCTCCGGCGCATCCGCGGGCTTGTCGCCGGTGTCTTCCTGATACACCGCCATGAAGCCGGGCTTGACCACGGTCGAACCGTTGGCGCGGAACACGTTACCCTCACCAGCACCTAGGTCTACTGTCACGGTGTCGAGCACCGCCGGCACCATCTGACAGGCGACGGTGCGCTTCCAGATCAGTTCGTACAGCCGCAGCTGGTCCGGCTTCAGGTGGCCCTTGATCGCATCCGGCGTGCGCGCGGCCGAGGTCGGGCGGATGGCCTCGTGCGCCTCCTGCGCATTCTTCGACTTGTTCTTGTACGCGATCGGCTCGTCCGGCAGGTTGTCGGGGCCGAAACGGTCCTTGATGACCTCGCGGATTTCGGCGACGGCTTCGTTCGCCAGGTTCACCGCGTCGGTACGCATGTAGCTGATGAGACCGACGACTTCGCCGTGGCCGAGATCCATGCCTTCGTAAAGCTGTTGCGCCGTGCGCATGGTGCGCTGGGCGGAGAAACCGAGCTTGAGCGAGGCCTCCTGCTGCAGCGTGGAGGTGGTGAAGGGCGGGGCCGGGTTGCGGCGGCGCTGCTTCTTCTCGACCGACAGGACCTCCAGCTTGCCCTGCGCCTTGGCCTGCAGAGCGGTGTCAATTTCAGCGGCACGCGCGCCGTTGTCGACCGTGAATTGCTCGAGTTTTTCGCCGTTGAAATGGGTCAGCCGGGCGACAAAATCCTTGCCCTTGGTATTGAGGTCGGATTCGATGGTCCAGTATTCGCGTGCGATGAATTTTTCGATCTCCTCCTCGCGCTCGACGATGAGCCGCAGCGCCGGACTTTGTACACGCCCGGCCGACAGCCCGCGGCGCACCTTTTTCCACAGCAGCGGCGAGAGGTTGAAACCCACGAGGTAATCGAGCGCGCGCCGCGCCTGCTGGGCGTTGATGAGATTCTCGGATAATTTCCGCGGCTGCTGGATCGCATGCTGAATCGCGCTCTTGGTGATTTCAAAGAATTCCACGCGATGCACAGGCTTGTCGTCCAGCACATCCGCTTCCTTCAGAATTTCATGCAGGTGCCAGGAGATGGCTTCGCCCTCGCGGTCCGGGTCGGTCGCGAGATACAGCGCGTCGGCCTTCTTCATCGCCTTGACGATGGCATCGACGTGCTTTTTGTTCTTCTCGATCAGCTGATACTTCATGCCGAAGTCGTTTTCCGTTTCCACCGCACCCTGTTTCGGGATGAGGTCACGCACATGGCCATAGGAAGCCAGACACGTAAAATCCTTGCCCAGATATTTGGACATGGTTTTGGCCTTGGCCGGCGATTCCACCACAATCAGATGTTTTGGCATTCGTTTAACTCAATCACCACATTCAAAAAAATTTCGCGTCGCATGTATTCCGGCGGCTTTATTCGCGACCGGATCGCGTCAGACCCGAATTGTTGTCGATAACAGGCAGGGCTTGTCAAGTCGCAGGCGCCGACAGCTGATCGGAAACGATTGGAACGGGGAACGAATGATGATGTAAATCAATGCAGATGGCCCTGCATCTCGTCGAACACCATGTCCTCGAGCATGTAATACACGTGCTCCTGTCCGGGCTGGTTGAACAGCACGAGCAGCATGACCCACTTGATCTGATCCAGCGCGATTTCATCCGTTTCCAACGCCATCAACCGGTCGACGATGACCTCGCGCGTGGCGGGATCGATCACGCCGCTGGCTTCCATGAAATGCAGATAGCCGCGGCATTCCTCGTCGAGCCGCTCCTGCTCCTTGGGCGCGTAGTGGCGTATGGCCGCGGACCTTGCCGCCGGCGGCTTGCCGGCGTTGTTCTCGCGCAGCGAGGACAAACCGTCCAGCCAGGAGAACGCCTTGCGGATTTCGCCGCGATGGAAACCGGCCTGTGTCAGCTCGTGGGTAAGTGCTTCCTGATCGGGATGGAATTCAGTGCCTTCATCCATGTAGTTTTCGAACAAATACATCAGCACATCGAAAACATTTTCTTTCATCAGTCGTTTGCGCCCTGCTTTCGTCGCGTCAGGAAATCCTTTGAACCTTGCCGCCCGGACAACTCGACACGAGTCCGTTCAACTCCATTTGCAAGAGCATGGAGGAAACGGCATCCGCCGTCAATCCGCTGCGCTCGATCAACGCATCCACAGTGACCGGATCGTGACCGATTTGTTGCAACAGCGCCGTCATCGACACGTCGAGTGCCGGCGCGGGTAGCGCGTTATCCGGTGCGACGCGGCGCGCCACGCTCGCAAGCGGGCCCAGCTCCTCGATAATGTCCTGCGCCGTCTCCACGAGTTTCGCGCCCTGGCGGATGAGCGCGTGACAACCGCGCGCCTGCGGCGCGTGGATCGAGCCAGGAATGGCGAACACCTCGCGTCCCTGTTCGGCGGCGAGCCGCGCGGTGATGAGCGAACCGCTCTGAAGCGCCGCCTCCACTACCAGCGTGCCCAGCGAAAGGCCGCTGATGATGCGGTTGCGTATGGGAAAATTCTCCGGCAGCGGCGGCGTGCCCAGCGCAAATTCGGACACGAGCACGCCGTGTTTGACGATCTCGTGCGCCAGTTCGCGATGCCGCGCCGGATACACGCGATCCAGCCCGGTACCCGCCACGGCGATGGTCATCCCGCCGGCCGCGAGCGCGCCGCGATGCGCGGCGCCGTCCACGCCCAGCGCCAGACCACTGGTGACGGTGAGCCCAGCGCCGGCCAGGCTTTTGGCGAAGGCCTGCGCATTTTCCCGGCCCATGGGGCTCGGATTGCGGCTGCCCACGATGGCGAGTTGCGGACTCGACAGGGCCCGCCGGTTGCCGATGAGAGAAAGCACCACCGGCGGGTCGGCGATTTCACGCAGCAGCGGGGGATAGTCGGGATCAGTCCAGACCAGCAGATGGTGGCCGGGTTGGTCCAGCCAGTCGAACTCGGATTGAAAGCTTTCCGCGTCGGGACCGTCGAGAAGGGCGTTGATGGCCTCGCTCTTTCCCGCCAGCAGCTTGTCGAGCTGGCCGCGGCCGGCGGAAAAAATATTTTCGATCGACCCGAAGTGCTCCAGCAGTTCCCGCTGCGTGCGCGTGCCCACGCCGGGCAGGCGGCGCAGCGTGAACCACATCGCCAGGGAAGTGCGGGATAAATGTCGCCCTACTTCGTTCGTCTGGACATAAGAGTTGGGAGGTGGCGCGCCGACCATGGCGCGCAGTCTACTCCAGGACGGAGGGATTACGTCAGGGCGTGATAACCGCGTCCAGCAGGTGCACCGGGCGGGTGGCCGTCATCACGAGCCCATAGCTCATTTTTTCGTAGGTACGGAAAATGAGCAGCAGCCCGGATTCCTCGTCCGGCAGCTTGTAACGCTCGCGCGTCAGCGGGTCCTTGTGGGTGCCGACATGGCGCATGATGCGCAGCACGTTGCCTTCCTCGATGCCTTCGCGCGCGCCGAGCGAGATGCCGACCACGGTTTGCGGACCGATCTCGGCCACGGCGTTCAGGGCCGAGACGATTCTTCCCTGCACCTGGGTCTTGGGCGCATGCGGATAGTAATAGGGCAGTGAGGCCTTTTTCGGGGCTGTCAGCAAACGGTCGGTCGGGATGATTTCCTGCTTGACCGCGGTCACCACGAGCTTGCTCGGGTCGCCCGTCTCGAGACGTTTCGCGTCGCCCAGATACAAGGCCTCGTAGGCCAGCAACTCGCCGGTATCGGGATGACGGATAGGCTTGCCCGGGCGGAAAATCTGGTAGTACTCCGCAGCGTCGTCCTGCAGGCCACGGGCGTAGAACTGGCTGCTGTCGCCGAGTGCGATGCGGTCATCGAGCCCGGTGGTGATATAACCGGCCTGCTCGAGTTCATTTTCCTCCACCGCCAGCGGCCGCGTCAGAAACGGAACGATGGCGTTCGGGGGAATGGTGGGAATGGCCGCTTCGAGCGGTTCGCTGCGCGCTTGCGGGGAGAGTTTCACCGTACGGTCATCGACGCGCCGTTCCCCCACGGGCGCATCGGGTGCCTTGGCGGCCTCGGGCAACGAAGGCAAGCCCGACGCCTTGTCCTTGCGCTCCACGGTCAACACCGGCTTGCCATCCACCATGCGCAGCACCACCACGTCGCCGGGATAAATCAGATGCGGATTTTTGATCTGGTCGTTGATCTTCCAGATCTTCGGCCAGTGCCAGGGGCTCTTGAGAAACCGGGTGGAGACGTCCCACAAGGTGTCGCCCTTGACCACGGTATAACGTTCGGGGTGATCGGGCTTGAGCTGAACCTCGTCCGCCCGCACCTGAACGGGAGCAGCCAGGAGCAGCGCAGTAATAAGAAGGAAAAAGCGGGTTCCCCGTAGAGGCTTAGGCGACATTCGTCCACATTCCGTGTAATCTGATGACGTTTTGAGTGTAGTCCATGCTTGGGCGCAACGCCAAGACTCCCAAAAGGCCAAATTTTGTTGTTATTCAGTGGTATCCGGACTGATAATAATCCTGTTTGACATGCAGTAAATCAGGCCCTATCTGATCTAAAAAACCATGACCATACGCCGCATCCTGCACTATCCCGACCCACGCCTGCGGCGCCAAGCGAACCCGGTCCCGGAAGTCACTGACGACATTCGCCGGCTGGTGGATGACATGGCCGAGACCATGTACGACGCACCGGGCATCGGCCTCGCGGCCATCCAGGTCAATGAGCCGTGGCGCCTTATTGTTATTGATATCTCGCAGACGCGCGATCGGTTGCAGGTGTTCATCAACCCGGAAATCCTTTCCCGGGAAGGCGAGCAGGAACTCGAGGAAGGCTGTCTGTCCGTACCCGGCATCTACGAACCGGTCGCGCGCGCCCACAGCATCCGGGCGCGCGCGTTGAACCGCGATGGCCAGGCGTTCGAGATCGAGGCCGAGCATTTGCTCGCCTCCTGCATCCAGCACGAAATCGATCACCTCGACGGCAAGGTCTTCGTCGATTATCTCTCGCGCCTGAAACAGTCGCGTATCCGCAAGAAATTGGAAAAGCAGCAACAGTTAGCAATGTAATTTACAGGATTCACAGGATTTTTCAGGATTAACAGGATAAAACCAAAAATGAAAATTCTAATTCATAATCCTGTAAATCCTGCTTAATCCTGTTAATCCTGTCTATTTTTTCATCTCATGAATTTGATCTTCGCTGGCACGCCGCAATTTGCGGTTCCCGCGCTCGAGGCGCTGCTGCGCGCCGGCCACACGGTTCGCGCCGTGTACACCCAGCCGGACCGCCCCGCCGGCCGCGGGCGCAAACTCGCCACCAGTCCGGTGAAGCAGTGCGCGCAAACCCATGGCATTGAAATCCGCCAGCCGGAGAAAATCTCCGGTGAGGAAAAAATTCTTCGCGATGATGCGCCGGAGGCGATGATTGTCATCGCCTATGGCCTGTTGTTGCCGCCCGCCGTGCTCGCCAGTCCCCGTCATGGCTGTATCAATGTGCACGCCTCGCTGCTGCCGCGCTGGCGCGGGCCCGCGCCCATCCCGCGCGCGATCGAGGCCGGCGATACGGTGACCGGCGTCAGCATCATGCAGATGGAGGCCGGCCTCGACACCGGGCCGGTGCTGGCAGAAGCTCGAACACCCGTTCATGAAACCGACACGGCGCAGACACTGCACGATCGTCTGGCGCAGCTCGGCGCGGAGACGCTGATTGCCACGCTCGAACGTTTGGCGCGTGGCGCCATCACTCCACAATCGCAAGACCCATCAGGCGCCTGCTATGCCAGAAAATTGCGCAAGGAGGAATCGCCCCTCGACTGGACCCAGCCCGCCATGGTGTTGCATCGCAAGATACGCGCGCTTAATCCGTGGCCGGTGGCGAGCACCACCTGGCGTGGGAAAACCCTGCGGCTGTGGGAGGTGGGGCCGCTGGAGGCGCGCCGCGCCGCAGGCGCGCCGGGCGCGATCGTGCAGGCCGATACCGCCGGTATTCGCGTGCAGACCGGCGATGGCGTGCTGACGCTCACGCGCCTGCAGGCAGAGGGCGGGAAAATCCTGGCGGCCGGTGATTTTCTGAATGGCCATAAACTGGCGGCCGGCGACCGGCTGGGCGATGAAGCAAGCACCCCAAGCCGCTAAGCGCGCTGGCACGCGGATCAATCCGCGTGCGCTGGCGGCGCAGGTGGTGGATGAGGTCGTTGTGCGCGCGCGCTATCTCGATGCGGCATTGACCGAAACACTCGCTGCCCTGCCACGCGCACAGGCGCGCGATGCCGCGCTGGTCCAGGAAATGAGCTACGGCACCTTGCGCTGGTTCGACCAGCTCGCCGCCATCGCCGCGTTGTTTCTGGACAAGCCGCTCAAGACCAAAGATCAGGATGTTTACGCGCTGCTGCTGGTCGGACTGTACCAGCTGCGGTACATGCGCGTGGCCAGACACGCCGCGGTGAAGGAAACGGTGGAGGCCACGGCCGCGCTGAAAAAACCCTGGGCAAAAAATCTGCTCAATGCCTGTCTGCGCGCCTCGCTGCGCGAGGAGGCGCGCGCGCAGGCGGCAATCACCGCGAGCCCTGAGGCGGCCTTCAGTCACCCGGCGTGGCTGCTGGAGGAAATCAAACACCACTGGCCCGGGAACTGGGCGGCAATTTTGGTGGCCAACAACGAGCGCCCGCCGCTGGCGCTGCGCGTCAATCGACTGCATCAATCGCGCGATCAGTATCTGGCGCGCCTGGCCCAGGCCGGCATCGCGGCCAGCGTGCATGCCTGCAGCGAAACCGCCGTGGTGCTGGACACACCCGTGGCCGTGAGTGAACTGCCCGGTTTCGCCGAAGGCGATGTCTCGGTGCAGGATGCGGCGGCGCAACTCGCCGCGACGCTGCTCGACGCTCAACCCGGTGAACGCGTGCTCGACGCCTGTGCCGCGCCGGGCGGCAAGACCGGACACCTGCTCGAACATTCCGCGCTGGCCGAGCTGGTGGCGCTCGACCGGGAGCCGGCGCGGGTGAAATTGATAGAGGAGAATCTGACGCGGCTGGGCCTGTCGGCCAAGACCGTCATCGGCGATGCCGCGAATCCAGCGCCGTGGTGGGACGGACGTCCGTTCGACCGGATACTCGCCGACGCGCCCTGTTCCGCCACCGGCGTGATTCGCCGCCATCCGGACATCAAGATCCGCCGCCGGCCCGAGGATCTGCCGCGGCTGGTCGCCACGCAGGAACGCATTCTCGACGGCCTGTGGCCCTTGCTCAAACCCGGAGGTAAGCTTCTGTACGCAACCTGCTCGATCCTTCCGGTCGAAAACGAAAATCAGATGGCGGCCTTCCGGCGGCGTCATCCCGACGCCGCCGAGGATGTCCTGCCCATGAGCGCGGGGCGGGCGCGGGCCATGGGAAGACAGATTCTGCCGGGCGAGGCCGGCATGGATGGATTTTATTATGCGAGACTCCGCAAGAATTAACCGGCGCCGCTGGGCCGCGGCCGTGCTCGCGCTGGCCTGCTTCGGCGACGCCAGCGCCGACTTCAAGGTGACCGACGTGCAGCCGAAGTTCGTCGAACAGTCGCTGGTGCTCACCGGCAATCTTGAGCTGGGGTTGAACGCGAAAGTGGAAGAGGCGCTGTCCAAGGGCATCCCGCTCGAGGTCAATATCGATGTGCATCTGCTCCGGGAGCGCCGCTTCCTGTGGGACCGCAAGATCGCCTCCTGGACGCTGCACCGCCGCATTCAGTATCACGCGCTGTCCGGCCAGTATCTGGTCAGCACCGCGGAACCCGAATCTGAAACGGGCGAAAGCCTGCTGACGTTGCAAGAGGCGCTGAAACAACTGGGCTCGCTCAACGGCGTCACGCTGACACTGGAAGAGCCCGTGACACCGGACGCCGTCCATTCCGTGGACGTGCGCGTGAGTCTCGACATCGAGGCCCTGCCCACGCCCCTGCGGCCGCTGGCCTACACCTCGTTTACCTGGCATCTCAACAGCGGATGGAGCACGTGGAAAGTCACGCCCTGAACCGCACCGTCACCCGTTACGTCACCGGCGTCACGCCGCTGGCGGTGCTGTCGGTGCTGCTGATCGCCGCCTTCATCATGATGAACGCGGCGGCCCAGAACTCGGCGCTGTTCGGGCGGATGTATTCGGTCCTGCTGCTGGTCAACATCCTCGGCGTGGTGCTGCTGATCGCGTTGATCCTGCTCAACCTGTTTCATTTCGCGGAGCAGTACCGCGCGCGCGTCGTCGGCACGCGGCTGACCCTGCGGCTGCTGGTGATGTTCGTGGTGCTGGCGGTGGTGCCGGTCTCGGTGGTGTTCTACTTTTCCATCCAGGCGCTCAATCGCGGCATCGACAACTGGTTCGACGTGCGCATCGAGCGCGCGCTCGACGACGCGCTGCTGCTCGGGCGCACCGCGCTCGACGCGCAGCGGCAGGACCTGGTGAAAAACGCCCAGGAGATTGCCGTGGAACTGGAAACCCTGCCGGTGCGGCAGAAAAGCGGCGCGCTGCGTTCGGAGCTGTCGATGCTGAACGCGCTGCGCGAACAGTACAACATCACCGAGCTGACGCTGTTCACCCAGGACCGCCAGATTCTCGCCTCCAGCAGCGAAGCCAATCTCGAGGCCGGCACGCTGGTGCCGGAGCGGCCGAGCGACGCCGTGATGGTTCAGGTGCGCCAGGGGCTGACCTATGCCAACCTCGACGCCATCAGCAAATCCGGCCTGCGGCTGCGCGTGGTGGTGCCGGTGCAGGCGCGCAACGTCAGCGCGCCGCTGCGCGTGCTGCAAGTGCTGCAGGCGCTGCCGCCGCGTTACGCCAAGCTGGGCGAGTCGGTGCAGTCGGCCTTCGCCGAATACGAGAAGCTCGTGTACCTGCGCGGGCCGCTCAAATTCGGTTTCACGCTGACACTGTCGCTGATCGCGCTGCTGACGCTGCTGATCGCGGTGTGGGCGGCGATCTTCTTCGCGCGCCGGCTGGCCACGCCCATCCGCGAGCTGGCCGAAGCCACGCACGCGGTGGCGCAAGGCGATTACCAGAAGCAGATTCCCGTCACCAGCCACGACGAGATCGGCATCCTGGTCGAATCCTTCAACGACATGACGCGCCGCATCCACCGCGCGCAGCTGCAATCCAAGCGCAGCCAGCAGGAGGCCGAAATCCAGCGCGCCTATCTCGAAACCGTACTGGGCCACCTTTCCTCCGGCGTGCTGACCTTCAACCAGCGCCTGCTGCTGCGCACGCACAACCCGGCGGCGGGCCAGATACTTGGCACCGACCTGCGCGCCGGCGAGCGCAAGCCGCTGGGTTGGCTCTCAGAAAAATACCCGGAACTTCAGCCGCTGATTGAAGCCGTGGAACAGGCCGCGACGGCGGGGCAGGACGAATGGCAGGTCCAGATCCAATTGTCGATCAACAATCATCGCCGCACCCTGATGCTGCGCGGAACCTCGCTGCCCTCCTGGCGCGAAAAGCGCGGCGGTTACGTCGTGGTGTTCGACGACATCACCACGCTCATCCAGGCGCAACGCGACGCCGCCTGGGGCGAGGTAGCGCGGCGCATGGCGCACGAGATCAAGAACCCGCTCACGCCCATCCAGCTCTCCGCCGAACGCATCCGTCACAAGTACCTGCGTCAGGTGCCGGAGGAAGAACGTGACGCGCTCGAGCGCGCCACGCGCACGATCATTGAGCAAGTCGATTCGCTCAAGTCCATGGTTAACGATTTCTCCGAATACGCGCGCTCGGCCCAGATGCATTCGCGCCCGGTGGATGTGAACGATCTCATCCGTGACGTGATCGAGCTCTACAAAAACACGCGCAGCACCGCTAAGGGCGTAGTGCCACTGCACGGCGCCAGTAAAGCCGGCAAGGGCAAGGCGTCTCGCGCCATCACGACCAGGCTCGATCTCGATACCGACCTGCCCCGCATCGTGGCCGACCCCGGCCGGCTGCGCCAGGTGCTGCACAACCTGCTGCTCAACGCGCGCGACGCGCTCGCCGCCACGCCCAAACCGGTGATCCATATCGGCACGCGCATGGTGGGGCAGGATAATCACCGTTTTGTTGAAATGACGGTGCAGGACAACGGCCCGGGATTCCCGGAGGCATTACTGGCGCACCTGTACGAACCCTATGTCACCCACAAGGAAAAAGGCACCGGGCTCGGGCTCGCCATCGTCAAGCGCATCGTCGAGGAACACGGCGGCACCATCCGCGCCTATAACCTGAAGGAAGGCGGCGCCTGTGTCATCATCCGTCTTCCGGTCAACGCGGCGACGGGGTCGGCTGAATCAGCGGCGGTTTCCAAATCGGCGCGGGGAGAAAAGAAGGCATGAATCCCGGTTATATCCTGGTGGTGGACGACGAACCGGACATCCGCCGGTTGATGCAGGAAATTCTCGAGGACGAACACTACAAGGTGACGGTGGTGGAAAACGCCGCGGCCGCGCGCGAGGCGGTGAAAAAACAGCGGCCGGACCTGGTGCTGCTCGACATCTGGATGCCGGGCACGGACGGCATCAGCCTGCTGCGCGAGTGGTCCGAGGCCGGCCCGCTCGCGATGCCGGTGATCATGATCTCGGGGCACGGCACGGTCGAGACCGCGGTCGAGGCCACACGCCTCGGCGCCTACGACTTCATCGAAAAACCCGTGTCCATGGGCAAGCTGCTGGTCACCATTGAGCGCGCCCTCGAAACCGATAAGCTGCGCCGCGAAAACCTGCGCCTGCGCCGCCAGGCCGAACCCGCCGCCACGCTCACCGGCAAGAGCCTGCTCATGCAGCAGTTGCGCGAGAACATCGAGCGCATCGCCGCCACCGACGCCGGGGTGCTGATCACCGGCGAGCCGGGCAGCGGCAAGGCCGTGGCGGCGCGCTACCTGCACGCCCACAGCGCGCGCAAGGACCGCCCCTTTGTCGAGGTGAGCCTTACCGCGATTACGCCGACGCACGCGGCGGCGCAGCTCTTCGGGCAGGAACAAAAAGGCGCGGTCACGCCCGGCTGCTTCGAGCAAGCCGGCGGCGGCACCCTGCTGCTCAACGAAATTGGCGGCCTCGACCTGGCGGCACAGGCGCGGCTGCTCGACGCGCTCGAGCAGAAACGCTTCACCCGCGTCGGCGGTCACGAGGCCATCCCCATGGAGGCGCGCATCCTCGCCGCCAGCGACCAGGACCTGCACAAGGCGGTGGAGGAAAAGTGTTTCCGCGAGGACCTCTATTACCGTCTCAACGTCGTGCCGCTGCGCGTGCCGAGCCTGCGCGAGCATCACGAGGACGTGCCGGAGCTGATCAATTTCTACGTCAACTGGATGGTCGACAACGAGCACCTGCCCTACCGCAAGCTCACCACCGGCGCGCTCAACCTGCTGCGCAACTACTCCTGGCCGGGCAACGTGCGCGAGCTGCGCAACGTGGTGCAACGATTGTTGATCCTGCATCGCGGCGAAGAGGTGACCGAGGCCGAGGTCGAACAGACCCTCGGCGCCCCGGCACCGGTATCACCCGAATCTTATCCGCCGACACTCATGGAAATGCCGCTGCGCGTCGCGCGCGATCAGTTCGAGAAGGCCTATCTCGAACATCATCTCAAGCGCAGCGGCGGCAACGTCGCCGAAGTCGCGCGCCTGTCCGGCATGGAACGCACGCATCTCTACCGC
>MFTB01000020.1:0-482 GCA_001785195.1 Candidatus Muproteobacteria bacterium RIFCSPHIGHO2_12_FULL_60_33
CGATGGCGCACTTGCACACGCCGCAGCCGCCGCTGCGGCACTCGAACGGCAGCGCGATCCCGCCGCGCAGTCCGGCTTCGAGGATGGTCTCGCCCGGCTGTGCCGACACCGTCTCGTCGCCGGGACGCAGGGTGAGCTGGAATTTCTTTGTCACGGCGCGACGCGCCGGTGGCAGCCAGGGCAGTAGCACGAGCAATCCGGTGCCACCCAGCACCAGCCACCACACCTCTTTCGGCGACCAGACGTAGATCAGCGGAAAGATCGGCAGATAAAACCAGTCGAGCTGGAGAGAAGTGACCAGCGTATCCAGGTTCGCCGGACCCTGGCTCATCACCGGCCAGACAAGAGAGAGCACAATCAGCGCCAGCAGCAACGGCAGCGCGAGGTATCGGGGCGGGTTGGTTTCCGCCTTGGCCACGCGCTGCGTGTGAATCCACAAAACCAGCAGCAAGATCAGCGAAATGCCGATGTGCATGAAGGCC
>MFTB01000020.1:508-8805 GCA_001785195.1 Candidatus Muproteobacteria bacterium RIFCSPHIGHO2_12_FULL_60_33
GCTGCCCTCCCGCAAAAAGTTGCGCGCCATCGGCTCGGAGAAAATCGGCAGCCAGTCGAGCCATTCCGCCGTCGCAATCGTGACGAATTGCGCCAGCCGGTCCCACGGCAGCATGAAGCCGTTGATGCCAGAGGCATAGACGAGCCACAGCACGAAGATGCCCGTGATCCAGGAGAACCAGCGAAAGCCGCGATAGTGGTCGAACACGAAGTGGCGCAGCAGGTGCAGCCCCATCGCCAGCACCATGCCGTCGGAGGCGTAGCGGTGCAGGCCGCGCATGATCTGGCCGATGTACCAGTGTTCATGCGAGATGCGCTCGACAGAGGTATAGGCCTCTTTCACACCGGTATCGAAAAAGATATACAAATAAACACCGGTCGCCACAGCGATCCACGTCATCAGGTAGGCAATCGCGCCCAGGTGATAGAGCGGATTGAGCCGGTCGCCGAATATGACGTTAAACAGCTTTTCCAGGCGCAGGAAAAACCACTGTCCGGCCCGGCGCACATAATGCATGAAGAAGACTCTCCCGGAGCAAGCTTGCCGAGGCGCATTCGTAACAGGCGCATTGTCCGGCAACCTTGATGCAAATCAACATGGTGCGCAAACCGGATGGTCTTTCGTCGGAGAAACGAATTGACGCCCTCGACCGCCATGCGTTAGCTTAACCTCTTATTGCATAGGTCTATTGGAGTCCCATGGCGAAAAAATCCAGCACCTCCCCCAATTTTGAAGCCGCCCTCGCGGAACTGGAAAAGATCGTGGAAAAAATGGAATCCGGCGAACAGACGCTGGAAGAGTCGTTGAAGTCCTTTCAGCGCGGCATCGAGCTGACGCGCGCCTGCCAGCAGGGGCTCAAGGACGCCGAACAGCGCGTGGAAAAGCTGGTGAGCAAAAACGGCGAGTTGACCACTGAGCCGCTGCGAAACGAAGACGAGCATTGACCCGGTACGATTGTTCCTGAACGAAGACATGCTTCCCCGGTTGTTTCATGGTATTTGTGACGGCGCGGTCGTGCCGGGTCAATGCGAAAATTCATATAATAAGTTCTGTTATTGCGGCGACATGGCGACTTTCTTCCCGAAACCAATGCTAAAAAATCCCCATTGGACAAGTTCGAATGAATTCAAGTCGCCGCAATAACGCTGCATTGCCCGCTTTCGCCGATCGTCTCAAGCGTTTCCAGGCACGCGTGGAACACGCGCTGGATACACGCCTGCTATCCGCCACCGCAGCGCCATCGCATCTGCACGCGGCCATGCGCTACGCCACGCTCGAGGGCGGCAAGCGCGTGCGCGCCAGCCTGGTGTACGCCACGGGCGAGGCGGTCGGCGCGCCGGACAGCGCGCTCGATGTGCCGGCCTGCGCGGTGGAACTGATCCACGCCTACTCGCTGGTACACGACGATCTGCCGTGCATGGACGATGACGACCTGCGCCGCGGCAAACCAACCTGTCACAAGGCCTACGATGAAGCCACCGCGCTGCTCGCCGGCGATGCGCTCCAGTCTTACGCTTTCGAGATTCTGGCGAATGACCCGACGCTGATGGTCAGCGCGGCGCAACGCCTGCGCATGATCGCGCTGCTGGCGCAGGCCGCCGGCTCGCACGGCATGGCCGGCGGGCAGGCGATCGATCTCGCCTCGGGCGGCCGGGAGTTGGCGCTGCCGCAACTCGAGAACATGCATCGGCGCAAAACCGGCGCCCTGATCCGCGCCGCCGTCCTGCTCGGCGCGCTGGTGCGCGAGGACGTCGCGGAGGCGAAACTGAAAGCCCTCGAGGATTACAGCCACGCCATCGGCCTGGCGTTCCAGATCACCGACGACATCCTGGACATGGAGGGCACGACCGAGACCCTCGGCAAGAATACCGGCGTTGACCGCGCACGTGGCAAACCCACCTATCCCCTGCTGCTCGGCCTGTCCGCGGCCAAGGCCCGCGCCAATGCGCTTCACGCCGAGGCCCTCGAAAGCCTCGCGCCTTTGGGGGATAATGGCAGCGTATTGGCCGAGCTGGCCGGATTCATTATCGAACGCCGCCAATGACCAGAAAACCCACCCAAGACAGCCACCTCCTCGAGACTATTAACAGCCCCGAAGATTTGCGGCGTCTGAAGGAGGACGATCTCCCCGGCCTGGCCCAGGAGATTCGCGAGTTCCTGATCGCCTCCGTCTCGCGTACCGGCGGGCACCTGGCCGCGGGCCTGGGCACGGTCGAGCTCACCCTCGCCTTGCATTATACGTTCAACACGCCGGAAGACCGGCTGGTGTGGGACGTGGGCCACCAAACTTACCCGCACAAAATACTCACCGGTCGACGCGATCGCATGAACACGCTGCGTCAGTCGGGCGGCATATCCGGCTTTCCCCGGCGCGAGGAAAGCGAATACGACACCTTCGGCGTCGGGCACTCGAGCACCTCGATCAGCGCCGCGCTCGGCATGGCCGTGGCCGCGGCGCGCACCGGCGCCGAACGCCAGGTGGTCGCCGTCATCGGCGATGGCGCGCTCTCGGGCGGACAGGCGTTCGAGGCGCTCAACAACGCCGGCAACATGGATGCCAATCTGCTCGTGGTCCTGAACGACAACGACATGTCCATCTCGCCGAACGTCGGCGCGATGTCGAGTTATCTCGCGCGCATTCTCTCGGGCAAGGTCTACACCAGCATGCGCGAGGGCTCCAAGACCGTACTCTCCACCATCCCGCCGATGTGGGAACTGGCCAAGCGCGTGGAGGAACACATGAAGGGCATGGTCATGCCGAGCACGCTGTTCGAGGAGCTGGGCTTCAACTATTTCGGACCCGTGGACGGGCACAACCTGCACGCGCTGGTCCGCATGCTGCGCAACCTGCGCGGTCTCAAGGGCCCGCGTTTCCTGCACGTCGTCACCCGCAAGGGCAAGGGCTACCAGCCGGCCGAAGGCGATCCCTGCGTGTATCACGGCGTCACGCCCTTCGATCCGGCCACCGGCAAGATGGAGAAAAAACCCTCGGGAAAGACCTACACGCAGGTATTCGGCGAGTGGCTGTGCGACATGGCCGCGCGCGACGTGCGCCTCGTGGGTGTCACGCCGGCGATGCGCGAGGGCTCGGGACTGGGTCAATTCTCCGAGCGCTTTCCGAGCCGCTATTTCGACGTCGGCATCGCCGAGCAACACGCGCTCACCTTCGCCGCCGGCCTGGCCTGCGACGGCATGAAACCGGTGGTCGCGATTTACTCCACTTTCCTGCAACGCGGTTACGACCAGCTGATCCACGACATCTGCCTGCAGAACCTGCCGGTGCTGCTGGCCATCGACCGCGCCGGACTGGTGGGCGCGGACGGCGCCACGCATGCCGGCAGCTTCGATTTTTCCTATCTGCGCTGCCTGCCGAACATGACGGTCATGGCGCCGGCCGATGAAAACGAATGTCGCCAGATGCTGACCACCGGTTTTCAGCTCGACGCTCCGGCCGCGGTGCGTTATCCGCGCGGCGTCGGCCCGGGCGCGGCTGTCGATCCGGCGCTGCAGACGCTCCCGATCGGCAAGGCTGAAATCCGGCGCACGGGCACGCGCATCGCCCTGCTCGCCTTCGGCAGCATGCTCGCGCCGGCGCTGGAGGCGGGCGCGGCCTTCAATGCCACCGTGGTCAACATGCGTTTCGTGAAGCCGCTGGACGAGGACCTGGTGCGGGAGCTGGCCGGCACGCACAACCTGCTCGTTACGGTCGAGGAGAACGTGGTCGCCGGCGGCGCCGGCAGTGCCGTCAACGAGTGTCTCATCGCCGCGGGCCTCTCGACGCGCGTCATCAATCTCGGCCTTCCAGATCGCTTCATCGAGCACGGCGACCACCGCGAGCAGCTCGCGCAATGCGGCTTGGACACCGCCGGAATCCGGCGCGCGATTCTGCGGAACGTCGCGACCGACAGCCCCGCGGAACGCGAAACCGCCTAAACTTGACTGTATCACTCAACTATTACATTATGGGCGCCCCGCGAGTGGTAGAGAAACTTGGTTATGGGAAACTCTAAAAATCGCTTCTCATATTGTTCGGCGGTTTTGTGACGTCCATCCCTGGACTCCACCCCTGCGGGGCCCGCCTCTGGCGGTCCAAAATCGCTCCCGGCGATTTTGTCGCTGCGCTCCACCCGCCCTGCATTAAATTGTTCGAGGTTCCCTTATGAAACTCAAGAGCAAGACAGAACCCGTTGAAGAAATCGCCGACGTGCAGAGCAGTCCGGACCTGCGCCACCTGCCGATCGACAAGGTCGGCATCAAGGACATCCGGCACCCGGTGCTGGTCAAGGACCGCTCCCAGGGCGTGCAGCACACCATCGCCAGCTTCAACATGTACGTGGAGCTGCCGCACAACTTCAAGGGCACCCACATGTCGCGCTTCGTGGAGATATTGAACAGCCACGACATGGAAATTTCCGTCGAGTCGTTCAAGGGAATGCTGGCGGAAATGAGCCGGCGCCTGGAGGCCCATACCGGCCACATCGAGATGAGCTTCCCCTACTTCATCAACAAGGCGGCACCGATCTCCGGGGTCAAGAGCCTGATGGATTACCAGGTCGCCTTCGTCGGTGAAATCACGGGCGGCAAGGATGTCATGACCATCAAGGTGGTGGTGCCGGTCACGAGCCTGTGCCCCTGCTCCAAGGAAATCTCGCGGTACGGCGCCCACAACCAGCGCTCGCATGTGACGCTGACGGTGCGCACCAACACCTTCGTGTGGATCGAGGACCTGATCGACCTGGTGGAAAACCAGGCCAGTTGCCAGCTTTACGGCCTGCTCAAGCGCCCGGACGAGAAATACGTCACCGAAAAGGCTTATGAAAATCCCAAGTTCGTGGAGGACATGGTGCGCGACGTCGCGGAAAAACTGAATGCCGATGAGCGCATTGACGGCTATGTGGTGGAATCGGAAAACTTCGAGTCCATCCACAACCATTCGGCGTACGCCATGATCAAAAGGGACAAGACCCGGGATATCTGAGACTTGGTTTTGCGCTCTGCCGGTCTAAGCAGCTCTAGCAAAATAAAATAGACAGGATTAACAGGATTTCTCAGGATTTACAGGATTAAAGATTTTGAGAATTAAAAAATCCTGTTAAGGAATCTCCGATTAATTCAAAAATATAGGGTGTGCCCTGCGCACCGAGCGATAAAATGGCGCGTGGGACGCGCCCTACATTGAATTGTTCAGACCTTCCTTAATCATGTTTTTAATCCTGCTGTGAATCCTGTCTAATTTTTTCTTTTAATCGGCGCTTTCTAAAGCGGCTGCCCCTCGCAAGACTGCAATCGCCGATACCACCCGCGCTCCTCGTCCGTGGCGTAGCGTTCCAACCGGTTCTGAAGACGCGCCAGATTCCGCAGACGCTGAATCTTGTCGAGCTGAGTGATATCCCGGTCGAGGTACGATATTTCCTCATCCAGCGCGGCGTGCCGTTTCTGCGATATCTCTGACAAAGGACGGCAAGGCATCGGCCACCGCGGCACTCAGGGAAAAACCCAACCAGAAAGGATCTGCCTCGACGCCGCGCAACAACAACTGCGACGGCATGTTCCCAAAGGCCCGGGCGAGCCCGATCGCGGATCTGTGTTAACCCGTGTTCATCTGTGGTTTCAAATTCTCAGCCAGAGTGGTTTTGAGACAGCTTCTAGAAGTTGCCGAACGTGATCTTGAGCTGGAAGAACAGCAGCGGCACCATCTTGGGATCGACCTTGGGGATGTAGGTCATGTTGACCGAGACCCGCGGCGTACCCAGCGACACCGCTGGCAGAATGCCCGCGAACGGGTCATTATTTTTGAAACCCTTGCGCTTCATGAGGAAGACAATCCCACCGGCATCGAAATGCATCGGGGTCTTGCCCCACTCGAAGTTGGTACGGTACAGAAATCCGCCGCCGGCATAATAGGACGTGTTTTTATTCGAGTCCTTGAATTCTGAGACCGTGACGAACGGCACCCATTTTTCCTCAACCGGCGCCATGTCGTACTGAAAACCCAGGCCCCAGTTGTTCTCGTTGTAAGTAATGCCCGGCTGGCTATCGAGGTGGATCGCCCTGCCGTTCAACAGCACACTCAACTCATCGGCGTAGGCGGGAATACTGAAGAAACACATCAAAAGCAGCGTGATGATCGAGGTCCGTGCACACCATTTAGCAGTCAGTCCGTTTTCCATTGCCCTTACTCTCCAGGTTATGCACTGGATATGAAGCAATGTACGTGCCAACCACGACAAGGCCGGAAAACGGGCATATTTAAAAGAATTCCGTGCCCAGACGGGGAACGACGGGAGATCAGAGCGACGCTTTCAGGACAGCGGTGACGAACCGGGACAACCCCGGACTATTTCTTTACTCCGGGTAGTGGGAGCTTGTAGTAGCGGCGATTAAGGTAATCCACGACCTCGACAATTTCCTCTTCGCTCCAGCCAAGTTTTTCCTCCCCCGACCAGCGCCGGACCCAGCCCTCCAGCGCCTTCAGTGAATCCGCACGCCGGTTCTCGCGCACGTGCAGGACGCTGGCGTGACAGCGCGTGCAGTGGTTTTCATACAGCAACTGGCCGCGTGATATCACGACCGCCGGCGGCTTGGATGGGCCGGCCGGCTTCTGTTCCGGCACGCGAATGTCTGGCGCCGGAGGCTGTTCACCAGGCACCGCCGCCAATAACGGCATGGACGCCATCGCGAGAATAATCGCCGGAAAAAGCTTATTATGCATCATGTCGTATGTCAGGGCGCCCTGAGAACAGCCAGCACGAACAACACCCACGCCGCGATAAACGCCGTCCCGCCGAAGGGCGTCACCATCCCCAGCCAGCGCAGCCCGCTCACGCTCAGCACATAAAGACTGCCGGAAAAAAGAATAATGCCGGTGAGCATCAACCACCCGGACCATCGGAGAAAAACCGAGTCCGCTATCTGCGTCGCCACCAGCCCCACCGCCAGTAACCCGAGCGCGTGAAACAAATGGTAATGCACCCCGGTCTGGTACACCGCCAGCATCTCCGCCGTCATCCGCGCCTTCAACCCATGCGCCCCGAACGCGCCGAGCACGACCGCCAGCGCGGCATTAAGGCCGCCGAGGATGAGGAATAGTTTTGCGGTTGGGGACATTTTCTTCAATTTAGTTGCAATTAAACTCAGTCACCTTTACCGACAGCTGATTTAATTGCTTTACTAGGATTCTTTTTAAAGAACTCCATTCCACGCTCGTAAATGGAATTGGCAAGTGTCACATTATTAGCCATATCCGCAATGGCAATTGCAGTTAGAATTGCAAATGAATTAGCGGATTCAAGTGCATCAATAATCTCCTCATCAGAGTAATTTGGCGATATCTCGGTTTCCTTATTTCTGCGTACAACTTGATAAAATCCGCCGTGCGTAAAACTGTTCATTACTTTCCATGATAGTTTTTTAACATCCGATAGTATTCCTTCACTAAATGCTTCGTGCTTTTCGATATCTTTAATTAACTCATCGAAAGTTTTGCCGAGCTTGTCGTTTTTAAATTCCTGCAATTCTTTACCTGAGGCCGAGTAGAAAAACCAGACTCCTCTCACATAGGATTCAAATACGAGCCTGACAAGCGCTGCGGCTGAGCCATATAGTCGATGTGATGTAAGTAAAACGATTGCTTTCTGATGTTCGAGCGCCATATCTAAGCAGCCAGCTGCGATCCTGGAACGATCGTTTGACTTAATTTCGATGCCATCAATATTTTTGTCGAGCCACTGTATAAGCTCCTCCGATTCTCTGATTGCTATCTCAAGATTCATGGAATCTATTGTTGCAACATTACAAAGCGCCATGCAAGGAAAATGGTATCTCCTAACTTTGTTTGTTTCCTACCCCGTATGGCGCGCCCGAGCACCGCCAGGCTTTGGGCGCGCGCCCCGAAGGGGCCGCCAACAGGATGTTGGCGGCTGGCCCACGCGGCAGGGATGACGCGTTGGGCCAGCGCAGGGACCCAAAGCCGCGGAGCGAAGAGTGAGCGCTGCCAGTGGCAGCGCGAACGGGCGCACAAGGATGTGCGCCCTGGACGTTCCCGCGGAGCCGGATACGTAGCGGGAAAGTGCGCCATCCGGGGTTAAGACCCCCGTCGGAGCGAGCCGAGCACCGAGCAAGGCCGGGAGTAGTCGCGAGACTTTTGATCGAGCCCGAGGCGCGTTGTGTGCGCCCGGCGAGTTAGGCGAGCGCCCGGCCGCCGCGAGGCGCGCAGGGGACCGCCCGGTGTTTGGGCGGCGAAGCGACCGGGGCGGATTTCTTTTGGTGACTTTTCTTTGTCCGCCCAAAGAAAAGTC
>MFTB01000021.1:0-10293 GCA_001785195.1 Candidatus Muproteobacteria bacterium RIFCSPHIGHO2_12_FULL_60_33
AATGCGCGGCGCCATCCGCGAGGACGACTACCCCTTCGGCCCCAATCCCATGGACGATCCGGTCAATGCCTTCCGCCCCCGCAATCACTTCTACGACCCGGCGCAGAACCGCGCCCTCACCACCATCCTTGGCCTGTCCTTGGGCGAGAAGGCGCCCGATTGGGGTCTGGGGACAAGCGATGTTTTTGGCAATCCCAGCGGCGAAAACACTTTCCGTAATAATCATTACAGCGTCTACGACGCCCGCGAAGCCCTGTACCGCGCCCTCACCGGCAAGACCAAAGACGGCAGCGACGCTGGCCCTGACAATCAACCCGCCACCAAGCAAGACAGAGACAAATATTGGGCCACCTTATTCCGCGCTCTGGGCGACATCGTGCACTTGGTCGAAGACATGGCGCAGCCGCAGCACACACGGAACGACCCCCACGCGGGCAAGAAATTCGACAGCAACTTCGCGCCGCTCGGCCACAAAAGCGTCTATGAAGCCTATGTCGAAGCCCGCGCCACGGGCGGGACCTTCGAAGTTCCCGGCGTATTCAGCATGGCAGCCAACGGCCTGACCTACGACGGCTACGCCGCGCCGCGCTTCACGGACTATCTCTCCTATTTCACCACGCGCCACCAGCATCCCAACCCGGATAAAATCCTCGCGCGCCAGGGCCTGGCCGATTATAGCAACCGCGGCTTCTTCTCCGCCGGCACCAATATCGAAAGCGAGAACAACGTGTATACGCTGCCGGACCGCAACCCTGCCGCCTATACCCCCACCGATCTTTACGTAGACTGGCAGGGCGAACCCTTGGGCAGCGATCCCAACGCCAAGGTCACGATCCTGCAAGGGTCGGTTCCCGACAGCCTGCCCGGCGGCCAGACAGTAACCAACATTCCGCTCACCACTTACGGGGCGTGGGATAAATTTCTTCGTCCCGTGGGGAAAACCGACTACAGCCTAAACCGCTACAACTACGACGCCCAGGCCGATCTCCTCATCCCCCGCGCCGTAGCCTACAGCGCGGGGCTGATCGATTATTTCTTCCGCGGACGGATCGAGGCCGAAGACGCTCATTACACCGACACCGGCATCGAGCTCAAGATCAGAAATGCCCTCGACCCCGAAAAGAATCCCGAATGGCAGAACGAAATCCTCTACGCCAAGACCGGTTCAGGAAACTCAAGTACTCTGACCATTACTTATGAATACAAGGACGAGCAGAATATAGCTCACTACGTTACTTCGAATCCGGTGGAGCTTGTGACCGATCCCAACAATAGCGCCAATGATGACAACATTGCTCCCGGAGAAGTATCGAAAAAAGTTTATTCTTTTACGATAGATGTACCTTTCGTGGATCCGAACGACCCCAGGCAGTTTAAAGACCTGAAATATCGTCTTGTATTCCATGGAAAGTTGGGGCAGGAGGATGATGCTGTGGCGGCGGCTGCCTTCCGCCCCACGTCCGGTTTCCTTGTCATGCCCAGCTATGTCCCTTCCGATGGAATTGGCGGTGCACGAATGATTTACAGAACCTCAACAGGCTGGAAGCTCGCACCGGATAGCGGATTGGTGGCGGGCAATATTGACTGGAAAGGGAGGTACGAAGCAGACCCCGCCGATCCCGCAGGGTCACCTAAGCCCACCAAGGTACTTTCCTGGGTTGGTCCCAAGATGCGGTATTTCCCGGATGACGAGACGTGCCAATCAACTCCGTTTTACCGTTGTAAATGGATCTCTTCCAGCATTTTCAGCAACGAGATTTTCGAAAACGGCGATGTCATAGCGAATGCCCCTGCCAATGTGCTGGGTGCCGCCATAACCAAGGATCTCAATAGAAAGGATTGGCTGGTGGCTATCTGTATGGAGGGAGGAACGGAGGAGGTTGTCTATCGACGTCCCTACAGGCAGGGGTCGGATGCGCCCTATGACCCGGTAAACGCACCGAACGGCTGGAAAGAGATAGGCCGCTTCGATGCCGGTACGTTGAATCAGGGCGCGTCGCGGACCACGCATCATGCCGACATACCCTGGTTTTTCAGTGGCGATGGCAGAAAGGCGCAAACCCTGCGCCGCTGGTGGGAAACAACGAGCAATGATATTTACGAGAGACTGATGCGTCTTGAAGTAAATATTACCGATGACATCACTCTGGTTATGCCGCCCCGGAACCATGACAACCTGACAGGTTTCGAGGAAACCCACACATGCAGCACAAACTACGATCAATATGGTGCTGGTACAGGCCAATCGACCTATAACGCCAGTGGCGAGTACATCGTCGCCGTGGATTATGACAAGGACGGAAATGAAATCCTTGCCAAGATTCGTGTGACGGGTAACAGCACAAAAACTTCGACGGTGAGCGTGGCGCACAACCATCAACCGAATGAAGGCCACTCTGATGTTCTGACCGGTACCACGCAGGTGAGCGAGAGCCCTTACAAGGAGGATCTGATCTGGAAGGATGGAAATATCTTGTCTACCTTTTCGGACAGGGAAAGTTATGATGCATCTTGGGGGTCCGGACCCCAGCCATCGAACAATTACTACAGGCGCACCATCGATCGCACAACGCACGAGAAAGAAATCAGTTATATCGTGGATTTGCGATACAACCTCTATTCATACTACTACGCTAACGTACACGACAAAGAGAACATCGCGGGGGACGCTATAAGCTATGTAGAGGACATTGACGAGGGGAATGAGATTATGTCGGATCTCATGCCGTCGAAGATTTCGTTGTACAGCGACACATGGCCGACTTATACCTCAAGCACTTCACCTTACCGGATTGAGAGGGAGTTGTATTGCGATCCTTTTCTCCCCAGCTCTTTTAATTCACGCAGGTATGGTCTATCGAATTTTGGTTGGTTCTTGCGAAGTCCAGGGTCTGGCATGGTGGATAGTGGGGGTAACTATGCAATTTCGCATCCTTCGTTGGCGGATTTTGGTTATGAGACATTGGCCCCCACGAATTTGCTTACCGATGGAAGATTGGAGGACGTAATAAAAAATGCTCCGCCTAATGCCTATTATTCTCCAATAAGTGTTTTGTATTAATGCACAGGTTAGACATTCGAGAAATATGGTAGGAGATAAGAAATGAGAAAGAATAGAAAAATCGGTCTTCCGGTACGTTACTGGAAGGTCTTGGTCACGATTCCCGCCGCCAGCAACGCGGCGCCGTAGGCGGCGTGCCCGGAACGCGGCTTTTCCATCTTGGCCCGCAGAATCTTTTCACGGATGCGTCCCCAGGCCGGGTTTTGTGAGCCGCCGCCGGTGGTGCAGACCTTGGCAAGCGGCGGAGCGCCCAGCTTTTCCAGCAGTGCGTACCCCTGCGCCTCGATCCGCGCGATGCCTTCGAGCATGCCCTGAAAAAAGATTATGCTGTCACCGGGCAACGGTTCCAGTCGCGGCGCCATTTCCGGATTGTTTATCGGGAAGCGCTCACCGATTTCGGGAAGCGGGTAGTAATCGAGGCCGGTGGGATTTTCCGGATCGAGCAGTGGTGTCATTTCCCGCATCTGTTCGATCTTGAAATACTGTAACAGCACGGCGCCACCGCTGTTGGAGGCGCCGCCGGCGAGCCAGTATTTGCCGAGACGATGGCTGTAGACGCCATGCTCCAGCGAGAACACCGGCTTCTCTGACAGCAGCTTCAGCACCAGCGTCGTGCCGAGGGCCGTGACACCGTGCCCCGGCTCGGTGGCGCCGGCCGCGAGGAAGGCCGCCACGCCGTCCGTGGTTCCGGCCAGCACCTGGACATCGGCGGGCAGGCCAAAGGTTTTGGCCGTATCCGCGCTGATGGTTCCCAGCGTTTCGCCCGGTGCGTGCACTTCCGGCAACAGCGCGGCGTTGAAGCCGAGTTTATTGAGCCACTTGGGCCAGGCCATTTTCCCGGCATCGAATCCGAGTTTCAGGCAGTTGTTGTAATCGCTGTGGCCATACTGGCCGGTCAGTCGCCCGCTGATCCAGTCGGCCTGATGCAGTGCATGCCGGGCACGCTTGTCGAGCTTCCGGTCGTGCAGCCACAGGAGTTTGGCGAGACTGCTGCCAGCCCCTTGGGCGCCGGAATCGTCGCTCGCCAGCGACGCGATTTTCTTTGCCTGCTCCACGGCGCGCCGGTCGCTATACATGATGGCCGGTGTCACCGGGCTGCCCTTGGCGTCACACAGCAGCAGGGTGCCGGAGGTGCCATCCACGGCGAGTGCCTGCACGCGCTGCGGGTCGATCTGTTCCAACAGGTTTTGCAGGCAGCCGCTGACCGCCTTCCACCACACGGTCGGGTCCTGGGTGACCTCGTCTTCATTCCGGGGCGGGGTGGGGATGGGCACACTCGTCTCCCCTTGCAGGGTGCCGGAGGCATCAACCGCCATAGCCCGGCATCCGCTGGTTCCGAGATCGATACCGATGTAGAGCCCGTCCTGGCGCGGACTCGGCGGGGGTTCGGCGGGTTCGTCAACGCTGTCGCGCACCTCCTCTGTCTGGTCGTCGCTAGCCTTCTCTGGCACCCGTTCCTGCCGGCGGGTGCGCCGCAACATGCGGAAGCGGTCGCTGGCCAGCGCGGCGGATGCCACCGTGGCGTCGGGTTCCGGTGCCGGCGCCGGATTCCGGGTTACCGGGACGGGCGCCGCCGGCGTGACGGGTTCGGTTAAACGCACCGGGTTCCGGGTTTTCGACGCGGGCATGGCCTTGGCGGCGGGGGCCTTCGTGGGGGCCGCGGCCGGAGGATCCCGCGCCGGCAGTTCCTGGATTTCGCGCGGCAGATCGGCCGGTGGCGGTGGCGGAGCCTCCCAGCCGCTCTGGCGGTGCACGACCTCGATCGTGGTGTAGAGGCCGCCGCGCACGTTGAATTTGGCCCGCAAGCGAAGGTAACGCGGGTGAATGACCGCCACCAGATCGTTCAGAATCCGGTTGGTCACGTCCTCGTGGAAATGCCCCTCGTTGCGGTAGGACCAGATATAAAGTTTCAGGGACTTCAGCTCCACGCACAGCCGGTCCGGGACGTATTCCAGGGCCAGGCTGGCGAAGTCCGGCTGGCCGGTCCTGGGACACAGACAGGTGAACTCCGGACATTCGATCTCGATGATATAATCCCGGTCCGGATGCGGATTGGGGAAGGTATCCAGATTCTTGCTGGGCTGGGTCGGCATGGACTGGCTGCGGGGTTTGGAATCCTTGTAAAATTGTAGCTTACTTTACGCCGGCGGACAGGACACTCACGCGAGACCCGATGCGACTTAAAACCATCAAGCTTTCCGGCTTCAAATCGTTCGTCGAACCCATCACCATTCCCATCACCGGCAACCTGGTCGGCGTTGTCGGCCCCAACGGCTGCGGCAAATCCAACATTATCGACGCCGTGCGCTGGGTCATGGGCGAGATGTCCGCCAAGAATCTGCGCGGCGATTCCATGGCCGACGTCATTTTCAACGGTTCCAATGCACGCAAGCCGGTGGCGATGGCCTCGGTCGAACTCATTTTCGACAACAGCGCAGGCCGCGCCGGTGGTGAGTACGCCAAGTATTCCGAGATCTCCATCCGGCGCGAGGCCGGACGCGACGGGCAATCCGATTATTACCTGAACAAGACCAAATGCCGGCGCAAGGACATCACCGATATCTTCCTCGGCACCGGCCTGGGCCCGCGCGCCTACTCGATCATCGAGCAAGGCATGGTCACGCGTATCATCGAGGCCAAGCCGGAGGATTTGCGCGGTTTCCTTGAAGAGGCCGCGGGCGTTTCCAGATACAAGGAACGCCGCCGCGAGTCCGAGAGCCGCATCAGGCACACGCGCGAAAATCTCACGCGCGTGGAGGACATCCGCCGGGAACTGGAATTGCAGCTCTCGAAGCTGCACCGGCAATCGCGGGCCGCGGCGAAATACAAGGAATTGAAACAGGAGGAGCGCCTGACGCGCGTGCAACTGTTCGTGCTGCGCTGGCTTGAATTCGATGCGCGCGTGCAAAGCCAGGATACATTGTTGGCGCAGCAGCAGACGGCACTGGACGGTGTGCTGGCCACGCAGCGCGGGATCGAGGCCGAGATCGAAAAAATCCGCGCCCAGCAGACCGAGACGATGGACCGGTTCAATGCGGTGCAGGCCGAGTTCTATTCCGTCGGCGCGGAGATTTCACGCCTCGAACAGGCCATCCAGTACGCGCGCGAGACGCGCGAGAACCAGGCGCGCGAACAGGAGCAGATCAATCGCGCGTGGGGCGAGGCGAGCGCGCATCTGCAGGCGGACGTGACGCGCATGGACGAACTCAAGCGCCGGCTCGACGAGCTGGCGCCGCAACTGGAAGAGCTTGCCCGCGCGCGCGATGCCGCCACGGAGCGGCGCGCGCAAGCCGAGCGTGCCATGCAGGACTGGCAGAACGAGTGGGAATCCTTCAGCGAACTGGCGGCCGAGCCGGCCAAGGTGCGCGACGTTCAGGCCGCCCGTATTCAGCAGCTGGAACAGCATCTCGATCAGTTGCGGCAGCGCCAGTCACGCCTCGAACAGGAGGCCGCGACCATGGCCGCGGAACTGGAAAAAGCGCCGGCCAATGCCTTGGCCACGCAGGCGGCGGAACTGGATGACGCCTGCGAGGGCCAGGAACGCTCGATCGCGGAAATCGAGGCGCGCCTGCGCGAAACACGCGAGCGTCGCGACGAACTCGATGACGAGCTGGCCGAGGTGCGCGGACAGAAGCAAAGCAGTGAGGCACGTCTGGCCTCGTTGCGCGAGCTGCAGGCGGCGGCGCAGGGTGAGAGCGACGCCACGTTGGGAGAATGGCTGCGCGGTCAGGGTCTCGACAAGGCCCCGCGCCTGGCGCGTCTGCTCAAGGTTGAGTCCGGCTGGGAAAAGGCCGTGGAGCGGGTGCTCGGCGTCAATCTCGGCGCCGTGTGCGTGCCGCGGGTGGAGCAGGTGGCGTCGGCGGCCGCCGGATTCAACCAATCGCCGGTCTCCTTCATTGAGCTGGGCTCGCCGCCCGCGCGCGGGCCCACGACGCATCCGTCTTTGCTCGACAAGGTGCAGGGCGATATCAATCTCGCGCCGCTGCTCGAGGGCATTTACGTCGCCGAATCTCTGGAACAGGCGCTGTCCTGGCGCGCCGATCTCGCGGCGCGCGAATCCATTGTCACGCGCGATGGCGCCTGGGTGGGCCGCAACTGGTTGAGCCTGGGGAGCGAGAAAGGCGCGCGCGCCGGATGGCTGCTGCGTGAGCGTGAAATCGAGACGCTGCAATCCGAGCTGACCGGATGGCAGAACAAGCTCGGAAACCTGCAAGCGGAACTGGCCGAGTTGGATACACAGTTGCAGAATCTCGAGGACGAGCGCGATGAACTCACCCGCGATCTCAACGAGAACAACCGCGAACGCGCCCGCCTGCGTGAACAACTGGGACACAAACAGGCACGTTTGGCGCAGCTCGAGTCGCGCCGCGCGCAGATCGAGCGCGAGCAGAATGAAATCAGCGAACAGTTGGGCCGCGATCAGAACGACATGGCCGCCGCGGGCGATTTGCTGCGCCAGGCCGAGGCCACCGGCGGCGAACATGAACAGCGACGCGCGCAGTTGCAGCACAACCGCCGGACCTTGCTGGAGGCGGTGGAGCAGGCACGCGCGCAGGAATCCGGGGCGCGCGACAACGTGCATCGTCTGGAGATCGAGCGTGAAACGCAGCAGACCGCCTTCGAGGCCACGCGCGCGAGCCATGCGCGTCTCGAGGGGCAGCTGCAGCAGCTGATCGCGCGGCGCGAACAGCTTTCGCTGGCGCTTTCCGGCGCACAGGACCCCACGCCGGGCCATCGCCGGCAACTGGACGAATTCCTGCAAAAACGCCTGGGCATCGAGGAGCGTTTGAACGCCGCGCGCCAGGCGGTGTCCGACCTCGAGACACATCTGCGCGAGCAGGAACAGGCCCGGTCACACGAGGAACGCCAGACCGCCGAAATCCGGGAGAAGCATGAAAGTGAGCGTGTCGTGCGCCAGGAATTGGCGGTACGGCGCGATACTATCGCCGATCAGCTGCGTGAATCCGGTTTTGAGGTTGAGCCGGTGCGCCAGGAGTTGCCGCCCGAGGCCAACGAAACAGAGTGGGCGGGAAGGCTGGAACAAATCACCGCACGCATCGAGCGCCTGGGGCCGATCAATCTTGTTGCCATCGAGGAATTCGAGGAGGCCAACACGCGCAAGACCTATCTTGACAAGCAGTACGAGGACCTGTCACAGGCGCTGGCCACGCTGGAAGAGGCGATCCGCAAGATCGATCGCGAGACGCGCACGCGCTTCAAGGAGACGTTCGACCAGGTCAACGAGTATTTCCAGAGCTTCTTCCCGCAGCTTTTCGGCGGCGGCAGCGCGCATCTCGAAATGACGGACAACGACCTGCTCGAGACCGGCGTGAGCGTCATGGCGCGTCCGCCGGGCAAGCGCAACAGCACGATTCACCTGCTTTCCGGCGGCGAGAAGGCGCTCACCGCCGTGTCGCTGGTGTTCGCCATCTTCCAGCTCAACCCGGCGCCGTTCTGCCTGCTGGACGAGGTGGACGCGCCGCTTGATGACGCCAACGTGATCCGTTATTGCGAGACGCTGAAAACCCTGTCACTGAAAACTCAGCTGGTTTACATCACCCATAACAAGATCAGCATGGAGATGGCCGACATCCTGATCGGTGTCACCATGTCCGAGCCAGGTGTGTCGCGGCTGGTGGCGGTGGACGTGGAGCAGGCCATGGAGATGGTCGCGCAGTAATGAATCTGCAGTATGCCCTGCTCTTCATCGGAATCGTCATTGTTGCCGTCGTCGCCCTGACCGCCTACGACATGTCCCGGCTGCGCCGTCCGCGTCCGCGGCCAGAGGTGCACCTGGGCGGTTTCCCGGATGACCACACGCCCGTCCGACCCAGCCTGCTGGATGCCACGCGCGCAGAAGGCAGCGAAAAGGTTCTGCGTTCCGATATTGAAATCGCGCTGCGTTCGATCCCGCGCAACGAGATTCTGCGCAAGGAAATACGGCAGCTGGAAGAGGTCGCCACCATGCCGCTCGACCTTGCCGCCGGGCGGCGACGCCCCGGCCGCCGGGAGGCGGAACCCGGCCGGCAATATCTGTCGGACGAGAAAATCGATTTTGTCATTCATCTGCCGGGGGAACAGCCGGTGGCGCGCGATAGCGCGCTCGGCATCTTCAAGCAGCATGAGTACAAGCTGAACAAGGCCAGGCATCTCTATGGCCGGCATCACCAGACCGCGCACTGGTCCGATCTCCAGCTCGACCGCTCGAACACGCAGTATGACGACCTCATGCTCGCCATCCAGCTGGTGGATCCCAAGGGCCCGGTGGATGAATCCGAACTCACCGTGTTTACCGAGATCGGTTTGCAGCTGGCGGATGCCCTCCAGCGCCCGACGAAATTGCCGCTCACCTTCGAACAGGGCCTGGCGCGCGCCAGGGAGTTGCAGGCGTTTTGCGATACCTATGATGTCATCGCCGGTATCCACGTGGTGCCGAACACGGAGGCGGTTTTTCCGGGACGTGCCATCGAAATGGCGGCACGCCACGCGGGGCTGGAGCTGGGGGCCATGAACATCTTTCACATGAAAAATGAAGTCGCGCCCGGAAGCCGGCATCTGTTCAGCATGGCGAACCTGCACGAGTCGAGCGCCTTCGATCCCGCCGCGTGGGATAAATTTGAAACCAGCGGTCTGACGCTTTTCATGAGCGTACCCTGCGCGTTCCAGCCGGGGGTGGCATTCGACCGGATGGTGGCAACCGCGCGCGAGATTGCCGAGACGCTGGGTGGAAAGTTGCAGGATCAGAACCGCCGTCCGTTCACCGACAAGGGCATCGCGGTGATACACCACCAGATCGAGGAGATCGAGGAGAAAATGCGCGCCTTCGGCATTCCGCCGGGAAGTGAAACCGCGCTCAAGCTGTTCAACGAAGCCGCGACCCTATGAGCCGCAGCGGGAAACCGCGCCAGCGCGCCGCGGAATTACGCCAGGAAATCAATCACCACAACTACCGTTATTACGTCCTCGACAGCCCCGTCATCTCCGATGCGCAGTACGACAAGCTGCTGCGTGAATTGCAGGAGCTCGAAGCGAAATACCCGGAACTGATCACACCCGATTCACCGACCCAGCGGGTCGGCGCCGCCGCCTCGGAAGAGTTTGGCGAAGTCCGCCATTCCCTCCCCATGACCTCCATGGACAATGCCTTTTCGGATGAGGAGGTGGGGGAATGGGACCGGCGCGTGCACAAGGGTCTTGATGTTGAAGGCGATGTTGCTTATACGGCCGAACCC
>MFTB01000021.1:10324-10789 GCA_001785195.1 Candidatus Muproteobacteria bacterium RIFCSPHIGHO2_12_FULL_60_33
CGAACCCAAATTCGACGGCACCTCAATTAGTCTGCGATATGAAAGCGGCGTGCTGGTGCAGGCCGGCACGCGCGGCGACGGCACCACCGGTGAAGATGTCACCACGAATGTGCGCACCATCAAGACCGTGCCGCTGCACCTGCAAGGCAAAGGCTGGCCGAAGACGGTCGAAGTGCGCGGTGAAGTCGTCATTCCGAAGAAGGATTTCGAGCGCCTCAATGCCGAGCAGTTGAAGCAGGGCGCGAAGATATTCGCCAACCCGCGCAACGCCGCCGCCGGTTCCTTGCGCCAGCTCGATCCGCGCGTCACAGCCTCGCGTCCCTTGAGTTTTTTACCTTGGGGCCTCGGTGAAACTTCCGAACCGATCGCACGACGTTATTCCGAAGTGGTGAAGCACCTTAAGGACTGGGGCTTTCGTGTCACCGAATTTTTTCGCGCCGCCCACGGCATGGACGAGTGTCTCAA
>MFTB01000022.1:0-104 GCA_001785195.1 Candidatus Muproteobacteria bacterium RIFCSPHIGHO2_12_FULL_60_33
TACAGGGATGTAGTAATGTCGCGAGAGCGCATGGATGCGCGGAGCGACGAGTCCGTATCCCACCGCAAGCCTGCGCCGTAACCTTGAATTGAAGGAGCAGCAGG
>MFTB01000022.1:138-3324 GCA_001785195.1 Candidatus Muproteobacteria bacterium RIFCSPHIGHO2_12_FULL_60_33
ACGCGCGCGGTGCGGGCGGGGCAGCATCGCACGAATGAGGGCGAGAATTCCGAGCCGATCTTTGCCACGTCCAGCTACGTATTCAAAAGCGCGGCGGAGGCGGCGGCGCGGTTTTCCGGCGCCGAGCCGGGGAACATATACTCGCGCTTCACCAATCCCACGGTGCGCGCGTTCGAGGAGCGCCTGGCGGCGCTGGAGGGCGGGGAGCGATGCATCGCCACCGGTTCCGGCATGGCGGCGATCCTCTCGACCTGTCTCGCGCTGCTCAAGAGTGGCGATCACGTCGTTTCGTCGCGCAATATCTTCGGGCCGACGGTGCTGCTGTTCAATAACTACCTCGGCAAGTTCGGTATCGAGACGACTTATGTTTCGCTCTCGGACTATGGCGCGTGGGAAAAGGCCATCAAGCCGAATACGAAACTGCTGTTCCTGGAAACGCCGTCCAATCCGCTCACCGAAATCTCCGACATCGCGCGACTGGCGAAGCTGGCGCATGCCAAGGGCTGCCTGCTGGTGGTGGACAACTGCTTCTGCACCCCGGCGCTGCAACTGCCGATCAAGCTCGGCGCCGATATCGTGATCCATTCCGCGACCAAGTATCTCGACGGTCAGGGGCGTTGTGTTGGCGGTGCCGTGGTCGGTAATAAAGATCTGGTGGGCGAGAAGGTCTATGGCTTTATGCGCACCTGCGGACCGTCGCTGAGCCCGTTCAATGCCTGGGTGTTCCTGAAAGGATTGGAAACGCTGGGTTTGCGGATGAAGGCGCACAGCGCGAAGGCGCTGGACTTGGCGCAATGGCTGGAAAAGCAGAAGCGCGTGAAACGCGTTTACTATCCGGGTCTGGCGTCCCATCCGCAGCACGAGCTGGCCAAGAAGCAGCAATCGGGTTTCGGTGGCATCGTGTCTTTCGAGCTGGACGGCGGCAAGGACGCGGCCTGGAAACTGATCGACAGCACGCGCGTCATTTCCATCACCGCGAATCTGGGCGACACCAAGTCCACCATCACCCATCCGGCCACGACCACGCACGGGCGCATCACGCCCGAGCAGCGTCAGGACGCCGGCATCAGCGACGGCCTGGTGCGGATCTCGGTGGGGCTGGAAGATGTGGGGGACTTGAAGCATGACCTGACACGCGGGCTTTCATGATGTGAAGCGGTAGGCGCTGAACAAAACGGCGGCACACATGTAGAATGCCGCATCATGCGCGTTGGCCTGTTCGTCACCTGTCTCGTGGACTTGATGCGGCCGAGCATCGGCTTTGCGGCCTTGCGCCTGCTGAAAAACGTGGGATGCGAGGTGGTGGTGCCGGAAAGCCAGACCTGCTGCGGACAGCCGGGTTACAACTCCGGCGATCGGAAATCCGCCAAGTCGCTGGCGCTGAAACTCCTCAGGGAATTCAAGGACTGCGATTATGTCGTCCTGCCCTCCGGCTCCTGCGCCGGCATGATAAAAGTACATTACCCAACGCTGTTCGCGAACGAACCGATTGTGCTCGAATCAATCAAGCGGCTGTCCGGGTGCACTTATGAATTGACCGATTTTCTGGTCAATGTCCTCAAGATTGAAAAAATTCCCGGCCATTATTCCGGCACGCTGACCTATCACGATTCCTGCTCGGGGCTGCGCGAACTCGGTGTGCAGGCGCAGCCGCGCGCGTTGCTGGCGAAGATGCCGGGCGTGACTCTTACCGAGATGCAAAACGCCACTACCTGCTGCGGCTTCGGCGGAACCTTCTCCGTGAAGTTTGGCGATATTTCCACGCGCATGGCGGACAAGAAATGCGCCAACATCACCCAGACCGGCGCGGGCGCCGTGGTGGCCGGCGATCTGGGCTGCCTGCTGAACATCGAGGGCCGGTTGCGCCGCAATGGTGACTTGCGAACCAAGGTGCTGCATGTGGCCGAAGTGTTGGCAGGAATGGAGGACACATGGAAGTAACCGCGATGCATTTCAAGCGCAAGGCAGCGGAGAACCTTGGCGATGAAAAACTCCAGCAGGCGCTGGAAAAGCTCCAGACGAAGTTCGTCGACGGCCGCGCGGCGGCGATCGCGGAGCTGCCGAACTTCGGGGAAGTTCGCGACGCGGCTGCGGAAATCCGCGACAAGGTCGTCCGCCATCTCGACCGTTACCTGCTGCACTTCGAGCAGGAAGCGGCCGCGCGCGGAACGGTGGTGCACTGGGCCGAGACCGGCGACGAGGTGAACCGCATCGTGGCGGACATCGCACGCCAGCACGGCCTGCATAAGGTGGTGAAATCGAAGTCCATGGTCTCGGAGGAGTGCGGCCTTAACGAGGCGCTCGAAAGCCAGGGCCTGAACGTGCTCGAGACCGATCTGGGCGAGTACATTCTGCAACTGGCGCACGAACCGCCGTCGCACATCGTGGCCCCGGTGGTGCACAAGAGCAAGGAAGATATCTCGGACCTGTTTTCGCGACATCACGCCAGCCCGCGCAAGACCGGCATTGCCGAGCTCTGTCGTGAGGCGCGCGAGGTGCTGCGTCCGGGATTCCTGTCAGCCGATCTCGGGATTTCCGGCGCGAATTTTATTATCGCCGAGACCGGTTCGGTCCTGATCGTCACCAATGAGGGCAACGGCCGGCTTGCCACCACGCTCCCGCGCGTGCACGTGGCCATCACCGGCATCGAGAAGGTGGTGCCGACGCTGGAGGATGCGACCACGCTGCTGCGGCTGCTGCCGCGTTCCGCCACCGGCCAGTCCATCACCAATTACGTTTCGGTACTTACCGGCACCAAAGAAAAGGGCGAATCGGACGGCCCGGAACACTTTCACATTATTCTGCTCGACAACGGGCGCAGCCAATTGCTCGGCACGGAATTGCAACCGATGCTGCGCTGCATCCGTTGCGGCGCCTGCATGAACCACTGCCCGGTGTATCAGAACATCGGCGGTCACGCCTACGGCTGGGTCTATCCGGGCCCGATGGGTTCGGTGCTGACGCCGGTTTTCGTCGGATTGGAGAACGCGCTCGATCTGCCCAATGCCTCAACCTTCTGCGGCGAATGCGCCGTGGTCTGCCCGGTGAAGATTCCGTTGCCGGACCTGATGCGTCACCTGCGCCACCAGCAGGTGCAACGTCATTTGCGGCCCTGGACGGAGCGCGTTGCGCTCAGATTATGGTCGTGGGTGGCACGGCATCCGGCGGTGTACGCGCTGTTCACGC
>MFTB01000022.1:3337-12887 GCA_001785195.1 Candidatus Muproteobacteria bacterium RIFCSPHIGHO2_12_FULL_60_33
CGCGCGCGGCGGTGCGACTGCTCGGCTGGCTCGGTGGGGAGAAAAAAATGTTGCACCATCTGCCGGGCGCCTCCGGCTGGACCAAAGGGCGCGACATGCCCGCGCCGTCCGGCCGGACTTTCCGCGAGTTGTATCAGGCGAGGCGTTCCCCATGAACGCGCGCGAGAATATCCTGGCGCGGATCGGCAAGGCGCGCGGTTCCAGCATCGCCGCCGATGTCGATGGCGAAATCAGGCGGCATCAGCGTGGACCGATCCCGCCGCTGGAGGACGATCTGGTGAAGCGCTTTGGCGAGCGGGCCGTGAGTCTTGCGAGCGACGTGGCGCGGGCGCGCACGATCACCGAAGTGCCGGGTCTGGTGGCGCATTATCTTATTGAACGCCAGTTGCCGATGCAGGGTGTATGCTGGCCAGCGCTGGCGCCCTATGGCTGGAATTCCGTGGGCATCGAGTTGCAGACACGCGCCGCGCGCGGCGATGATCTGGTGGGCGTCACCGGCGCCTTCGCCGGCATTGCCGAAACCGGGACATTGATGTTGCTCTCCGGTCCCGAGACACCGGCCACGGTTAGCCTGCTGCCGGAGACGCATATCGCCATTCTGGATGCTGAACGCATCGTGGCGACCATGGAACAGGCCTGGGACCGGCTGCGCGTCGAGCGCGGCGCGCTGCCGCGCGCGGTGAATTTCGTTTCCGGCCCGTCGCGCACGGCGGATATCGAGCAGACCGTCACGCTCGGTGCGCACGGCCCCTATCGCGTATTAATTATCATCGTCGGCTGACAATCTTCAGAGAGGTGCCGCCATGACACAACCGGTTTTATCACTTTGGATCAACGGCAAGCCGCAGGCGAGCATGAGCGCGCGCACGGCGGATATTTTCAATCCGGCGAGCGGCGAGGTCATCCGGCGCGCGCCGCTGGCCAGCAGGCAGGATGTGGAAAAGGCAGTGGCGGCGGCGCGCGCGGCGTTTCCCGGCTGGCGCGAGACCACGCCGCTGCGGCGCGCCCGCATTCTCATGCGCTTTCGTGAGCTGATGCAGGCGCATCGCGAAGACCTGATTCACCTGACCACGGAAGAACACGGCAAGACGCACGAGGACGCCGCCGGTTCCCTGCAACGCGGCATTGAGGTGATCGAATTCGCCATGGGCGTGCCGCACCTGTTGAAGGGCGAGCAGGCCGAGGACGTGGGTCGCGGCGTGGACTGTCACTCATTGTTGCAGCCGGTGGGTGTGTGCGCCGGCATCACGCCGTTCAATTTTCCCGTGATGGTGCCGCTGTGGATGTTCCCGGTGGCCATCGCCTGCGGCAATACTTTTATTCTCAAGCCTTCGGAGAAGGTGCCCTCCGCCAGCCTGCGCATGGCCGAACTGCTGCGCGAGGCCGGCCTGCCGGATGGGGTGTTCAACGTGATCCCCGGCGACAAGGAGGCGGTGGATGCCTTGCTGACGCATCCGGACGTGCGCGCGATTTCCTTCGTCGGCTCGACGCCCGTGGCCAAATATATTTACGAAAGCGGGGCGCGCCACGGCAAGCGCGTCCAGGCCCTGGGTGGGGCCAAGAACCACGCGGTCGTCATGCCGGATGCCGACCTCGATTTTGCCGCGGACGCGCTCATGGGCGCGGCCTACGGTTCAGCCGGCGAGCGCTGCATGGCGATCTCGACCGTCGTGGCCGTGGGTGCGGCCGGCGATGCGCTGGTGGAGAAGCTGCGCGACAAGGCGTCGCGGCTGAAAATCGGAGCGGGGGATCAGCAAGGCATCGACATGGGACCGGTGATTACTGCCGCCCATCGCGAACGCATACGGAAGTTGATTGACAGCGGGGTCGCGGAGGGCGCGAGGCTGGTATTGGACGGACGCGGGCTCAAGGTTTCGGGCCAGGAAAAGGGTTTTTATCTCGGGCCGACCCTGTTCGACAAGGTCACAACCACCATGGAAATTTACCAAGAAGAAATTTTTGGCCCGGTACTCATCGTCCTGCGGGCCGACAATATCGATGATGCCATCGGTCTCGTGAACGGCAATCCCTACGGCAACGGCACCGCCATCTTCACGCGCTCCGGCGCGCACGCGCGCCGCTTCGCGCGCGACATCGAGGTCGGCATGGTCGGCATCAATGTGCCGATCCCGGTGCCGATGGCATTTTTCTCCTTCGGCGGCTGGAAGGCCTCGCTGTTCGGCGACCTGCACGTGCACGGCATGGAAGGCGTGTATTTCTACACCCGCAGCAAGGTGGTCACGAGCCGCTGGCCGGTGGACGAGGAGCAGGGACCATCCAATTTGTCCATGCCGACACTCGGCTAGGGAACTTTTGAATAAATCCCTAAAATGCGGGTCTCACGCGAAGACGCGAAGTTCACGACGTTTTTTCTGTTTGATTAACCAGGCGTTTTCTTCGCGTCCTTCGCGGCTTCGCGTGCAAGAAATCCATAAATCAGGACTTTCCTAGCGTCTCAAACTGCCGGACAGCGCATGCCAACGAATCATCGGGAAAATCTTCTGAAGATATTTCAATCCGCGCTCGCCGCGGTCAACGGCCGCGTTTGTGTGCGTGAACGGCTGAAGGAAAGGCCGCTTCCCGGAATGGTATATATGGTGGCGGTGGGCAAGGCCGCCTGCGCGATGGCGCAGGGCGCGCAGGATGTGATGGGCGATCATATCGTCGATGCGCTGATCATCACCAAAAAAGGTTATGCCGAATCGCTTCCCTGGCCGGTGCTGGAGGCGGGACATCCGCTGGTGGACGAGACCAGCCTGGAGGCCGGCCGACAGTTGCTGGCGTTTGTGGACCGGATTCCGCAGGATGCATCGGTGCTCGTATTGATCTCCGGCGGCGCCTCGGCGCTGGTGGAGGCATTGCCACCGCAGATCAGCCTTGACCAGTTTCAGGAAATCAACCGCTGGATACTCGGTTCGGGGCTGGACATCAACGATTACAATCGCATTCGCCGGCGCCTGTCACGCCTCAAGGGCGGCCGGCTCGCCAAACTGCTTTATCCGCGGCGTGTCCTGTGTCTCGTGGTTTCGGACGTGCCGGGCAACGATCTGCGTGCCATCGGTTCCGGTCCGCTGGTGGCCGACGAAGATATGCGCCGGCCTCTGGCTGTACGGGGTCTCCCGGATTTTATTACCGAAGTCCTGAAGCACATGCCGCCGGCGCCGGCACCCGACGACGCCTGTTTCCAGAATGTAAAACGTGAAATCGTCGCTACGCTTGATAACGCCAAGAGCGCCGCGGTGGAAGCGGCCAAGGGGTTGGGTTATCAGGCCATGCTCGAGACCGGTTTTATATCCGGCGATGCCCTGGAGGCGGGAGCCAGGCTGGCAAAAAAATTGTTACGATCGGAACCCGGCACGGTTCACGTCTGGGGCGGCGAGACCACCGTCCGGCTTCCGGGATCGCCGGGTCGCGGTGGACGCAACCAGAGTCTCGCCTTGGCCGCGGCGATGATGCTGCAAGGGCATGACGATGCGTGGTTCCTCGCCGCCGGCACCGATGGCACGGACGGTCCCACGGACGATGCCGGGGCACTGGTGGATGGCGGCACGATTACGCGCGGCGAACAGGCCGGACAAAACGCGAAACAGGCGCTCGCGCGGGCCGATGCCGGGAATTTTCTGGAAGCGAGCGGCGATCTGATCCAAACCGGACCGACCGGCACCAATGTCATGGACATCATGCTGGGATTATTGAGGCGGCATGAATCAACTTGAAACATTTTCGGTGGCCTATTTCTATCTAAGCTCTCGATCGAGGTCGTCTTGCCGCCTCAATAATCGAAAATCATTAATAATTTCGTTATTGACCCGGCATATCCCTGTCGCGATCAAGGCCGGGAAATACTTGTCGCCGGCTTCCTTCGTTCAAGAACAATCATGCCGGATCAATAACAGTGAATCGTGAGACGTGAATCGTGAGACGTAAAACGAAGTGGGCAGGACGTGCCTTGTCCATCCTGCTTTTCTTGGCGGCACTGGTTTCCTGTTCGGAACCGACGACACCGGCGGCCGTGTTGTATTTCGTCGAGCACGAGCCGGGCGCCGAACCCTACCGCACGCGCATGATCGTTACCGCGGGTTTTCTGCGCATGGACGGAGGAGCCGACGACGTGGATTTCCTGCTGTTCGACCGGGCCGACGGGACCCTTTACAACGTCACCGGCGCGGACAGGCAGATTCTGGTCATCCCACCGCGACCGATGGATGCCAAACCCCCGCCCAACCTGACACACAAGGTGGAGCGTGACAGCGCTGCGTTTCCCGCTGTCGGAGGGCACGAAGTCAGCCACTATGAGTTGCTGACGAACGGAAAGCGCTGTTATGACCTTTATGCGGCGGCGGAGCTGATGCCGGATGCGGTGGCGGCGTTGCGCCAGTACCGCGAGGTGCTGGCCGGGCAGCAGGCAAAAACCCTGCCGATGACGCCCCCGGAAATGCAGTCCGCCTGTGACCTCGCGAATAACGTGTTTCTGCCCACGCGCCATCTGGAGCATGGCTTTCCGGTCCGGCTCGTGGACATGACCGGCAAGACGATTGAACTGGTGGATTACAATACGGAATTCCGCGCCACGGCCGCGATGCTGCGCCTGCCGGCGGATTACAAGCGGTTGACGATCGAGGAATTGAGAAAGCAGTGAATAATTAACAGTGAAAAATGAAAAGTTAACAGATTCATCTTTTCACTTTTAACTTTTCACTTTTCATTGATGTTTTAAGCGGCAGACCCTCCAACGCCCAGCCGCGCGCGTCCACGCTGAGTACACTGCCTTGTTCGTACCAGTCGCCGAGCACCATGCGCCACGCGGGTCGGCCGTCGAGATCGAAAACGTGCTCCTTCGGCCGGTGCGTGTGCCCGTGGATCAGGCGCTGCACACGGTGCTCGCGCATCACGGTTTCCACCGCCTTTGGGTTTGCATCCATGATTTCCGGTTTCTTGGCGGCGGTGGAATTTTTGCTGATTTCCCGGAAGTCGCGCACGATCCGGTCGCGCTCGGCGACGGATTTGCCGAGGAATTCCTTCTGCCAGGCCGGGTTCCGCACCTGGGCGCGGAAATTCATGTACTCGATGTCATCGACGCACAGGGTGTCGCCGTGCATGAGCAGGGTGGGCATGCCGTAAAGGTCGATGCGAGAGGGGTCGGACAGGAGTCGGCAGCCGGTGGCTTTTTCAAAACCGTCCGCCATCAGGAAATCGCGATTGCCGTGCATGACGAAAACCGGCGTTCCGCTCGTCGTCAGTTCGCGCAGGCCATGGACAATAGTGCGGAATTCCTCCTGCTCGACAGCCTCGTCGCCGATCCAGTATTCGAACAGGTCGCCGAGGATGTAGAGTGCGTCAGCGGTGCGCGCGCGGCGCTGGAGAAAGTCGAGGAACAGTCCGGTGATGGCGGGGCGGGCGCCGCAGAGATGCAGGTCGGAGATGAATAGCGTAGTGGCCGGCATCTCTCTTCCTGGGTCTACTGGTTTTCGTCGATGACCTGTATTTTCTCGATGAGCACGTCGGACAGCGGTACGTCCTTGTGACCGAGCTTGGAGCCGACGGCAACGCCCTTGATCTGGTCGATGATATGCATGCCGTCAATGACCTTGCCGAACACGCAATAACCCCAGCCCGCCGGCGTGGGCGCGGTATAATTCAGGAAATCGTTGTCCCCGATGTTGATGAAAAACTGGCTGGTGGCGGAATGCGGATCGGTGGCGCGCGCCATGGCGAGCGTGCCACGGGCGTTGCGCAAACCGTTGTTCGCTTCATTCTCGATGGGAGGCCGCGTCATTTTCTGGATCATGCCAGGGCCGAAGCCACCGCCCTGGATGACGAACTTGTCGATGACCCGGTGAAACAGCGTGCCGTCGTAAAAGCCGTCCTTCGCGTAGGCGAGAAAGCTCTCCACGGTCTTCGGCGCCTTGTCCGGATTGAGCTCCAGGACGATGGTGCCGTAATTGGTTTTCATGTGAATCATCAGTGGGCGCTCTTTTGTGCTAATGGCTGAATGAGCCCGCCGCCGGCGGGCTTCTGTACTGAAGTTTACACTGAATTATTGAGGCGGCATGCATTAGCATAAAAAATTTCCGGCCGGTATTCCATGTCATGGCTTTGATCGAGCCCTGCTTGCCGCCTCAATAATTCGAATATCCATATGATTTTTCCTATCGATCCGGCACATCCGCGGCTTCAGAAAGCATGCGGGCGACGGCCGCGGATAGGTGTGTTCGGATGATCGTGCCGGACCGATAGTGGGCCTGTCGTAATGCCGGGACTTCGCCGGGAGGGCGGTTTCCGTTAACATGGCGTCCTTCACGATGACCGCGCGACCCTTCAAGACCCGTTTCGCCCCCAGCCCCACGGGCCTGCTGCATCTCGGCAATATCCGCACGGCGCTTTTCAATTTTCTGCTGGCCCGGCAGGCACAGGGAACCTTCCTGCTGCGTCTGGAAGATACCGACGCCTTGCGTGGACATGAAAAATACGCCCGCGCGCTGGAACAGGATTTGCGCTGGCTGGGCCTCGCCTGGAATGAAGGACCGGAAGCCGGCGGCCAGCACGGGCCTTATGCACAGTCCGAGCGCGGATCGATCTACAAGGAATATTTCGCCGCTCTCGAATCCAGGGGTCTGGCTTACCCTTGTTTCTGCAGCGAGCATGAACTGGCCATCGCGCGCAAAACCGCCCTGGCCGCCCATCGCCCGCCACGTTACTCCGGCAAATGCCGCGCCTTGTTGCCGCAGGAGGTGCAGGCGCGGTTCGCCCGGGCCGAGCCCGCCACCCTGCGGTTCCGGGTGGAAGAGGGGAAAACCGTTGAATTCGAGGACAAGGTGCGCGGATGGCAGGTGTTCAGCACGGATGACATCGGCGACTACGTCATCCGCCGCTCCGACGGCACGCCGGCGTTTTTCTTTTGTAACGCCATTGACGATGCCCTCATGGAAGTGACTCTGGTCGTGCGTGGCGAGGATCACTTGACCAACACCCCGCGCCAGATCCTGCTGCTCCAGGCGCTCGGCCTGCCGCTGCCGGATTATGCCCACATCGCGCTCGTGGTGGGGGCCGACGGCGCGCCGCTGTCCAAGCGCAGCGGCAGCAAAAGCGTGCAGGAATTGCGCGCCAGCGGTTTTTTGCCACTGGCGATAAACAATTATCTCGCTCGTCTTGGTCATACCTATGATGCCAATGCTTTGATGAGCCTGAATGCTCTCGCGGAAAATTTTGGGCTGTCCCGACTGGGTCGTGCGCCCGCACGTTATGACGAAACCCAGCTTATGCATTGGCAGCACGAGGCGGTATTGCATTTACCGTCCGAGTCGCTGTGGACGTGGATGGGCGAAGCGGTACACACACTGGTGCCGATGGAAAAACGGGAGGAATTTACCGCCGCTGTGCGTGCCAATATATCCTTTCCGGCGGATGCGCTACGCTGGGCGCAGATCGTGTTTACGGATCAGCTCGTCGTCAGCCATGCGGCACGGGAAGCCATGACGACGGCCGGTCAGGAATTTTTCGCGACCGCGCGCCAGGCGCTGGAAAAGCATGGCGCCGATTTCAAGGCCGTCAGCGAAACCTTGCGGCAGACGCGGGCCGTGAGCGGGAAGGCGCTGTTTCAGCCCTTGCGCGCGGCGCTCATGGGTGAGCTGGACGGGCCGGAGATGGCCAAGCTCCTGCCGCTCATCGGCGTGGAGCGTGCCCGGAAACGGCTATCAATATAAACAAACAACATTAACAGCAGGACCATGCTCCAGATTTATAACAGTCTCACCAGGAAAAAAGAGCCCTTCGCCCCCATCACGCCCGGACAGGTCCGTATGTACGTCTGCGGCATGACGGTGTACGACTACTGTCATCTTGGGCACGCGCGCGTGATGGTGGTGTTCGACATGGTGGCGCGCTATCTGCGCGCGCGCGGCTATGCCGTGACCTATATCCGCAACATCACCGACATCGACGACAAGATCATCCATCGGGCCAAAGAGAACGGCGAGGATATCGGCGCGCTCACGGAACGTTTCATCCAGACCATGAACGAAGACGCTTTAGCGCTGGGCTTAATTCCGCCGGACCAGGAGCCGCGCGCGACAGCGCACATGCCCCAGATTCGCGACATGATCGCCCGGCTGGTCGAGCGTGGTTTTGCCTATAGCGCGAAAAACAAGGACGTCTATTATCGTGTGCGCAAGTTCGAGCCCTATGGCGCGCTTTCCGGCAAGACCCTGGATGAGTTGAAAGTCGGGGCGCGCGTGGAGGTCGGCGAGGACAAGGACGACCCGCTCGATTTTGTCCTGTGGAAGGCCGCCAAGCCCGGTGAACCGCAGTGGGATTCATCCTGGGGACCGGGCCGTCCCGGCTGGCATATTGAATGCTCGGCCATGTCCACCGCCTGCCTCGGCAGTCATTTCGACATCCACGGCGGCGGCATGGACCTCAAGTTTCCGCATCATGAAAATGAAATCGCCCAGAGCGAGGCGGCCAGCGGCGGGAAATTCGTGAATACCTGGATGCACGTCGGTTTCGTGCGCCTCAACGAGGAGAAAATGTCGAAATCCCTCGGCAACTTCTTCACGGTGCGCGAGGTGCTGAAGAAATTCGATCCGGAAGTGGTGCGCTATTTTATCCTGGGCAGCCACTACCGCAGTCCGCTCGACTATTCCGACGAAAACCTGCAAGGCGCCAAAACGGCGCTGACCCGCCTGTATCTCGCGCTCAAGGATTTGCCGGCGATGTCCAGGGATGTACCAGTGTCGCGCGAGGCAGGAAGCCGTGAGCGACCGGCCGGCGAGGGGGGTGCGGCGGCCGCGTACGAGGAGAAGTTTCACGCCGCCATGAACGATGACTTCAACACGCCCGGTGCCCTGGCGGTGCTGTTTGAGCTGGCGCGCGATATCAATAAACTGCGCGAGGATGATACGGCCGCGGCCGCTCCGCTGGGCGCGGCCCTGCGCCGCCTGGGCGGGGTGCTTGGTCTGCTACAGCACGATCCCCAGGCCTTCCTGCGCGGCGGTGCTGCCGATGGCCTGAGCGACGCACAAATCGAGGCCCTGATCGTCCGGCGTTCTGAGGCGCGCCAGAACAAGAATTGGGCCGAATCGGACCGCTTGCGCGACGAACTCAAGGCTCAGGGAGTCATTCTGGAGGATACTGCCGGCCGGACCACCTGGCGGAGACAATAAAAAGCCTGGATTGCTGTATTTCCTATTGACCCTGCGGATACTTATAAGTAATTTCTTATTTTTAAACCGGCAACCGCCAAGGCCCGCGCGCCCGGTATGGGGCGTACGCGGGTTTTTATTTCCCTTGAGGTTTTTGTGGAATTAACTGGCGCAGATATTTTTGTCCGCTGCCTGGCTGACGAAGGCGTGGAATTCGTCTTCGGCTACCCCGGCGGCGCGGCGCTGCACATCTACGACGCGCTCTACCGGCAGGACAAGGTGAAGCACATCCTGGTGCGGCACGAGCAGGGCGCGGCACACGCGGCCGACGGCTACGCGCGCGCCACCGGGCGTCCCGGCGTGGTGCTCGTGACCTCCGGCCCGGGCGTGACCAACACCGTGACCGGCAT
>MFTB01000023.1:0-8047 GCA_001785195.1 Candidatus Muproteobacteria bacterium RIFCSPHIGHO2_12_FULL_60_33
CCTTATTCTTGCTTGCCTACGGTGCGTCCTCGGATAGCCTCTAGAATACCACGCATCAGATCGAGGGGCGTCGGCGGACAGCCGCGGATGACCGCATCCACCGGAATAACGTTCGACACCGCGCCGCAGGAAGCGTAGCTGACGCCGAATTCACCGCCGTTCGCGCCGCATTCACCGACCGCAATCACGAGCTTGGGTTCGGGCGTGGCATCGTACGTGCGCCGTAGCGCCGCTTCCATGTGGCGCGACACCGGCCCGGTGACGAGCAGCATGTCGGCATGGCGCGGGCTGGCGACGAAATGCACGCCGAACCGCTCGATACCATAATAAGGATTGTTCAGCGCGTGTATTTCGAGCTCGCAGCCGTTGCACGACCCGGCGTCCACTTCACGGATCGCCAGGCTGCCGCTGAACATCTCGCCGATTTTCGCCTTGAGCCGCGCGCCGACCTCCTCGAGCGCGGGCTCGTCGATTTTCGGCAGCGGTTCGGTGACGATGCCGATGCGCTGAATTTTGGAAAGAATTCTGAGCATATTATTTTGGGAACCGCAGATGAACGCAGATAAACGCAGATATAGAAAACCTTATTTCGTTGATTCTTGCTTTTAAATCAGCGTTCATCTGCGTTTATCAGCGGTTTCAAGAATATTATAAGTCGTGCCCGGAATACGATCCGTTCACGGATTTGTTGCACACCGGAAAATCCGGGACGATGTTGTCGCGCACCAGTTTCTCGAGCGTCGGCCAGGTGAGCCAGCTGGGATCGCGCGGGAAGTAGCGCGCAATCCGTCCATTTTCCCCGAAGCGGACGTAGGCGAGAATTTCGCCGCGGAATCCCTCGGTGAATCCCAGTCCCTCGGCGCCCGCCGGTGCGGGTTTCCAGTCGGCGCGAATCGGTCCCGGGGGCAAGTCCTCGATCAGCCTTTCGATCAGCTTGAATGACTCAAGGATTTCCTGCGCCCGCACCTTGACGCGCGCGGCGACATCGCCGTATTTGAATACGGGCACCTCAATGCTGAAGCGAGCGTAGGGCGCATACGGTGCATCCTTGCGCACGTCGAACGGCGCGCCGCTGGCACGCCCGACGTAACCCAGCGCGCCGAAGGCCTTGGCGGTTTCCGGGCTGAGATAACCGGTGGTATCCAGCCGGTCCTCCAGCGAGGGCAGATCGTCGATGATGTTGTACAGGCCATCCAGTTCCTGGCGCAGGGAAGCTATCTGCCTTTTCATCGCATCAGCCGCCTGATCGCCGAGATCGGAAGCCACGCCGCCCGGGACGACGCGGTCCATCATGAAGCGATGACCGAAGGCCTCGCGGCTGATGCGCTGCCACGTCTCGCGCAGGCGTCCGAACTGGTAAAACGCGAAGGTAAAGGCGACGTCGTTGCAAATCGCGCCGATGTCGCCCAGGTGATTGGCCACGCGCTCGCGCTCGGCCATGATGGCGCGCAGCGCCAGTGCCCGCGGTGGCACTTCGACCCCCGCCGCTTTTTCCATGGCCATGCAGGCGGCCCAGGCGTGCGCCACGGTGGAGTCGCCGGAGACACGCCCGGCGAGACGCGCGAGACCGGCGGCGTCGCGCCCTTCCGCGATTTTCTCGATACCCTTGTGCACGTAACCCAGGCGCTCTTCCAGATTAAGCACAGTCTCGCCCACGGCCTGAAAACGGAAATGCCCCGGCTCGATGATGCCCGCGTGCACCGGGCCCACGGGAATTTCGTACACGCCGCTGCCGTGCGCGAACAGGAAGCGATAGTTGTCGTTCGGCGGCGTCTGCGCCGGAGGATTGCCCGCCACCGGAAAATTCTTGCGCAGCGGATACTCGGACTCCTTCCACGCCCGGTGCCGTGTCCAGCGCCGCGCATCGGGATGATCGATAAAAGCGATTCCCAGCATGTCCTGCATGTGCCGCTCGGGACGATCGGCCGCGACGAAATAAGGCGTGTGCGAAGGCAGCACGGGCGTCGCGCGCTGAACCTGCGTGCGCGCCACCAGATACACGCCTTCTCTCTCGAAGCAGGCGTTGACGATCAGTTCTTCGCCGCTGTCCTCGCCCCAGGCGCCGACCCAGCGGCACTCCCAGTTTTTGGCCTCGTGCGCGAGATGCCCCCAATCATCGGCACGGACTTTCAGCAGGTGGGCCGGCGCGAGACCGGCCGCCGGCTCCTCCTGCGCCTGAATTTCCCGCAGCGTGAGCCTCCCGAGAAAGGCGGTCAGCCAGGCGGCGGTCATAACGGCGAACTCCCGGAGATCAGCACAGTGGCCTGCTCGAACCATTTGGACAGGAACACGGGGATAGCGATGCCGAGCCAGAGCACCAGCCCGAGCTGGATCATCACCGGCAGCATGTTGGCGCGCACCGGCGCCTGGCCTTCCGGCGGGTCGCCGTACACCATGGGATGGATGTGCCGGAACAGGCCGGCAAACGCGATCGCCAGACCCACGAGCAGCGGCACGGTCAGCCACGGCCAGGATTTCATGGTGGCGATGAGCACCAGGAACTCGCTGGTGAACACCCCGAACGGCGGAAAACCGGCGATGGCCACGGTCCCGAGCAACAGCCCCCAGCCCACGGTAGGCTGAGTGCGGATCAGGCCACGGATTTTCTCGATGGTCTGGGTGCCGGCGATCTGGGCCGCATGGCCGACGGTGACGAAAATCGCGGACTTGGTGAGCGAGTGCACGGTCATGTGCAGCAGCGCCCCGAAGGTCGCGATCGGCCCGCCGATGCCGAAGGCGAAGGTCATCAAGCCCATGTGCTCGATGGACGAATAACTGAACATGCGCTTGATGTCGCGCTGGCGATGCAGGAACAGGCCCGCAACCATGAACGAGAGCAAACCGAATCCCATCATCAGGTGTCCGGCGAGATTGCTGTGCAGCGAGCCGTCAACGATCATTTTCACGCGCACCAGCGCATACAGCGCGACATTGAGCAGCAGTCCCGACAGGATCGCCGACATCGGCGTGGGGCCCTCGGAATGCGCGTCCGGCAGCCAGTTGTGCAGCGGCACGAGACCGACCTTGGTGCCGTAGCCCACGAGCAGGAACACGAACGACAACGTCAGCACCGTCGGCTCCAGTTGCGTGGAGACATCGTACAGCACGTTCCACAGCAAGGCATCGTCGCGCGTGGGCGCCACGCGCTCCGCCGCGAAAAACAGCAGTACCGTGCCGAACAGCGCCTGGGCAATGCCGACGCCGCAGAGCACGAAATATTTCCAGGCGGCTTCCACGGCCTCCGGCGTGCGGTAAAGCGAGACGAGCAGCACGGTGGCCAGCGTCGCGCCTTCCATCGCCACCCACAGGATGCCGACGTTATTGGTGGTGAGCGCCGCCAGCATGGCGAACATGAAGCCCTGGTACATGGAGTGATACAGCCGCATGCGGCCCTTGCCGATCCGCCGGGTCTCGACCTCGTGCAGCATGTAGGGACGGGAGAAAATCGCCGTGGTCAGACCGACGAAGGCGGTGAGCGTGACGAGATAAACGTTGAAGGCGTCGATATAAAGCATGCGGCTCGGGGACAGCAGCGGGCCGTCCGCGTATACGATCAGCGCGAGCCACACCGAAACCGTGAAAGTCACGGCGGCCAGGGCGACGTTGACCCAGCCGGCCACGCGGGTATGGCCGATGAGCGCCATCAGGACGATGCCGGCGAGCGGAATAAGCAGGGTCAGCCACACCGCCGTCATTCGTCCACCTCCCGCAGCCGGTTGAGCCGGTCCACGTCGAGCGAGTCGATGGAGGCGCGCATCTGGAAGAAGAACACGCCGAAGAGAATCGACGCCACCAGCACGTCAAAGGCGATGCCCAACTCGACCACCATCGGCATGCCGAAAGTGGACACCACCGCGGCAAAGAACAATCCGTTTTCGATGGACATGAAGCCGATGACCTGGGAAATCGCCTTCTTGCGCGAAATCATGAGCAGCATGCCGAGCAGGATGACGGCGATGCTGATGGCGATGGCGTTGCGCGTCACCAGCGTGGAAAGCTGCACGATGGGGATGGCCACGTAGTAGCTGAAGACGACGAGGCTGGCGCCGGCCATCAGCGTCAGGGACGGGTACGCCACCGCCTCGATGTCGCGATGAATATTGAGCCGCACCGCGAGCCGGTGCAGCATCCACGGAATCAACAGGGCCTTGAGCACGAAGGTCATGCCGGCCGAAATGTAGAGATGCGGATGGTCCGTGACATAGGCCACGAGCGCCGTTGTCACCGCCAGGAGGGTTCCTTGCCAGGCAAACGCGTGAATCAACGGGACGATACGCGGCTGCGCCAGCATGATGAACGACGTGAACAGCACAATCGCCGCCAACAGCAGTATCGCCTGATCGTAGAGACTGAGTTGCGTGAATTCCATATTATTTTCTATAACCACCGATGAACGTGGATGAAGCAATATTTCATAATATTTTTGTAACCGCAGATGAACGCAGATAAACGCAGATTCATAAATTATTTACAATCCGTTTAACGGCTACTTTCGGCACGCCAAAATTGACGAGCAAACACAGTTTGAGGCCGGTTGCCTTGAGATAGTTAAGGCACTGTGCGACATGGATTTCATCCAAAATCTTCACCGCTTTTACCTCAAGAATAATGATTCCTTGAACCAGGATATCCACGATATACTCACCCACGAGAATCCCGTCATACATGACCTTCAGACTTTTCTGCTGGTCGACCTCAAAACCAGCCTTCCTCAGTTCATGAACAAGCGCATTTTCATAAACCTTTTCCAGAAACCCGCAACCCAGCGTATTCGAAACCGTATAAGCACGGCCGATAATCCTACCCGTTATCTCTTCTAATCCGCGTCCATCTGCGTTTATCTGCGGTTTCATAAAAATAAAATAGTTATTACCCTCCGGTTTCCAGCACCACGTGCGTCAGCATGCCGAGCAGGCTTAATAGGAAAGCAAATCCCAGGAATTGCGGCACGCGGAACAGGCGCATCTTGGCCATGACCGTCTCCCACACCACCAGCACCACGCCCAGCAGGATCAGCTTCGCGGCAATCGCGGCCAGGCCCACGGCGAGGTCATTCGCCGCCAGTTCGGTGGCGATGCCCCAGGGGAAGAATATGTTGGCGACCAGAACCATATATATCATCAGCTTGATCTGGCCGGCCCATACGATCAGCGCCAGGTGCCGGCCGCTGTATTCCAGGATCATCGCCTCGTGCACCATGGTCAGCTCGAGATGCGTGGCCGGGTTGTCCACCGGCACGCGCCCGGTTTCAGCCACTGCCACCATCATCAGCCCCAGCATCGCGAAGATGAACGAGGGTCGCAGGACCAGCCCGCTGTTCAGCGTGAACGTCGTGGCCTCCGACAGGTTGGTGGTGGAGGCCGTCATCGCCAGCGTGAACACCGCCATCAGCAGGACGGGTTCGGCGAGCGCGCCGATCATCATTTCACGCGAGGAACCCATGCCGCCGAAAGCGGTGCCGATGTCCATGCCGGCCAGCGCCGTGAAGAATCGCGCGAGGGCGAGGAAGCCGACAAGAACGATCACGTCGGCGATGGCGGCGGTGGGAAGTTGCACGGCCACCAGTGGCACCACCGCGGCGGTAAGGATGGTGGCGCCGAAAACGATGTAAGGGGTTCCTCGAAATATCCACGAAGCCTGTTCCGCCAGCACGGTGTGTTTGCGAAAAAGCTTCGCCAAATCCCGGTAGGGCTGCAGCAGGGAAGGCGCCGCGCGATTCTGCATATGGCATTTCACGCGCCCGACCCAACCACCGAGCAGCGGCGCCATGAATACGAAAAGCAGCGTTTGCAATGCGGCGAGAATCCAGGCGGTCATGTCACCACCCACAAAAGCAGAATCAGCGTGAAGAAGGAATACGCGAGATAGGTATGGATGCTGCCGGTCTGGATGCGACCGACACGGCGCGCGGCCGCGAGCACGAGTCTGCCAATGGGCTCGTAGAGCCGCGACCAGGATTTATCCTGCACCTGAAGATGATGCCGGATCGTTTCCGTGCGCTGCGGCTGCGTGACGTTATGTGTTTCCTCGATCTGCTCGATGGCGTCCCACACCGGAGAGAAGATACGCCGTATCGGCATGGAAAAGGCGGTTGCGGTGTATTGCATGCGTGCATTGAGCGCCCCGAAGCCGCAATCCCATGGATAGCCACGGCGGAACTTCACGGGCCGGGCGCGCAACACGACGTAACTGATGAACGCGAACAGCGCCACGCCGGCGAATACCAGCGGCGCCGAGTACGACGCGATCTTAGGGGATATCGGCGTAAGCCACAGCCATCCGTGCGCCGTGGCGCTCGGGGGTTTGATGCCCAGCAACATATTAGGTATCGCGTCAATGGCGCCGATCACCACGGAAGGAAAAATGCCGAAGACCACGCATAAAACCGCGAGCAGGCCCATGCCGGCACGCATGCCGACATCCACCTCGCGGGCGTGCGCCACCTTGCGGCTGCGTGCTGTCCCGAGGAAGGCGACGCCGTAGACCTTGACAAAGCACGCGGCGGCGAGCGCGGCGGACAAGGCGAGCAAGGCCGCGGCGATGGGAATGAGACTTCGCAACACCCCGCTATCGAGCGATGGCGCCTGTAACGCCGCCTGAAAGGTGAGCCATTCGGAGACAAACCCGTTGAGAGGCGGCAAGCCGGAAATCGCGAGACAACCGATCAGGAAAAACATCGCCGTTTGCGGCAGGCGCTTGATCAGTCCACCCATGTTGTTGAGATCATGCTCGTGGGTGGCGTGCAGCACGGCGCCCGCGCCGAGGAACAGCAGGCCTTTGAACAAGGCATGGTTCAGCGAGTGGTAGAGCGCAGCGATCAGCCCCAGAGCACCCAGCTCGGGCCGGCCCGCGCTGATGAAAATCATCGACAGTCCTATTCCCATCAGGATGATCCCAATATTTTCCACGGAATGGTAGGCGAGGAGTCGTTTGAGATCGTGTTGCATGAGCGCGTATAACACGCCGAGCAAAGTGGAAGCCGCGCCGATAACAAGCACGGTCAATCCCCATTGCCACTGTATATTGCCCAGCAGGTCGAAGGTGAAGCGAATAAATCCATAGATCGCCACTTTGAGCATCACGCCGCTCATGAGCGCGGAGATGTGCGACGGCGCGACCGGATGCGCTTCCGGCAGCCATGCATGCACCGGGACCATGCCGGCCTTCATGCCAAAACCGAAGAAAACCAACGCAAAAGCGATGGAAGCCCAAGTGACGGACAGATTCGCCGCGCGCATGGCTTCGAAGGTGAAACCGTTGCCGAAACCGGCTATCACACCGAAACCGAGCAATATCGCGAGGCCGCCGACGTGGGCCATGAGCAGGTACAGAAACGCCGCGCGCCGGTTGGCGGCGTGCTGATGCTGGTAGGCCACGAGAAAATACGACGAGACCGACATGAGTTCCCACGCGATCATGAATACGAACGCGTCGTCCGCGAGCAGCACCAGGAGCATTCCGAGAATGAAAAGGCCCGTGAAAAATCCGAGCGCCGCCAGCTCCCGGATTTTTGCGTGCGTATAGTCCTGCAGGTACCCCGGTGCGTAGAAACTCACCGCGAGCACCAGCAGGCCGACGACGCTAAAGAAGAAACCCGAAAGGACGTCCAGTCTCAGGTGCCACTGAAGCCAGGGTAATCCCAACGCCAGTTGGTCCAGATGAGGCGTTTCGTCCAGCAGCGCCCAGCCGCCGGCAACGATGGCCAGCAGGCCGCAGGCTCCGAGCAGGATGGATGAGCCGTAACGCAGCAGGCCGGGGTAACGGTCCGCTCCCAACGCGACGATCCCGGAGGCCAGGGCGCTGACGAGAGCCAGATAGGCGAGTGTTAGAGGCGACAAGATTTATGGTTAACCGGCAATGCGCAGGGGCGGCTCCCCGCGCGCGTTATCTTGTTGATTTATCTAAATCTTCGAGAAACAACGCGGGGTTTTACCGCCGCGTTTTGCAGCGTGGATGCTAGAGCCTGGGGTCGAAAAATTCAAGTTTTCAAGGGCTCAAGACAACCAACCGATTTAAAAGAGGTTCTCAACCTTCAAGCCCCAAGCGC
>MFTB01000023.1:8103-8254 GCA_001785195.1 Candidatus Muproteobacteria bacterium RIFCSPHIGHO2_12_FULL_60_33
GCCGGCGAGGACCGGCACCCAGTTCGCCTTCGATCCCAGCATCAGGTGCGTGCGCTCGGGCGGAACCGGGAGATCGGTGTCGATCGCCGAGGCGAACGGATGCACCAGCTCCGGCCATGTCGGGTCCCAGAGCCACAGCGCGCTGCCGCAT
>MFTB01000024.1 GCA_001785195.1 Candidatus Muproteobacteria bacterium RIFCSPHIGHO2_12_FULL_60_33
GCCGAGCTCGACGGCTACACCGCCGAGGCGCGCGCCGGCGAATTGCTGCTCGGCGTCGGCATCCCGCTGGAACAGCATACCGGCCCGATGAGCGCGGTGGCGCCGGGCTGGAAGCTGCGCGTGTTGCTGGCGCAGGCGCTGTTCGCCGACCCGGACATCCTGCTGCTGGACGAGCCCACCAACCATCTCGACATCAACACCATCCGCTGGCTGGAAGACGTCCTCAACGCGCGCAACAGCACCATGATCATCATCTCCCACGACCGGCACTTTTTGAACGGCGTGTGCACGCACATGGCCGACCTGGACTACGGCGAGCTGCGCGTCTATCCCGGCAACTACGACGAGTACATGACCGCCGCCACCCTGGTGCGCAATCAGCTGCTGTCCGACAACGCCAAGAAGAAGGCGCAGATCGCCGAGCTTCAGACCTTCGTCAGCCGCTTCTCCGCCAACGCCTCCAAGGCCAAGCAGGCCACTTCGCGCGCACGTCGGATCGAAAAGATCGAGCTGGCCGAGGTCAAGCCGTCGAGCCGGCAGAATCCGTTTTTGCGTTTCGATCAGGCCAGGCGGCTTTATCGCCTGGCGCTGGAAGTAAAGAAGGTGAGCCAGGGCTATGGCGCGACGCCGCTGTTCCGCGGGCTCAGCCTGTCGGTCGAGGTCGGCGAGCGCGTGGCCGTCATCGGCCCCAACGGCATCGGCAAGACCACGCTGCTGCGTACCCTGGTCGGCGAGCTCGCCCCCGCGAGCGGCACGGTGAAATGGTCGGAGAATGCCACGCTGGGTTACTACGCGCAGGACCACGCCGCCGACTTCGCCAGGGACATGTCGCTGCTCGACTGGATGAACCGATGGAAAAAACCCAACGACGACGAGCAGGCGATCCGCGCCGTCCTCGGCCGGCTGTTGTTTTCCCAGGATGAAATTAAAAAAACGACGAAGGCGCTCTCCGGCGGCGAGCAGGGGCGCATGCTGTTTGGCAAGCTGATGCTGCAGCAACCCAGCGTGCTGATCATGGACGAGCCCACCAACCACCTGGACATGGAATCCATCGAGTCGCTCAACACCGCGCTGGAAAAATACCCGGGCACGCTGATCTTCGTCAGCCACGACCGTGAATTCGTCTCGTCACTGGCCACGCGCATCATCGAAATGACCCCGCAGGGCGTCGAGAACTTCGGCGGCAGCTACGACGACTACCTGCGCAGCCAGGAAGAGCAGGCAGGGCAGGCGCCGGGGCGACTGCAGAAGATTCGGTAATCTCCGTATTTTTAAAGTCCGTAACGCGATGGCAAGCTACACAGCCAAAAAATATAAACACCTCACCTTCACGATGGCCGGTCGCGATGTGGCTCCCCCGTTATTTCCCTTTTTTGAATACTTGAAATTATAGCCCGCGGGACAGGGGCATATAACTCGCTGAATGCGTGCTGCATTTGCCGCTCGTATCGGCGGAGACTACCCATAAAAAACTTTTCTAGCGGGCTGCCAAAGCGTGGCTATTGTTTAAGGCATCTAGTAATCGTAAGGAGGTACCTTATGTTCGATTTTCTCGACGACTTCAAACCCTACGGACATTGGCTGCTGCGGATCGCGTTGGGCAGCGTGTTCGTGATTCATGGCATCGGTAATTTCATGAATCTCACCGGCTTTGCGGCGGCTCTCAACGTGCCGCACATGGTGGGGTTGATACTCGTGCTGGCGGAGATTGTCGGCGGTGTCCTGGTGCTCTCGGGCGGCTTCATGGGTGACAAGATGACCCGGCTCGGGGCGCTGATGCTGATACCGGTCCTGCTCATCGTGATGTACATGGTGCACTGGAGCGAGGTGAGCTTTACGCTCTCCAAGGTCCATGTCGTGGGCGGGATAGAGTATCTGCTGGTGCTGTTCCTGGTATCGCTGTACATGCTGTTGAAGGGAAACAAGACATAACGGCCGCGTTTTCGCAGGCTGTTATTTTTTCCGGCTCCCACCCGCGAGGGTGGGAGTTTTTTTTCGCCTCAGTGGCAGAAATAGGAATGCTTGTAGCCGCGTTCCTTGCGCGGCTGGAGACAGCGGATGGAGTAGGAGGTGGCCACGTCGCGCCGGCGGGTGGCGTAGTTGCACAGCACGGAATCACCGCGATAGGGCGTGGAACCGATCAGGCTGAACTGCACGCGCTTTTTCGATTCGATGTTGGTGGGTTTGCGCTCCGGAAGGCTGTTGCTATCTACCTCGACCCAAACGTTGATCGTGGCCGCGCATTTCACGGTGTAGGGGCGGGTATGCAATGGTGCCGTGGCCTCTGCCGCGAGAACATCGGCCCCGGCAACGACAATGGCGGTCAAGGCGAGTAGTATCAGGCGCATAGAACCTCTTTGTGCTTGCTTAATTGAGCCTAGCCGAGCGGCCCGTCCCGGCAAGGACCGCTGGTCAGGCCATTCTACGCAGACAGGCATGTGAGCGGTCGAGGTCACCATGAAGAAACTGAACCATGAGGCGGAATTGGTCAAAGGCGCGATTCTCGCCGGCATGAAGTACGGCGAGGACCGGGGCGCCGTCGTGTTCGAGCCGACGGATTCGGCCAGCGAGAAAATCCTGTTCATCTACCGGCTACTGATCCACGACAAACTCATTCAAGCCTTGCCCGAAGATCAAGTCTCACAACAATCCATGCGGCATAAACTCGCCATCTGGTATTCCAGGCAACTGCCGAAGGATCATCCACTTCTGAAATAACCCGGGAAATCGTCCTCACCGGAGGGTAGAGCCAATGAACATCGACGAACTCAAATCCGTGGCAAGCGCCATCGTCGCGAAACAGAAGGGCGTGCTGGCGGCGGACGAAAGCAGTCCCACGATCAAGAAGCGTTTCGATTCGATCAAGGCCGAGTCCACCGAAGAAAACCGCCGGCGCTACCGCGAAATACTTTTTACCACCGACGGTATCGAGTGCTATATCGGCGGCGTCATTCTCTTCGACGAAACCCTGCGCCAGAGCACCCGCGACGGCACTCCCTTTGCCAGGCTGCTGTCGAGCCGGGGGATCGCCCCCGGGATCAAGGTGGACAAAGGCGCCAAGGCGCTGGCGCTGTATCCCGGCGACAAAGTCGCCGAGGGTCTGGACGGCCTGCGCGAACGTCTCGCCGAGTACAAACAACTTGGAGCAAAGTTCGCGAAGTGGCGCGCGGTGATCGAGATCGACGAGCACAATATTCCGTCGGCGTTCGGCATTCGCGCCAATGCCCACGGGCTGGCGCGTTACGCCGCGCTCTGCCAGGAGGTGGACCTCGTGCCGATCGTGGAGCCGGAAGTGCTTATGGACGGTGCCCACGGCATCGAACGCTGCGAAGCGGTAACGTCCCAGGTGCTGGAGGCGGTGTTCGCCGAACTGGACGCCCACCGCGTGCTGTTCGAGGGCATGTTGCTCAAGCCGAACATGGTGGTCGCCGGCAAGAAGTGCGCGCGTCAGGCCGGCGTGCAACAGGTGGCCGAGGCCACGATGCGTTGCCTGACCCGCTACGTGCCGGCGGCGGTCCCCGGGATCGTATTCCTGTCCGGCGGACAGAGCGCGGAAGATGCCACCGACCATCTGAACGCCATGAATGCGATGGGCGCGCATCCGTGGCAGGTCAGCTTTTCATACGGGCGGGCGCTGCAGGCGCCGGTACTGGCCGCCTGGAAGGGGCAGGAAAGCAACGTCGTCGCCGCGCAGAAGGCGCTCTTGAAACGCTGCCAATTGAACGGCCTGGCGCGCGACGGAAAATATGCCCGCGCCATGGAGCAGGCTGGGTAATTAGTCGATTTGTAATGAGACTTCTGCCCGCTTTCGCGGGAATGATAGATCAACAATAATTCATCAGAGTCCAATGGCACTTACTTAAGCGCTTTGATCATGGATACAGCGCCTGGGCGCAACCAGTAGCCCGCATGAAGCGCCAGCGAAATGCGGGGAAAACGGCCGGCAATGCCATCTATTCCCGGATTCCGCTGCGCTCCATCCGGGCTACCCACAGGGGTTGTCATGGAGTCGGCGCTTAAATAAGTGCCATTCTCATCAGAGGTTTCTTAACGGGGCCGGGTGATTTAATGCAAATCTGGGTCGACGCCGATGCCTGCCCGAATGTCATCAAAGAGATCCTGTTTCGGGCCGCGGAGCGGGTGCAGGTCTGCCTGACGCTGGTGGCGAACCAGCTTCTGCGAACGCCGCCGTCCGGTTACATCAAGGCCCTCCAGGTGCCCGCCGGTTTCGATGTCGCCGACAGCAAGATTGTGCAGCAGCTGCAACCGGGCGACCTCGTGATTACCGCCGACATTCCGCTCGCGGCGCTGGTCATTGAAAAGGGCGGCCATGCGCTCAACCCGCGCGGGGAATTCTATACCACCGAAAATATTCAGGAACGCCTCACCATGCGCAACTTCATGGACGAGCTGCGCAATACCGGCGTGAACACGGGCGGCCCGGCGGTACTCAGCCTGACTGACAGACAGGCGTTTGCGAATCAGCTGGATCGGTTTCTGACGAAGACCAGAGGGTAGGGTAAGCTTGTCACATGTCGAACCTGAATGACGCTCCACAAGAATTGTTAACCCGGCTCCCCGGCCTGGCGGTGCGCTGGCGCGCCGGGGACTTCGACGCGCCGGTGTTCGCGGCCTTGTATTTCCTCCATTGGCAAATTGCGATACACGGTCAGCAATTTGCTTCGCGCAAAAACAAGAGCGATCCGCGACCCGGCGCCAAGGGATGGCTGACCGTGATGGAGGCGGCGAAAGGGGAGGGCCTACGGGGGCGCTTGCTCGATTGGATGGAGCGTTACCAGTTTCGCGGCGTCATCGGCAATGTGCCGGTGGCATTGGTTCAGTGGCTGCGGGGCGTCTGGCCCTTGATCCTGCGCGAGAATATTCCAAAACCCCTGGATATATTGCGCATGCAGGCGCGCGGCAATCGCGCGGTGACGGTACTCACGGAGTATCCGCGACTGCGCCAGCCGGTGCTGAACAAACCCGATGCCTTTGTCTTTTTCCTGCATGACCTGGAGCATGCGTATAAGTTTTTCCACTCACCGGCATTGCGCGCCGGTCAGTGCGCGTTTTTCGCCGTGCTGGAAAACGCCTTCGACCGCGGCGTGTTTGCGCCGTACTTCGATGACGCCGAGTTCATTGCCAGGTTCCATTACCTGACGAGCGACATGAACACGCACCCGGAGCACAGCCGGCAGTACCTGCGTGCGATCCTGGTGGAGCGCCATCTGCGCCGTGAACACAAGGCGCTCTCTGACCCGCTGTCATCGGCTGCGGAACGGGCTATTGAAGAGGTGATGCGTGCCCTGGGAACATCCGCGCACTGGTTGCCTGCGCGTGACGGCCCGATAATTTCCCGGTTTTGGCGGATTGGGTAGAATTGCCGCGTACGCGCCGTGGCCCGAAACCATGTAGCATGCGTTTCGCCTGTTATGTGGCATGACAAAGTGCGACGAGTTTATGGACATCCGGCCATGTGTCGAAAGTCATGGACGAGCGGACGCGGGTCTTCGGCCTGTGACCGGAATGACGGATATAACCAGGGGTTCTTTCAGGCTGGCCACGATCAGCCATAACAACGCGGACAAGCCCGCCTTCGCATAGAACGAGCAAGGAAGAAACAATGTCATCGGCACATGAACGGGCCAAAGAACTGGCCCGCGCAATGAAACAGGCCATCATGGAAGCAAAGACCGCCGAGGCGCGCGCCAAGCGGCTGGGCGAAGAGGTGATGCTGGCGCTGGCCGAGGCCAAGAAGGAGATTCAAGCGGCCAGCGAGATTGTCGAATATCCCGTCGGCCGTTATGAATGCAAACGTTGCGGGCAAAGTTCGATCTTCTCGCAAACCTACCGGGAACTGCCTCCCTGCGATAACTGCGGCAGCCTCGAATATCTTGGCGCTGAACCCACGATCACGAAAATCACGCCTCCGCCGCCTAAAAAACACGCCGCCGGCATGTATGAGTGCACCGGTTGCCGCACGCGCGTTGTCCTGGCGGAGGATCTGGACGAACTGCCGCCGTGCGACATCTGTGGCGCCCACAAACTCAAGGCGGTGTAAGACGCGTCACGAGGCGGCGGGGAATAATTAATTATGGTTCATCGGGCGTCTGTTTCAAACAACGCGGCGAGCGGCGTCGCGTCTCACCTGACGGGAGCTACCATCATGAAAATGAAATCGTTTGTGCCAATGCTGCTGGGGGCGATGCTGTCTTTTCCGGTCCAGGCGGCGGACGTGCTGAACGCCAAAATCATGACGCTCGACCTGGCGCGCGATATCGCCAACCACACCCTCGAGGCCTGTCGCAAGAAGGGCTTTCATCTGGCAGTCGTGGTAGTGGATCGCGCCGGTGGTTCGTTGATCGGCGCGCCCGGCGGCGAGAGGGACGAGGCCTGTGCTATTGCTGGCATCAAGGCGGTGCAGGAGCGGCTGGATTTCGCGGAGTAGAGCGGTGGGCGATTGACCGGAGCGCTTGGGTTATCAACGGCCACGTCGTAAGATGAAGGGCCTGAAAATTTGACCAATCGCATCAGCGCCTGTCGTCAATTTATCTATGAAAAAAACAATGTGGTTGGTGGTGTTGCCGGTCCTGGGTGGCATTGCCGCCGGCTTTTACTATTGGCAAACAGGCCAGCAAGAACCGCCGCCACCGCCCCCGGTAACGGCGCCGCCCGCGCCTCCACCCGAGCCGCCGATACGCCATCCGATCAAGGAAGCGGCGCCGTCGGAAAAGCCCCTGCCGGCGCTGGAAGCCAGCGATGACGCCATGGTCGAGGCGCTCTCGGGCTTCTTCGGCCAAAAAGCCGTTCAGGAATTTTTCGACGTGAAGGAAGTCGTGCGGCGCTTCGTGGTGACGGTGGACAACCTGCCGCGTCGGAAAGTGCCGCTGCGTTACCGGCTGTTAAAGCCGGTAGCGGGGCAGTTCCTCGCGACCGGGGAGGGCGAAAACAATCTCACCAATCCCGGTAATTACCGGCGCTATAAGTCCTATGTGTTGCTGGCCGATGCCGTGGACACCAAGAAGCTGGTCGCGGTGTACACGCGCTTCTACCCGCTGTTCCAGCAGGAATACATGAACCTGGGATACCCCAAGGGTTACTTCAACGATCGTCTGGTGGAGGCCATTGACGACCTGCTGGCCGCGCCGGAGATCCCGGGGCGGATAAAGCTGGTCCGGCCCAAGGTCATGTACCAGTTCGCCGACCTCGCCCTCGAGGAGCTGTCAGCGGGGCAGAAGATCATGATCCGCATGGGGGTCGAGAACGCCGCGCGGATCAAAGCCCGGCTGCGTGAGGTACGGCAGGAGCTGACCGGGCAGGCGTCGCCGCCCTGAATTCAGGCCAAACAATTATTAATGTTTATAATAAGTTTATGTATATAAATATTTGAAATTAGACATAAAACTTTGATCTGCATGACCTGATTTCGGCGTTACCATTTCTATATCGATGAGAAACAGGGCCTAGGCTCCAGCGTCGCCCGGGTGGGCGAATCCTCCGGTCTGGCTCGTGCCGTGGTCGCGGCGAACATCCTGCACGAGCTCCTGAATGCGACCAAGCATTACCTCGAGCGGGTAATGGCGCTCAAGGACGTGCCGGTTGTGAACAAGAAAAACCTGGCGGACCGGGTTAAATCGCTGCATGCCAGACTGGCTGGAGCAGGGGGCAAATAATCTGCAATTTGTTTTGAGCCTGAATTCGGCTCCTTTTATTATTTTACATAATATACATTATACGAATATATGGGATTCCAAGCTTATGGCCGCCAGCCGGATTTACCACGCACTCCTGCATCTGCCTGCGGTTCATGGCATGGTTCGAATCCCGTTTTCGAGGCCTGTTTCTATCTCGTTTGGAACATGAAACAAAATATGAAAATAATTGTTTATAAAGAAACATCTTTTGACACCGGTACCAGCTTCCGGCGACGTTGCTCAAGAGAGGCGAACAGCTTGTCGAATGGCACAACAAATTTTTTCACTCCCTCTTCCTCCAACTGCTGGGCGACCGTCTCCAGGTCAATACCCAGCATTGCCAGCCCGGCCGTTACTTCGGTGGCCTGCGCCAGATCCTGTTCCAGTCGCAGGGCCGGATCGCCGTGCTTGCGGTAAGCATTCAGCGTCTCCGGCGGCAGGGTGTTGACCGTGTCCGGCCCGATCAGGGGCTCGACATACTTCACATCGCTGTAGGCCGGGTCCTTGGTGCCGGTGCTGGCCCACAACAGGCGTTGCGGCTGGGCGCCGCGGGTGGCCAGTCGGCGCCAGCGCTCCGAGCCCTGCGTTTCCTTGTACATCCGGTAAGCCAGGCGGGCATGAGCGATGGCCGCCGTCCCACGCAAGGAAGCGGCGGAACTGTCGCCGGAATGGACCAGCGCATCGAGCCGCTTGTCCACCAGCGCGTCGATACGACTCAGGAAAAAACTCGCGACCGAGGCGACGGACCCCAGTCTTAAGCCGGCTTTTGCGCGGTCTTCGAGGCCGGAGAGCCAGGCCTGGAGCACCTCACGATAGCGGACAAGGCCAAACAACAGGGTGACATTGACGTTGATGCCTTTGGCGATGAGCTGCCGCACGGCGGGCAGGCCCTGAATGGTCCCCGGCACCTTGATCATGATATTGGGGCGGTGCAGTTTCTCCCACAGCCGCACCGCCTCTTTCACCGTCTTGTCCGTGTCGTAGGCCAGATGCGGCGATACCTCGATGCTCGCGAAACCGTCGCGCCCGCTGGTCTGTTCGTGCACCGGCAGCAACAGATCGGCGGCATGGCTGATGTCGTCCAGCACAATGGGCTCGTATATCTCGGCGGCGTTGCGAGCATGGCGCGCCAGCGCGGCGATATCCGCCTCGTAGTCTTCATGGCCGGTGATGGCCTTTTCGAATATGGCCGGGTTCGAGGTGATGCCCACCAACCCGTCGCGCTTGATAAGGTGCGCCAGCTCACCGCTGGCGAGCATGCCGCGCTCGATATAGTCGAGCCAGATGCTTTGACCCAGAGACTTTATGACAAGCAAAGGATTGTGCATCATGCCCTCCTTGCCCTGAAGGACCGAACCGGAAACAAGTCTACCTGTGTCTTGTCTTGAGATAAATGTTTTCAGAGGAAATGATTTGTCTCGCGGTTCAGGCAACATCCTGCGTTGCCTTGATTTGACGGGGATTAACCGCGCCAGCGGCGGCAATAATAGCGGATAATTCAAAAAATCGAGGAGATGCAGACATGGACAAACGTATTCTTGTCCCCGTGGATGGCGGCACAACATCCATGAACGGCCTGGAAAAGGCCATACGATTGTCCAGGGCCAGCGGAGCCAAACTGCGGATTCTGCACATGGTGGATGGCATAGCCTTTTCCCGCGATCACAGCATGTTCACCGCGACTGCCGATAAATTTCGCGAGTCAGGCAGAAAATCGATCAAGGAAGTCATGGCGCGCGTCCGGAAACAACAGGTGCAGGCCGATTCGCGCATGGTGGAAAATCTCACGGGCCGCGCCGCAGACACGATCGTGAAAGAAGCCAACAAATGGCGCGCTGACGCGATCATGATGGGCACGCACGGACGCCGTGGGTTCAACCGGCTGGTACTCGGAAGCGATGCCGAACTCGTGGTGCGCACCGCCTCCGTTCCGGTTCTGCTGGTCCAGCCTTCCAGGAAAATTCAACGCGGCAGGAAGAAAAAATAACCAGAACCCAGCCCAAAACAAAAAACACAGCAACCGCAGATAAACGCCGATTAGTAATAGAAGTTATTCTTTATCTGCGTTCATCCTAAAAATAAATCTGCGTTAGTCCGCGTTCGTCACGCGAGAGATTCTGCTTGTTTGAAAAGCGTGAAGAAATTTCGGGTCGTGTGCTCGGCGATGCCTTCAAGGGTCGTGGCGCGCAGCATCGCGAGGCATTCCGCCACGTGTTTCACGAACGCCGGTTCGTTGGTCTTTCCGCGAAACGGCGCCGGCGCCAGATAAGGTGCGTCGGTCTCGATCAGCAGACGGTCTGGCGGAACCTGTTTCGCGACCTCGCGCAGGGCATCGGCGTTAAGGAAGGTCACGATGCCGGAAAAGGAAATATGGAAATTGAGATCGAGCGCCGCGCGGGCAACCTCCCAGCTTTCCGTGAAGCAGTGCATCACGCCGCCGATATCGCCCGCCTCTTCCTCGCGCATGATACGCAACGTGTCGGCAGCGGCTTCGCGAGTGTGAATGATCAAAGGCTTGCCGGATTCTTTTGCCGCGCGGATGTGGCGGCGGAAGCGTTCCTGCTGCCAGACCATGTCGCCCTGGCTGCGGTAATAATCGAGGCCGGTTTCGCCGATGGCCACCACGCGCGCATCGTTGGCGAGAGTGGTCAGATCTTCCACGGACGGCTCGCGCCCTTCCCTTTCGTTGGGATGCACGCCAACGGAGGCGAACACGTTCGCATGATCGTGCGCCAGCATGCGTATCTCAGGGAAGGTTTCCAGCGTGACCGACACGCACAGCATGTGCCCGACCCCGTTGTCCCGGGCACGCTGGAGAATATCTTCCAGGCCGACGTTTAGAGGTTCAAAATTGAGATGACAGTGGGAGTCAACGAGCGGCGTCACGTTACATCGTGTGCGTGAGCCGGTCGGAATTGAGCGCGCCGGCCAGAATGCCTTCGATCTTGTGGCGCGCGATGCCCGAATCTTTTTCGCTGAACTGGATGCCGATGCCGGCGGTGCGACTGCCCTGCGCGCCCGGCGGCGTGACCCAGACCACGTGGCCGGCGACCGGAATCTTTTCCTTGCTGTCCATCAGCATCAGCAGCATGAACACCTCTTCGCCGAGCCGGTACGGCCGGTTGCTTGGCACGAAGATGCCCCCGCCTTTCACGAATGGCATGTAGGCCGCGTACAGGGCATTTTTGTCCTTGATGGTCAGGGACAGGACGCCCGGACGCGCCGCGACCGGAATGGGTTTGGCCGCCTTGGCAGCGCCAGCGGTAGGGGCGGTGGTTTTGTCGTTCATGGGAAACTACAGTTTAATTTCATTGTAGTCGGCTCAATCGAACCCAGCGTATCAAAACATCCTCCAGCATCAATAATTCATCGAGCGGGCTGTTGATCTGCCGATAATTCTCAAGAATAACATCAATAAAACCATATAACTCATTAATCTTATATTTATTATTTTCTTGCGCCCCTCGCGCCGCGACTTCGGGATTGAGCAGCGCCGATGCCGGCGCACCCATCCGGATTCTTATCTGATCGGAAACAAAACCATGCAGCCAGCCGAGGGCTCGGGCCGTTCCCAGACTCTTCCAGCGGGCAGCGCAAGTAACGGGATGTTCCCGGCCCTGGGACAGTCCCGCCAGATCCTGTAGCAATTTGGCGCGCATTTGCGGGAATTCTTCATGCGCCAGGATCTCCGCCAAAAGTGGTGCGCCGCCTGCCAAATCCAACAGCTGGGCGGGTTGATTCCTGGTTTCGGGCCGCGTCTGCAGCCAGGCCTGCCCGACCGAAGGCGTCGGCAGTCTGAAGAGCAAACGGGCGCAGCGGCTGCGTATCGTGGCGGGCAAGCGCGCCGGATGACTGGTGACCAGCAGCAGCATGCTGCCGAGCGGCGGCTCTTCGAGCAATTTGAGCAGGCTGTTGGCGGCGTTGATATTCATGGCGTCGGCCGGGGAAATGATCACCACCTTGCGCGTGGCCGTATGGGGCCGTAGTGACAGAAAATCGCCAAGCGCGCGAATCTGGTCCACCGTAATGCTCTTGGCGTCGTCCACCAGTCCGACGCCGGAAAGATCAGGATGGGTGCCGACGCTGAACAGATGGCAGCCGTGACATTTACCGCAGGCAACGCCGGCCCGTGGTTGCTCGCACAAAAGCGCCTGGGCCAGTTGTACCGCAAAGGCATGCTTGCCAAGGCCGGGGCGTCCTTGCAACAGGAGTGCATGCGGAAGCTGATCGAACTGGCGCGACAGCGCCGACCACAGCGCGCCATGCCACGGGTAGCGCTCCGGGGCCACGGAAAAATTGAGTGCCGTATTCCGATCACCGGCCACGGACAACCTCCTCAAGCACGGCGGTGACTTGCCGTTCCACCTGTTCCAGGGAGCGGCTGGCGTCAATGACGCGCATACGCGCCGGTTCTCTGGCTGCACGGTTCAGATAGGCCTGGCGAACGCGCAGGAAGAATTCATTATCCTCGCGCTCGAAACGATCAGGTTCGCCCCGCTGCCCGGCGCGCTCGCGCCCGGCTTCGACCGGAATGTCAAAGAGCAGTGTCAGGTCCGGCCGCAGATCGCCCTGCACCCAATTTTCAATGGCCACGATCCGCTCCGATGGAAGACCGCGACCGCCGCCCTGATAGGCATAGGTGGCATCGGTGAAGCGGTCGCATAACACCACCTTCCCGGCGGCAAGCGCCGGCCGTATCACCTTGGCGATGTGTTCGGAACGCGCGGCAAACATCAGCAGCATTTCACTCTCCGGCGCGATGTGCAGTTGTTTGCTGTGCAGCAGGATATCGCGCACACGCTCGCCCAGTTCGGTGCCGCCCGGCTCGCGCGTGACCACCACCTCATGCCCTTCGCGCTGCAACCATTGGCGGACAAAGACGAGGTTGGTGCTTTTTCCGGCGCCCTCGCCGCCTTCCAGCGTGATGAATAATCCGCGCGACATGGGCTCCTAACGGGTCTCGCTCATTTTCGATGTCTGTCCACGCGCGTTGGGGACATTTGGCGGTGAGGCATGGCGCGGTTTGCCTTTCAGTTGATATTTGAGCACGACTTTGTTGTGTTCTTCCAGCGTAGTGGAGAATTCGTGACTGCCATCGCCGCGGGCGACAAAAAACAGCGCGCCCGTCACCATGGGATGCAGCACCGCCTGCAATGATTCTTTCCCCGGCATCGCCACCGGGGACGGAGGCAGGCCCCGGCGCGTATAGGTGTTATAGGGAGTATCGCGCCTGAGGTCCTTCAGCCGCAGGTTGCCATCGAACATTTTTCCCATGCCATAAATCACGGTCGGATCGGTCTGCAACTTCATGCCGTGACGCAGTCGGTTGATGAAAACCCCGGCGATCAGGCGTCGTTCATCGGCGCGGCCGGTCTCCTTCTCCACGATGGACGCCAGAATCAGCGCCTCGTAGGCATTCTTGAGCGGCAGGTTGCTCTCCCGGCCTTCCCACTCGAACTGCAGGAGCTTCTGCATTTTGTCATAGGCGTTTGCCAGAACCATAATATCGGTCTGGCCGGCGGAGTAATAATAAGTGTCCGGGAAAAACCGGCCTTCGGGATGTTCCCCTTTATGTCCCAGCCTTTCCATGACGGCGCGCGGCGACAAACCGATGAGCGTGTGCGTAAGCTTGGGCGCCTCCTCGATCGCATCCAGAAACTGCCGGAAGGTCCAACCCTCGATCAGCACCACGGGATATTCGGCCACCCGGCCGGCGACAACCTGATCCAGCAGTTCACGCGCTGTCATGCCGTCGCGGAAGCGGTACTCGCCTGATTTCAGATCGCGATCACGACCAGTCAAATGCGCGAGCCATACAAAGGAATGGCTCTCCCACAGCACGCCGCGTGCGCTCAGTTCGCGCGCAAAGGCGCGCAATGGCATGCCCGGTTTGACGTCATAGATTTCCGCGCCGGGCTTCAGCGAGTGGTTCCAGGCCCAAAAAAGGTAACCGGCGCCAATGGCGCAGGCGGCAGCCAGACCGGCCACCAGTCTAATCAACAACGGTCGCATCGCGAATGGCATCCTGAATCCGTTTTGTGACCGCACCCACCGGGTATTCCCTCGATTCTATCCGGCACACCGGCCACACTCCTATCAGGCTGTTGGTCAGAAACACTTCGTCGGCGCCGAGAATATTCTCCCGTCTCAATCCGGTCACGCGACAATCTATCGAAAGCGCGCCAGCACGTTCCATCACCAGGCCACGCATCACCCCTGCCACACCGCTGTGCGTCAGGTCCGGCGTCAGCAGTGCGCCGCGTGACACGACAAATACATTCGCCATGGTTCCCTCAATAACGTGACCGGTCTCATCCTGCATCAGACCTTCGGCGCAGTCGTTTTTCAATTCCATGCGCGCCAGGACCTGCTCGAGCCGGTTGAGATGCTTGAGTCCCGCCAGAACATTATGGCGTGTAATGAGGTTATGACAGAACTGCACGCTCACGCCCTCCATTCGATGGCGCGCGGGATAATCCGGCCATGGCAGCAGACCAACGGTACGTGTCGGCGTCGCCTCCCTGTTCAGGGCATAACCTCGTCCGGAAATGCCGCGCGTCAAAACAATCTTCAATACACCGCGTCCGGCGCCACGGCATACCTGCTCGGCTTCATGGCGCAGCAGTTCCTCGGAAGGCGCCATGAGCTTGAGCCGCACGGCGCCGTGAAAAAGACGTCGCATATGTCTGTCCCACAGGAACGGCTGGGCGTCGGCGACGGCCAGCGTTTCAAAAATCCCGTCGCCATACTGAAATCCGCGATCCAGTACCGATACGCTGTCGCCGGGCTCGCCGTTAATCAGTATCGTCATTACAAAATACCTCAAAGTATGAGTATTTGACGCGAAGGCGCGAAGACGCAAAGAAAAACTTGAAAAAACAACTGAAAAAACCTTTGCGTCTCTGCGTCTCTGCGTCAAAAACTAATAAATCAGAATTCCCCTAATGCCGCGAGCATGCCCTTGGCCTTGGCGCGGGTCTCCGCCAATTCACGCTCCGGAACCGAGTCGGCCACGATGCCGGCCCCGGCGCGCAGGGAAATTTCCTGTCCATTCCGGATAATGGTGCGGATCAGAATATTCAAATCCAGGCTGCCATCGCGATTGATATATCCCATGGACCCGGTATAGGCCGTGCGCGGCGCCTGTTCCAGCTCGGCAATGATCTGCATGCAGCGCACCTTGGGACATCCGGTGATGGTGCCGCCCGGGAAAACGGCGCGAATCACTTGCGCGGGCGTCACGCCCTCGCGCAACTCTCCAGTGACTTCCGAAACGATATGGTGCACATGCCGGTAGGACTCGAGCGTCATGAACTCCTTGACCTGGACCGAGCCGGGGCGGCATATGCGGCCCAGGTCATTACGCTCCAGGTCGATCAGCATCACATGCTCGGCGCGTTCCTTGGGATGGCGCAGCAAATCCTGCGACAAAGCGCGGTCCTGAGCGACATCGGGGCTGCGCGGATAAGTGCCCGCGATGGGGCGCGTGTGTACCGTGCGGCCGCGCACGGCTACCAGGCGTTCCGGCGACGAGCTGATGACCGCACGATCATTGTCCCAAGCCATCATGCCGGCAAATGGCGCCGGATTGGCCGCGCATAAGCGGCGGTAAAGTTGCGCCGAGCTTATGGGCGATCGCAAGGTCATGCGCCACAAGCGCGAAAGGTTTACCTGAAAGACATCGCCCGCGCGGATATATTCCTGTACCAGCCGGACATGCTCGAGAAAATGCCGCGGTTCTTCTTCATGTATGTCCGTCAGGACTGGCGGTTCGGTGACTGCTACGGAGGATGTCAGCGCGTCATTCTCCAGTACCGGTATCAGATCCTTCGACTGTTCAGACTCACACATCAGCCAGGCCTGCTGCTTCGCGTGGTCGATAACGATGGCCGCCGGTATGCGCGTGGCACAGGCCACCGGAAAGGCCGTGTCAAACGTGACGCCCATGACCGTGGGCTCGATCTGGGCCACCAGTTCATAACCAAGAAAAACAAACCATCCGCCGGTAAAAGGCAGCGGCTCATCACCGGGCGCAACGTTCTCCCCGGCCGGGATGGCCTGCGCCTGCCAATCGCGATCAAAGGTGTTCAGAAAATCGCCGGGGCCCAGCGCCTGTCCGTCACGATACAGCCGGGAATCCGTTTGCAGCGACAGAGTTTCTCCGGGAAAGGCGAACAGGATGTCGTAGCGGGCGCGCGGCGTGCCATGCGCCACGCTGGCCAGCAGATGCGGATAACGCTCGGGAAATCGGGAGTGCAGCGCGACGAGATCGGGGATAGATGTCAGACGACGACAGACATATCCCGGGGTGGTATTGGATTGCTGGGCCGGATGGGCCTTCACGCCAGTTTGCGGAACACCAGCGTCCCGTTGGTGCCGCCAAAACCGAAGGAGTTGGAGATGGCGACGTCGATTTTCATCTGGCGCGCCGCGTTCGGCACGTAATCCAGATCGCATTCCGGGTCGGGCGTGGTGAGATTGGTCGTGGGTGGCGCGATCTGGTCGCGCACCGCGAGCGCCGTGTAGATCGCCTCGATGCCGCCGGCCGCGCCCAGCAGGTGGCCGGTCATGGATTTGGTCGAACTCATAGCCAGCTTGCGCGCGTGACCGCCAAAGGCGGCCTTGACCGCGAGCGTCTCGGCGCGGTCTCCCAGCGGCGTCGAAGTACCGTGGGCGTTGATGTATTGCACCTGGTCGGGATTCAGCCCGGCGTTGCGCAAGGCGTTGCGCATGCAGCGCGCCGCGCCCTCGCCGCCTTCCGGCGGGCTGGTCATGTGATACGCGTCCCCGCTCATGCCGAAACCCACGAGCTCGCAATAAATTTTCGCGCCGCGTTTTTTCGCGTGCTCATATTCCTCGAGCACCACCACGCCCGCGCCCTCGCCCAGGACGAAACCGTCGCGGTCCTTGTCCCACGGGCGGCTGGCGGTTTCCGGACTGTCGTTGCGCGTGGACAGGGCCTTGGCGTTGCCGAACCCGGCGACGGCGGTCGGCGTGATGGCGGCTTCCGCGCCGCCGGCGATCATGACATCGGCGTCGCCGTATTCGATCAGGCGGCCGGCATCGCCAATGCCATGGGTGGCCGTGGCGCAGGCGGTGACCATGGCGAGGTTCGGCCCCTTGAGGCCGAACATCACCGACAGGTCGCCCGAGATCATGTTGATGATGCTCATGGGCACGTAGAACGGCGAAACCCGGCGCGGTCCTTTTTCCTTGATGGTCAGCATGGTGTCCTCGATCGTGCCGACGCCGCCAATGCCGGAGCCGATGTGCACGCCGATTTGCTCGGCGTTGGCTTCCGTGACTTCCAGCCCCGAGTCCTTGAGCGCCTCGATGCCCGCCGCCATGCCCAGCTGGATGAAACGGTCCATGCGCCGCGCTTCCTTTTCGGAAATGCCGAACGCGGTGGGATTGAAATTCTTGACTTCACCGGCGATGGTGGCAGGGTAACCGCTGGCATCGAACAGCGTGACAGGGCCGATGCCGCTTTTGCCGGCCAGGATGTTGCGCCAGTTTTCGGCGACACCGATGCCAACGGGAGACAGGATGCCGAGGCCGGTAATGACGACGCGCCGCTTGCTCAAAGCCGAATCCCTCATTGTCTGGGCGCGGCTCCGCCGCGCTTTATAAAACCAAAAGGCCGTCACCCGGTGCGGATGACGGCCTCTTATTCTAATGAGTTATCAGTTCAGACGGGAGTTGACGTAGTCGATGGCCTGCTGGACGGTGGTGATCTTTTCCGCCTGTTCATCGGGAATTTCGCAGTCAAATTCCTCTTCCAGCGCCATTACCAGCTCGACCGTATCCAGGGAATCCGCGCCCAAATCATCCACGAAGGAGGCGGCGGGCTTGACCTCGCCCTCGTTAACGCCCAACTGCTCCACGACAATCTTCTTGACGCGCTCTTCGACACTGCTCATGGGTGATCATTCCTCCAAGAATTGACGTTGCTGCCCTCGTGCGGGCGCCTAGTTAACACCATTTGTACAAAACCGTCCAGCCGATCATTTAACCGGGTTTTTTCAGATAGATATCCACTTTAGTTCATGTACATCCCGCCGTTCACGTGCAGGGTCGTGCCGGTAATATAGCCCGCCGGCGGCGAGGCCAGAAATGCCACGGCCGCGGCCACTTCTTCGGCCAGCCCCAGTCGCCCCAGGGGGATCTGCTTGAGCAGCGCCTCCTTCTGCGCCTCGGGCAGGGCGCGGGTCATGTCGGTGTCGATGAATCCCGGCGCCACCGCATTGACCGTGATGTGGCGCGAACCCACCTCGCGCGCCAGCGCCTTGGTGAATCCGATCAGGCCGGCCTTGGCGGCGGCGTAATTTACCTGCCCCGCGTTGCCGATCGCTCCCACCACCGAACTGATGCTGATGATGCGCCCCGAGCGCGCCTTGGTCATGGCGCGCAGACAGGCCTTGCTCATGCGGTACACCGATTTGAGGTTGGTATTCAGAATGACGTCCCATTCCTCCTCGGACATGCGCAGCAACAGATTGTCGCGCGTGATGCCGGCATTGTTGACCAGAATTGTCGGCGCGCCGCCGGATTTTTCGATTTCGGACAGAACGGCGGCGATCGATTCCGCGCTGTTCACGTCCAGCATCATTCCTTTTCCCGCGACGCCCTTTGCTTTCAGCGCCGCGCTGATCTTTTCCGCGCCCTCGCTGGAGGTCGCGGTGCCAAACACCTGCGCACCCTGCCGACCCAGCTCGAGCGCAATCGCCTGTCCGATGCCGCGGCTGGCGCCGGTGACCAGCGCGATCTGACCTTTCAACAACATAAAAATAACTCCAAATAAAAAAATAAATGGACAGGATTTACAGGATTAACAGGGCGAGCCGGAAAGAGACGAAGACACTTAACGTGTCTTCGTCCCGGCGAGCGCCCCGCCACGGATGGCGGGGCCGAGCATATCGAGGTCTTCGTGGCCACGCCAGGGATGGCAAGCATGCCGTCCCTGGCGTCGCCACCGGAACTCCGATTTACCCCGGCCCGCACATCCCTGCGCGGGCGCTCAGCGGCGCCGATGCACGTTAAGTGCATCGGCGACAACCCCGCCTCGCCCTGTTAATCCTGTCTATTCCGTTTTTCCAACGACGTTCAGTGCTTCACGAAGCGTGGCTGGATCGTATACTGGCAACGTCTCGACGGTTTTCACGATACGCTTGTTCAGGCCGGCCAGCACCTTGCCCGGACCGCATTCTACTATCCGGGTCACGCCGGCGGCGGCCATTTTCTGAATGGTTTCGACCCAGCGCACCGGCGATTCTATCTGGCGCACGAGCGCATTTCTAATCGCTTGCGGGTCGGATTCCGCCTGCACGTGCGTGTTATGGATCACCGGTATTTGCGGGCGGCGGATGTCCGCCTGTTTCAGCCGCTCGGCCATCTGCTGCGCCGCCGGGTGCATGAGCCGGCAATGCGAAGGCACGCTCACCGGCAACGGCACGGCGCGCTTGGCGCCGGCGGCCTTGGATTGTTCCACGGCGCGGGCCACGGCCGCGGCGGCGCCGGCAATTACGGCCTGACCGGGCGAATTGAAATTCACGGCCTCGAGCACCTCGCCCTGTGCCGCCTGCTCGCAAAGTTTGCGCACCGCGTCAGCGTCCATTCCCAGAATCGCCGCCATGGCGCCCTGTCCGGCCGGCACCGCCTGCTGCATGAAGCGCGCGCGATCCGCGACCAGTTTCACGGCCTCGGCAAAACCGAGTGCCTCGGCGCACACCAGCGCGGAGTATTCGCCCAGGCTGTGGCCGGCCATGGTTTGCGGTCGTGGGCCGTTCGCGGCCAGCCACGCGCGCCAGGTCGCCACGCCCGCCGCCAGCATGGCCGGCTGTGTGATCTCGGTCTGATTCAGTTTTTCCTCCGGTCCCTGTTCCACCAGTTGCCAAAGGTCTTTACCCAAAGCCTCGGATGCTTCGGCGAAGGTTTGTTTGACAATGGGAAAATCAGCGGCCAGCGTATTCATCATGCCGACCGACTGCGAACCCTGACCTGGAAACACGAAAGCGAGCGTCATATTTAAATTTTCATTAACCGCAGATGAACGCAGAATTATATATCGCAGATAAACGCTGATTTACAGATATCAGACTTTGATCAATCTGCGTTCATCCAGATTTCATATCTGCGTTTATCTGCGGTAAAAATTATTAGTATTTGAGTAGTACAGATCCCCAGGTAAAACCGCCGCCGAAGGCTTCCATCATGACCACATCGTCCGATTTGATGCGCCCGTCGCGCACCGCCTCGTCGAAGGCCAGCGGGATCGAGGCCGCCGAGGTATTGCCATGGCGGTCCACCGTCAACACCACGCGATCCATGGACATGCCCAGCTTCTTCGCGGTCGCGGCAATGATGCGGTGATTGGCCTGATGCGGTACCAGCCACTGGATATCGGATTTCTTCATGTGATTCGCCGCGAGCGTTTCGTCCACGATGCGCCCGAGCGTCTTCACCGCCACCTTGAACACCTCGTTGCCTTCCATCTTCATGTAGGCCGTGCCATTGATCACCTTGTCATAACCCTTGGAGATGCCGGCGGGAACGCTCAGCAGGTCCTTGTACCGGCCGTCGGCATGCAGGTGCGAGGAAATAATCCCGGGCCTGCCGGAAGCCGCCAGGATCACGGCGCCGGCGCCGTCGCCGAACAGCACGCAGGTGGTGCGGTCGGTCCAGTCGGTGATGCGCGACAGGGTTTCGCTGCCGACGACCAGCGCGCACTTGGCCGACCCGGTGCGCACGAACTTGTCCGCGATACCGAGCGCGTACACAAAACCCGTGCATACCGCCTGCACGTCGAAGGCGGCGCAGCCGTGAATGCCGAGACGTTCCTGCAGCAGGCAGGCGGTGCTGGGAAATACCTGATCGGCCGTGGTGGTAGCGACAATGATGAGGTCAATGTCTTTGGCGGTAATGCCGGCCGCTTCCATGGCGCGCCGCGCGGCCTGCTCGGACATGGAGGCGGTGGTCTCGTCTTTGGCGGCGATATGGCGCTCGCGGATACCAGTGCGATCAAAGATCCACTGGTCCGTCGTTTCGACCATCTTTTCGAGGTCGTGGTTGGTAAGTATCTTTACCGGCAGGTAGCCGCCAGTGCCGATGATGCGCGAATAGGCCCCTGCCCTGCGGCTCATGCCCGCCACCTCCGAAAGACTACGCAAGACAATTGCTCCTTGTTGTCGGTGGCCTGTGTCAATTCGCCGGTCGCATCCCCACTTCGTGGGGGGCGCCCCGGAGCGTCGCCCGAGGGACCCGCGCAGCGGGATCGGGCAGCGGAGGGGACGCCAGCGACCGCGATCGGGACGCCTGCATCTCGCGCAGCGGTCGCATCCCCGGAGGGGCCCCTGCTCCGCGCTGCGCGCTCGCCATCTCCGCGGCTCATGCCACTACACCCTTTTCCGCCATTGCCGCGAGCTCGCGCCCGATGCGTTCGGGTACGTTATTTTTTACTTCGGCGAGCGCCTCGAGGATGGCGTGCTCGAAGGCGAACGCATCGGCCCCACCGTGGCTCTTGATGACGGTTCCATTCAGGCCGATGAAGGTGGCACCGTTGTAACGGCGTGGGTCCACGCGTTTTTTGAACGCGTGCAGCACCGGCAGCGCGACCAGCGCGGACAGTTTCGTGAGCAGGTTGCGCTTGAATTCCTGCTTGATGAAATGGGTGATCATGCGCGCCAGCCCCTCGCTGGTCTTGAGCATGATATTGCCGACAAAACCGTCACACACGATCACATCCAGGTCGCCAGTATAGATCTCATCGCCTTCGACGAAACCGGCATAGTTGAGACAACTGGAACGCAACAGTTCATGCGTCTTCTTGACGATCTCATTTCCCTTGATGTCTTCCTCGCCCACGTTGAGCAGTCCCACGCGCGGGCGCGTCTTGCCCTCCAGCGCGCTGACCAGGATTGAGCCCATGATGGCAAACTGCAGCAGCTGTTCCGGCGTGCAATCCACGTTGGCGCCCAGGTCGAGTACGTGCACATGATCGTGCATGGTTGGCAGCGTCGTGATGATCGCCGGCCGGTCGATACCCGGCAGGGTCTTGAGCACAAAGCGCCCGGTCGCCATGAGCGCACCGGTGTTGCCGGCGGATACGGCCGCCTGGGCCGCTCCCTCCTTCACCAAGTTGATAGCCACGCGCATGGAAGAATCTTTCTTGTTGCGCAGGGCCTGGGCGGGAGGTTCGTCCATGCCGACGATTTCAGAGGCGTGATGGACGGTAAACTGGTCGCTCGCGGCCGCGTGATGGCGCCTGAGTTCGGTTTCGACGGCCTCACGCTGGCCAACGAGAATGAGCTTCAACGCCGGTTGATGTTTCAGCGTCTGGAGGGCCGCGGGCACGGTGACACCGACACCGTGATCGCCCCCCATGGCGTCGAGGGCAATCGTGATCATGTCCGTCAATTCCCTGTACGGTTCCGGTTCAAGCCGGAACTATTCCGCTTTAGTGTCCAGCACCTTGCGGCCGCGGTAATAACCGTCGGCGGTGACATGATGCCGGCGATGCGTCTCGCCGCTCGTCTTGTCGACCGAAAGTGCCGACTTCTTGAGTGCGTCATGTGAACGACGCATACCGCGGCGTGAAGGTGATACTCGGCTTTTCTGTACGGCCATGGTAAATCCTCGTCAATTAAAAATAATCGGCACTATTTTGTCTTCTTCAATCTGCTTAGAACTGAAAACGGGCTCTTCCCGCCGCGTCCAACATGATCTGAAGCGGCGCTGGCGACGCTCGCGGCATGGACCCTGGCCGGGCACCGGTCCGGTTCGTGCATCGGCACCATCGGCAAGGCCAGCAGCAATTCGTCCTCGACCAAGCCGCTCAATGACAGCGGTTTGTCCGCCACCAGGATATCAGCGTCGCCCTCCTGCCGCTCCAGACGCTCTCCCGACTTCAGCAGGATGAGCCATGGCGCGGCCTTGAGCTCCAGATCCATCGCTTCCAGACAGCGCTGGCAGGTCACTCGCAGGTGCGCGCGCAGCGCACCGTGCACGATAAATATCTTCTCGCCTTCCTGCCGCTCAAAGGCAAGATCGACCATGACGTCGCCCGAACCTTCCAGACTGCCTTGCGCGAGGCGCGGCATGCTCTGCAGCGGGAGCGTGCCGGTCAGATACGCGCCCCTTTCCGCGAGCTGGATCGGATCTATGGTCCCCGGTAAATGCCCGTGTGACTCTTTCCAGGATGACGCCATGATACCCTCACAGAATCGGTCGTATCCGTTGCGGGCTTAACCTCCGGAATCGGACGGTTTTGCGGGCAGGCGGCCAGATACAGGCCGCGCATCATATATTTGCTGCAAACTTGTGTCAAAATAGGGTTTTAGACGCATCAGCAGGCAGTAAATGTTATTGACAGTACCGCCCCCTTTCCGTACAAAACGAGGCACAGCGCCATGGCGGGCGCCGGCAGGTCAGCTCAGCGGAGTTTCAGCTTGATCAAAAAAATTCTGGTTGCCAACCGCGGCGAAATCGCGGTGCGCGTGGTGCGCGCCTGCGCCGAAATGGGCATCAAATCCGTCGCCATCTACACCGATGCCGACCGGCATGCCTTACACGTCAAAAAAGCGGACGAGGCCTATAACGTCGGTCCGGACCCGGTGGGCGGCTACCTCAACGCCCATCGCATCGTGAACCTGGCGGTGGCCACCGGTTGCGATGCCCTGCACCCCGGTTACGGCTTTCTCTCGGAAAATCCCCAACTGGCGGAAATCTGCGCCCGCCGCGGCATCATCTATATCGGCCCGACCGTGGACGCCATCCGCCGCATGGGCGATAAAACCGCCGCGCGCGCCGCCATGATCGCCGCCGGCGTGCCGGTGGTGCCGGGTAGCGAGGGCAACCTCAAGAACATCGCCGAGGCCCTGAAGCTGGCCAAAAAAGTCGGCTACCCCGTCATGCTCAAAGCCACCTCGGGTGGCGGCGGGCGCGGCATCCGTCGCTGCAACAGCGAAGACGAACTCAAGCGCGCCTACGAGCGCGTCGTCTCCGAAGCCACCAAGGCCTTCGGGAGTGCCGAGGTGTACCTGGAAAAGGCCATCGTCAATCCGCGCCACATCGAGGTGCAGATACTCGGCGACAAGCAAGGCAACGTCGTCCATCTTTTCGAGCGCGACTGTTCCATCCAGCGGCGCCACCAGAAACTGATCGAAATCGCCCCTTCCCCGCAGCTCACCGAAGAACAACGCTCCGCCGTGTGCGACCTGGGCGTGCGTGCGGCCCGCAGTGTCAATTACCAAAACGCCGGCACCGTCGAATTCCTGTTCGACCAGGACGGCCAGTTCTATTTCATGGAGATGAACACGCGCCTGCAGGTCGAGCACACCGTAACGGAACAGATCACCGGCGAGGATATCGTTCAGGAACAGATACGCATCGCCGAGGGCCAACCCATTTCCTTCAGGCAGGAAGACGTGCGCCGGCGCGGTTACGCCATCCAGTTCCGCATCAACGCCGAGGACCCGAAAAACGATTTCCTGCCGAGCTATGGACGCATCACGCGCTATTACTCGCCGGGCGGCCCGGGCGTGCGTACCGACGCCGCGATCTACACCGGTTACGAATTCCCGCCGCATTACGACTCCATGTGCGCCAAACTCACGGTCTGGGCGCTCACCTGGGACAAGACCCTGGCACGGGCACGGCGCGCGTTGCTCGACATGGGCGTGCACGGCGTGAAGACCACCAAGCCCTTCTATCTGGAGATCCTCGCCACACCCGAGTTCCAGGCGGGAAAATTCGACACCGGATTCATCGAAAAACATCCGGAACTGCTAAACTATTCCGTCCGTCGTCCGCCCGCCGATCTGGCCGCCGCCATTGCCGCGGCGATCGCGGCGCATCACGGTCTGTAGGAGACGAGCGACATCCATGGCGTCCTCATCAAAGAAAGTTCATGTCACCGAAGTGGTGCTGCGCGACGCGCACCAGTCGCTGCTCGCGACGCGCATGCGCACCGAGGACATGCTGCCGATCTGCGACAAGCTCGACAAGGCCGGTTACTGGTCGCTCGAGGCCTGGGGCGGCGCCACCTTCGACGCCTGCCTGCGTTTCCTGAAGGAAGACCCGTGGGAGCGTCTGCGCAAGCTGAAACAGGCGCTGCCCAAAACGCCGATTCAGATGCTGCTGCGCGGCCAGAACCTGCTCGGCTACCGCCACTATTCCGACGACGTGGTTGAGGCCTTCGTGAAGAAGTCGGCGGAATGCGGTGTGGACGTGTTCCGCATCTTCGACGCCATGAACGACATGCGCAACATCGAGGTCTCGGTCAAGGCCGTGCTCAAGGCCGGGAAGCACGCGCAAGGCGCGATCTGCTACACCACCAGCCCGGTGCACACCACCGGACATTTCGTCGACATGGCGCGCCAGATGGAAAAAATGGGCTGCCAGTCCATCGCCATGAAGGACATGGCCGGCCTGATCACGCCGGCGCGCACGGTCGAGCTGTTCGCGGCGCTGTCCAAGGCGGTCAAGGTACCGCTCGCGTTCCACTCGCACACCACCGTCGGCATGGCCAACATCAGCATGTACCTCGCGGTCGAAAACGGCGCGCGCCACGTGGACACGGCGATATCGTCCCTTTCCTGGGGCACCAGCCATTCGCCGACCGAAAGCATGGTGGTGGCGTTCCAGAACACGCCCTACGACACCGGCCTGAAGCTGGAGCTGCTGCAGGAGATCGGATTCTATTTCCGCGCGGTGCGCAAGAAGTATCACCAGTTCGAAAGCGAGTACGCCGAGATCGACACCCGCGTGATAGTCAACCAGGTGCCGGGCGGCATGATCTCGAACCTGTCGAACCAGCTCAAGGAACAGGGCGCGTTGAACCGCATGAACGAGGTGCTGGCGGAAATCCCGCGCGTGCGCGAGGACCTGGGCTTCCCGCCGCTGGTGACGCCGACGTCGCAGATCGTCGGCACCCAGGCCGTGCTTAACGTGCTCACCGGCAAACGCTACAAGAGCATCACCAACGAGGTGAAGCTCTATCTTCAGGGCCGCTATGGAAAAGCGCCGGGCAAGATCAATGAGACCGTGCGCAACATGGCCATCGGTGACGAAGAGGTCATCACCTGCCGTCCGGCGGACAAGCTCAAGCCCGAGATGCACCGTCTGCGCGATGAAATCGGCGAGCTCGCCAGGAGCGAGGAAGACGTGCTCACCTACGCGATGTTCCCCGAAATCGGGCGCAAGTTCCTCGAGGAGCGCGCCGCCGGCACCCTCAAGCCGGAGGAACTCAAGCCGCCGAAATCCGCCGAGGCCGCCAGCCTGCCGGCCTACGCGCCGACGGATTTCAACGTCACGATGCACGGTGAGACCTATCACATCCGTGTCACCGGCGCCGGACACAAGACCGAGGAACAGCGTCCATTCTTCGTTTCGGTCGACGGCGTGCCGGAGCAGATTCTCATTGAAACGCTCACCGAGACCGTGCCGACCGAGGCCGGCATGGTGGACACGCGTCGTGCCTCCAGGGGATCGAAGCGGCCGAAGGCGTCGAAGGAAGGACATGTCACCAGCTCCATGCCCGGCACCATCGTGGACATCCTGGTCAAGGCCGGCGCCAAGGTGAAGGCCGGCGACCCGGTGCTGGTGATCGAGGCCATGAAAATGGAAAACGAGGTTCCGGCGCCGGTCACCGGCATGGTCAAGGCGGTGAACGTCGCCAAGGGCGACAGCGTCAACCCTGACGAGGCGCTGGTCGAGATAGAATAATATTTTCTTCACGCAGATAAACGCAGATGATGAATACAGAAGAACTCAGATTTGTAAATTCACATTTCAGAAAATCCGCGTTTATCTGAGTTTTCATCTGCGTTCATCTGCGGTCCCAATTTTTAATGCCTTTAAAACTAATTCTCGCTTCGTCCTCGCCCTATCGCCGTGAGCTGCTGGAACGCCTCAAGATTCCCTTCGAAGTAATGGCGCCCGAGGTGGACGAGACGCCGCGTCCCGGCGAGACCCCGGAAAAACTGGTGGAGCGGCTGGCCATCGAAAAGGCGCGCAAAATCACCGGACAAAAGGCGGGTACGCTGGTGATCGGATCGGATCAGGTGGCGGTCTACAACGGCAGCATCGTGGGCAAGCCGCACAACCATGACAAGGCCGTGGAACAACTGCGGTCCGCTTCCGGCAAAACCGTCACGCTCTACACCGGTCTGGCGCTGGTCAACGCCGATACCGGACGCGTGCAGCACGAAGTCATTCCCTATCGCGTAACGTTCCGCGCACTCACCGACGCGCAGATCGAATCTTATCTGCGCAAGGAACAACCCTACTCCTGTGCCGGCAGCGTCAAGTCGGAGGGATTGGGAATCGCGCTGCTGGAGAAATTCGAGGGCGACGACCCGAATACGTTAATTGGTCTGCCACTCATCCGCCTGGTGCGGATGCTCGAAAACGAGGGGATTAAGATAATATAAAAACGAAGCAACCGCAGATTAACGCGGATGAACGCAGATTACAGCAAGAAATAAACTCGAAGTTTTATGTTTTGATCCGCGTTTATCTGCGTTCATCTGCGGTTCCAGAATTATTTCAACACTGGGGTGCGGCCGAGGAGATCGGTACCAATCGTCTGCGCCATGGCAGTGCCCAACCGCCGCGCGAAACGATCGAAGACGTTTTCGCGATAGGTGTAGTCGACAATTTCTTCCGCGCCGATCACCTCGCGTGCGACATAACTGGCCCCGCCCAGACTGTCCACCAGTCCCATCTTGATCGCCTCTTCGCCGGTCCAGAAAAGTCCCGAGAACATATCCCTGGTTTCCTTCAGCGTCTTGCCGCGGCCCTGGCGCACCGTGTTAATGAATTGCTGATGAATCTCGTCCAGCATCAGCTGGGCATGCTTGGCTTCCGCCGGCTTCACCGGCCCGAACGGATCGAGAAAGCCCTTGTGTTCGCCCGCGGTCATGAGACGGCGTTCCACGCCGACTTTTTTCATGGTGTCCACAAACCCAAAACCGTTCATGAGCACGCCGATGGATCCGACGACACTGGCCTTGTCGGCGTAAATTTTGTCCGCCGCCGCGACCGCGTAATAACAACCGGAAGCGCATACATCGCCGATCACGGCATATATTGGAATCCGCGGATACTTGGCGCGCAGACGTTTGATCTCATCATTGATGTAGCCGGCCTGCACCGGGCTGCCGCCGGGACTGTTGGCGCGCAGGACAATGCCTTGTGCGGAAGTACTTTCGAACGCGGCACGCAATCCTGAGATGACGTTGTCGGCGCTCGCCAGGCTGTCAGCGCTGATCACGCCTTCCATCTCGATCAACGCCGTGTGGCGCGCCGCCAGCCCCTTGCCGCCCCAGTTGTTCGACTGCGCGATGACCAGGATCAGCACCAGATACGCGGCAAAGAACAGCTTGAAGAAAATTCCCCAGCGCCGCGCGCGGCGCTGCTCGGTAAGCGAGGCAAACGCCAGGCGCTCGAGCAGATCGCGCTCCCAGCGCGGGGGGCGTCCCTCGGCGCCGGATGACACAGGGGCGGAACTAGTGTCGTCTGTCATGGAAATAACCTCATGAACCGCTATCTGAATTTACCAAGTGTATATCATCCCCCGATTCGAACAGGACGTCGCTATTGTCCCCGATTAATCGAAAAAACGCCCTCAATTCGCGGCTGCGGCAGATGACGGACCGCTCGCCTGTTGCAACCACGCATAAACCTCGTGGAAGGAATCCAGACAGGCCAGCGGGCTGTGTTCCACGAGCAGCTCGCGCCCGTGCACACCATACGTCACGGCCAGGCTGTCCATGCCGGCATGGCGCGCCATCAGCATGTCATAGGTGGTGTCCCCTACCATCAACGCCTTGTCCGCCTCCATGCCGGTCTGTTCCAGAATATCCTCCAGCATGCGCGGATGCGGTTTGGAAAACGCCTCGTCGGCGCAACGCGTGGCGCAGAAGAGATGCGCCGTGCCGGTATCGCGCAACACGCGGTCCAGTCCGCGGCGCGCCTTGCCGGTCGCTATCGCGAGCAGATAACCTTGCGCCACGAGCGACTCCAGCCCCGCGCGCACGCCGGGGAAAAGCGGCATGTCGGTCTGGTCGAGATGCAGAAAATGCCGGCGATAGCGTTCCACCACCTGCGCGCGTGTGTCGGCATCCACCTGCGGCAACAACGTCGCGACCGCCTCCGCAAGACCGAGGCCGATGACATGACGCGTGGCGTCTTCGCCGGGATGAGGCGCACCCACATCGTCCAGCGCCGCCGTGAAACAGCGCACGATCTTGGCGATGGAATCCATGAGCGTTCCGTCCCAATCGAAAATAATCAATTCACGAGGCAGTTTCATGCGCGAGGCGTTCAAGCAAGGAAGAAAGTTCGGCGGGAAGCGGGGCTTCCACATCCATTTTACAACCGTTCACCGGATGCATGAATCGCAGCCGCTGGGCGTGCAGAAACATGCGCTTCAGCCCAAGCCGCTGCAGGCGCCGGTTGAATTCACGATCGCCGTATTTGTCGTCCCCCGCAATCGGATGGCCCAGATGGGCCGCGTGCACCCGCGCCTGATGGGTGCGTCCGGTGAGCAGCCGGATCTCCATGAGCGAGGCCGATCCGAAGCGTTGCTGTGGCGTGAAATGACTCGCCGCCTCCCTGCCGTCTTCGGAAACCTCCACCATGCGCTCGCCCGACCGCGGACGGTTTTTCTCCAGCGACGCCCTGACCGCGCGCGCGCCGCCGCGCCAGGTTCCGGCGACCAGGGCGAGATAGCGCTTCTCCATCTTGCCGTCACGCAACATCCGGTGCAGCGCGATCAATGCCGGCCGACTCTTGGCCAACAGCAGGCAACCCGAGGTTTCGCGGTCCAGGCGGTGCGCCAGTTCCAGAAATGGTGCCTGCGGTCGCAGTCCACGCAGGGCCTCGATCAGCCCCACGCTGACGCCGCTGCCCGCATGCACGGCCAGCCCGGCCGGCTTGTTGACCACCATCAGGTCGTCATCCTCGAACAGGATGCGCGGCAGCAGCCAGGCATATCCTTCCGCGGCCTCCGGCCCCCCGGCCTTGAGCGGCGGGGGCGCCTGTCGCAAGGGGGGTATCCGCACCACGTCCCCCTCTTCCAGGCGGTAGTCCGGGCGCGCCCGGCCTTTGTTAATTCGCACCTCACCCTTGCGCAGGATGCGGTAAATATGGCTCTTGGGAACACCTTTGAGGGTGGCGATCAGGAAATTGTCGAGCCGCTGGCCGGCGCGGGTTTCATCGATTTCGAGGTAACGGACGGCGGGAGTGGCGGGGTCTACGGCCTTTTTCATGCCGGGGCGATAATAACAGATTGCTGGGGAGTCCATTCGTTTGCTATAGTACGAATGTGTACTTTTAGTGAATTCTTTGAATTTGACACAAGTGCACGAAATGCAACGGATTTTCGCGCCAGGTAAAAGCCGGCGCGGGCTCTACCGCACCGTTGCCCCGGCGCAGCGCCGGTTAGCGAGATGCATAAACGCGACTGGAGCCCAAAAAGGGTGACACGCCTCTCCCCTACTTCCTGTAGAGGCGTATGGATTAGACGCTCATAAAGCGAGCACCTGCCGACACACACAGGCAGACGACGCGTGGGACAGCAAAACTGTTCACGGCGTGATTAAAGTCTGAATTTGCCCAACCCGCGCACAGCATCAGGCGCGGAATCAAAGCAGAAGGCCGTCAACCCTACATTAGCGGTCTCTGCACCCTGTCGGCAGGACGACGTTCCGTCATGTCGCGCTGAAACAACAGCGCGGGCGGGATTGCGCGCCAAACCGGGCGTCGGGGACATCAACAACAATGAAGCGTATTCTCTTTAACGCAACTCATCCCGAAGAGTTGCGGTTGGCTGTGGTCGACGGCCAGAAACTGATCGACCTCGACATCGAATCCTCGACCTACCAGCAGAAAAAAGGAAACATCTACAAGGGCAAGGTCACCCGCGTGGAGCCGAGCCTGGAAGCCGCTTTCGTGGACTACGGTTCCGAACGCCAGGGCTTCCTGCCCCTCAAGGAAATTTCCCGCATTTACTTTCAGGGTTACAACGAACGCACCCCGATGAGTCAGGTGCGTATCAAGGACGTAATCCGCGAAGGCCAGGAATTGCTGGTGCAGGTGGACAAGGAAGAACGCGGCACCAAGGGTGCGGCGCTCACGACCTTTGTCAGTCTCGCCGGCCGCTATCTGGTGCTCATGCCCAACAACCCCAAGGGCGGCGGTATCTCCCGCCGCATCGAGGGCGAGGAACGCGCCGAGCTGCGCGAGGCCATGTCACAGCTCAAGCTGCCGGACGACTATTCCGTCATCGCCCGCACCGCCGGCATCGGCCGTTCGGCCGAGGAATTACAGTGGGACCTCGATTACTTGATCAATCTGTGGGACGCCATTTACAAGGCCTCCCAGGAACGCGCCGCGCCCTTCCTGATCTACCAGGAAAGCAACCTGGTGGTGCGCGCCACCCGCGATTACCTCAAGGCCGATATCGGCGACATCATGGTGGATAACCCGGAGATCCACGAACGCATGTCGAAATTCATGCAGCAGGTGGCGCCGCAGTTTCTGGACAAACTCAAGCTGTACAAGGACGAAACGCCGCTGTTCTCGCGCTTCCAGATCGAACACCAGATCGAGTCGGCCTTCTCGCGCGAGGTGCGCCTGGAATCGGGTGGCGCGGTCGTGTTCGACAAGACCGAGGCGCTGGTCACCATCGACGTCAACTCGGCGCGCGCCACCAAGGGCGCCGACATCGAGGAAACCGCGCTCAACACCAACATGGAAGCGGCGGAAGAAATCGCCCGCCAGCTGCGCCTGCGCGACCTCGGTGGCCTGATCGTCATCGACTTCATCGACATGACACCCGAGCGCAACCGGCGCGATGTGGAAAACCGCCTGTTCGAATCCCTCAAGGTGGACCGCGCCCGCACCCAGGTTGGCCGCATTTCGCGCTTCGGACTGCTCGAGATGTCACGCCAGCGGCTGCGTCCCTCGCTCGGCGAATCCTCCAGCCTGATCTGCCCGCGCTGCCGCGGCACCGGACATATTCGCAGCGTACAGTCCTCGGCGCTTTCGATCCTGCGCATGATCCAGGAAGAGGCCATGAAGGAAAACACCGCCGCGGTGCACGTGCACCTGCCGGTGGAGACGGCCACGTACCTGCTCAACGAGAAACGCATGGAAATGAGCGCGATCGAATCGCGCATCGGCACACCCATCATGATCATTCCGATGTCGGACATGGAAACGCCGCACTACCACATCCGCCGCCTGCGTATCGACGAATACGAAGCCGAGGCCGACGTGCCGAGCTACGAGATCGACCTGGTCGAGGACGAGGAAGAGGAAGAGCGCAAACCCGCTCAACCCACGCCGGTTTCCGCGGAAGCGGAAAAGCCGGTTATCGGTCCGCTCACGCATGCCGCCGCGCCGCCGGAACGCCCAAAGCCTGCCGCCAACGGCGGCGGCGTCATCAAGAAGTTCATCACCGGCCTGTTCGGCAAAAAAGAAGCGGAGGAAAAGAAACCGGCGGCCCCGGAAAGCCGTCCCGCGCGTCCACAACAACCGGGTCGCGGCCATGGCGGCGGGCGTCCGTATCATCGCCCCCAGCACGGTCAACGGCATGAGCGTCACGCGCGTTCCGACCGTCGTCCCGGCGGCCAAGGCCAGGGTCAGGACCAAAACCGTCCGCGCCCACCGCAGCCGCCACAGGCCGGCGGCGGTTCCGGCCCGGGACCAAGTCCCGGCAACGAAACCAATCCGCCTCAACGTGAACGCCCTGAAGGTGGTGGCGGAAGACGCCGGCGTCGCGGTCGTCGTCGTGGCCGGGGTCAGGAAGGCAGGCCGCCGCAGGACCGGCAGGACATCAACGTGCGTAACAATGCTCCTGAGCCAAATGGTCCGTCTGACAGGCCGGCACGGGAATCACAGCCCCCACGCGAAGAAACGTACAAGGCGCCGGCCAGCACGGCTGGTGGCGTGACGGAATCCTTCATGGAAACTCCGTCTTCGGTTTCATCCCGGGACAAGCCGTCGGAACAAAATGACGGATGGCATACACCGTCGGCGAGTCCGTCTGAACATGAAGCACACCATGATTCGGACAGCCGTGAATCCTCTCCCAAGCCGGAAATGGTTCAGATCGAGACCCGGTCCGACACGGACAACGGGAACAAGTAGGAAACAGGCCGTCAAAACAAAAGGCCCGCGCAAGCGGGCCTTTTTATTTGGGTATTTGGAATCCCTGGAGTCCAGCGTGAAAAGTCTAGTAATGCTTCCCCGGTCCATCCCCACCACTTCACTATTGAAAAACAGTGGGAATGGCTCTTTTCAACCTATTCCGTTGAAAAACTCGCTGTTGAAATGATCCGGGGCTGAAGCAGTTGGGGTGTTCGAACTGGCGGGCGAGGATTATTTTTGTTTTTTGTGTTTCTGCGATCTGGAACTCTTCGGTTTCTTCATTTTCCTTGACGTTACGCGGGGATCCAAGGTGGTTCCGGCGCGGGTGGTGCGAGCCACTTCACCATTCTTCGTAAGTTCTGGGCTGTGGCGGCCAGCAGGAACTCATCCTGGGCACCACTGAGACCGCGTAATCGCAGCCGATCGAGCTTCAATATCCGTTTGAGGTGCGCGAAGAGCATCTCGACCTTCTTCCGGTCCTTGCGGGATTGCTGGTACGCCTCGGTCTTGGCGAGGGCGCGCGCCACATCGCGGGCGGATTCATGGGGGCTGCGATCAATCTTGCGAATCGCCATGTTGGGGCTGCACCGGGCCTTGAGGGCGCAAGGCTGGCAGTCGTACAGACTGGCGCGATAGCGAAACGGATCCTTTTTCCTGCTGCGCCACGCCGTCTTCAGAAATTTGCCGGCCGGGCAAACATACCGGTTGTGCTCGGCATCAAAGATGAAACTCGATCGCCCGAAGGTGCCGTCCGACCGCTCGGACTTGTCCCACACCGGCACGTGCGGTTCGATCTTCTTTTCGTCGACCATCCACCCGAGGAGGGCCGCCGTGCCATAGGCCGTGTCACCGATGAGGCGCTGTGGCTTTTTGCCAAGACGATGCTCGACGCGGTCGATCATCGTCTTGGTGGCATTGACCTCGTCGGATCGATACGCCGGTGTGGCCTCGACGTCCACCACGATGCCGGCGTGCGTATCGACCAGATAATTCGTCGAGTAGGCGTAGAACGCCGGACCACCCGGGGCGGCCGTCCACTGCGCCGCGGGGTCGGTCAGAGAGATATTCTTGGGCACCTTCTTCTCGCCATCCGCTTCATCCAGCGCCGCCAGATACTCGCGCACCGGGCGGCTGATCGCGCTGACCCGGGACCAATCGATGTCGTTGCCCGGCAGGCCACGCTGACGGTTGGCGTCCGCCTTTACCACGCTGGCGTCGATGGCGAAGCCTTCTCCGCCCACCAGACCTTCGCGGAGGCAACGATCCAGGACACGTTCAAACACAAAGCGCAGCGTGTCGCTGTCGCGGAACCGGCCGTGCCGGTTCTTGGAGAAACTCGAGTGATCCGGCACCGGATCCTCCAGGCCCAGCCGGCAGAACCAGCGGTACGCCAGGTTCAGATGTGCCTCCTCGCACAGCCGCCGTTCGGAGCGGATCCCGAAGCAGTAGCCGACGATCAGCATGCGGATCAGGAGTTCCGGATCGATCGAGGGCCGGCCGGTGTGGCTGTAGTAAGGACTGAGGTGCTGGCGCAAATCGCTGAGATCGAGGAATCGATCAATGCCGCGCAACAGGTGGTTGGGTGGAACGTGATCGTCGAGGTGGAAGGAATAGAACAGTCGGTTCTGATTGCCGCTGTGGTGACCCATCATCTGGATGAACTCCGTGCGTTGGCTTGTTACTCAGACCTTCGCAGCGTGTTGTGGTTCAGGGTTTTTCAACAAAATAGGCCGTAAGTGGACAGACTATCCTCTCCAAGGGTGGACTAACCTTGCTTTCATGCACAGATTCCCCCTGTTACGCCCTGTGCCGACTCTCACCGCTGGCGATACCGCCGGCGATGAGATGCGCCGTGCGCAACGGCTCCGGCAAGCGGCTGTGGACCGCGAAGCGTTTAATGAGTTCGCTGGTTTTTTCCAGTGAGATTCCCGCCCGCTGCACAAACACCCCGGCCACGGGCTCCATCGGCCCCAACTGCTCGATCAGCGCCCACTTGCGCCGTCCGCCCGGCACCCGCTGCAGCAGCGCGCGGCGGATGGCGGGGAAGCCTGGCTGTTTGCGCGCTATGGCGATGACCGGCACGCCCAGCGCCTGATGCAATTCGCCCAGGTCGATGACGTTGAATCCGGCGAAGGCAATACCCTGCAACAGAATCGCCTGGGCGTGTGCGGCAAAACGGGATTGCGAAACCAGACGGATCAGTGTCCGGGTGGAATTCGCGCCGTCGCGCCGCACCTTGCCGCTCAGCACGCCCTCCAGCCGTGCCCCCGCGTACACCGCGCCGACCACCAGCACGTCGCCACGATGCGCGCGGTCGAAAGGCGCATCGTCAAAGCCAATCACATGCGATATCCGTCGCGGCATGGCCATAAGAGTTAAATGACCCCCGGCAAAGCCGGGGGCTTATTGGGTGAGCGCCTCAAAGGCGCCAATAACACCGTGAGCCGCCTG
>MFTB01000025.1 GCA_001785195.1 Candidatus Muproteobacteria bacterium RIFCSPHIGHO2_12_FULL_60_33
TATTACGACCGCGCCAATGTCTTGGCGACTTTTGGCCTATTGAGCAGACTGCGGGATCGTTTTATTTCCACCATTGACATTCAACCCAGCCACAAGGTACTGGATGTGTGCGCCGGCACCAACGTGATCGGCATTAATCTTTTGAAAAGGCAGCCGAATCTCGATGTCTACGCGGTGGACCGAAGCGTGGCGATGCAGGAAGTCGGCCGGCACCGCGCCCAGCGCCATGGGTTCCGGATAAAGGCGTTTATCTGCGACGTGCATCGTTTGCCTTTTCCGGACAACTATTTCGACGTGGTAACCCTGCAATGGGCGACACGGCATTTGCGTGTCATCGAGGTATTCTCCGAGATCAACCGTGTGCTCAAGCCCGGCGGACATTTTCACCACTGCGACATGTTAAGGCCGGCCAACAAGCTGGTGGAGGAAATCTACTACCTGTATCTGAAAGCTATCATGGGCATTATTCCCCGGGTATTCCGCAGTGGGCCGTCGTCCATGAAATGCCGGAACTACTTTATCCAGGCCATCCGCATGTTCTACTCGACGGAAGAGCTTTCCACCATGCTCGCGGAACTGGGTTTCTCCCACATCACCGGCAACTCGGTGTTGGGCGGAACGGTGGGGTTTCACAAGGCGCGCAAGCCGCAACTTAAAATAGCTTAAACAACTACGAGATTGCCCTGCGGAGGAATTATCTGTCCTTGAGGACGTACACCGCCCCACAGTAGGGACAGCGTTCCTGGCCGCTGGCCTCGATCGGCAGATACACCCGCGGATGCGAATTCCACAGCGACATGCCCGGCATCGGGCATGACAACGGCAGGTCGGCGCGCGTGACTTCATAGCGCATCTGCGCGTTGGATGGGATCTCCTCCGTTTTGCCAATCGATGCGTTCGCCATGTCTTCCTCTTGCACGCAGGGTGAGGCGGAGTTGTGATGCGCGCCATCCCTGGCGAGCACCCCTCCGGGGCGCGCTAAAGCGCGTCCAATTTCGCTCCCGGCGAAATTGTCGTGAACACACTTAACGTGTGTTCACGCCGCCGAACGGGTGCAACGAGTTTTGTTGCACCCCGGGCTGGAAGTTAGGCGCGCAGCGCCGTAACCCACCAACTCGCCAGCGGCGGGTTACGGCAAAAATCGCCTAACCCGCCCTACATTTATGATACCGGCGTGAGCCATTCGGCGTGCTGGTGGCTGCGGCCGTGCACCACGTCGAAATAGAGGGCCTGAAGCTTTTCGGTGACCGGTCCGCGCTTGCCGGTGCCGATGGCGCGGCCGTCGAGTTCGCGAATCGGGGTGACTTCGGCGGCGGTGCCGGTAAAGAAGGCCTCGTCGGCGATGTAGACCTCGTCGCGCGTGATGCGTTTCTCGACCACCTTGATACCGAGCTCGGTGGCCAGCTGCACGACGGTCGCGCGCGTAATGCCGTCGAGCGCGGAGGTAAGGTCGGGCGTGTACATCACACCGTCGCGCACAATAAAGATGTTCTCGCCGCTGCCCTCGGAGACGAAGCCCTCGGTATCGAGCAGCAGGGCCTCGTCGCAGCCGGCGCTCTGTGCCTCGCGCAGCGCCAGCATCGAGTTCATGTAATTGCCATTGGCCTTGGCGCGGCACATGGTGACGTTCACGTGATGCCGGTTGATCGAGGCGGTGCGCACCTTGATGCCGTTCTTCTGGCCGTCCTCGCCGAGATACGCGCCCCAGCTCCACGCGGCCACGATCGCGTGCACCTTGAGGCCCTCGGCGCGCAGGCCCATGGCCTCGCTGCCGTAGAAGCACATCGGGCGGATGTAGGCCGATTCCAGCTTGTTCTCGCGCACCGCGGCGCGCGTGGCCTCGTTGATCGCGTTCTTGTCGTATGGGATTTTCATGCCGAGGATATGCGCCGAGCGGAACAGGCGGTCGGTGTGCGCCGGCAGGCGGAAGATTGCCGCGCCCTTGGCGGTCTTGTACGCGCGCACACCTTCGAATACGCCCATGCCGTAATGCAGGGTGTGGGTCAGCACATGGGTAGTGGCCTCGCGCCACGGCACCAGTTTGCCGTCGTACCAGATGAGGCCGTCACGATCCGCCATCGACATCTTCGTAATCTCCAAAAAACAATAGACAGGATTAACAGGATTAAAACAGGATTAACAAGATTAAAGAATTAATTTGGAGTAATCCTGTGAATCCTGAAAAATCCTGTTAATCCTGTGAATTCTTAATTCATTACTTCATCCCAGATCTGCCGCACTCTTTCCGGCCAGTCGCCGAGTTCCGCGGCATCGGCGAGCGACCCGCGTTCCATCAGCTTGAGGCGATGCTCCACGGAAAGGTAACGGCGGTAAGCCTCCGTCAGCAGCCGGGTCCGTTCGGGATCCAGCAGGCCCTCCGCCTTGAGGGCTTCCAGGATATGGATATTCTCCGTGTGGCGAGTGAGCCCGGGATGTTCGTGCGCCCACTGCAGGACCCAGTATTGCACCATAAATTCGATATCGACGATACCACCCGGGTCGTGCTTGACGTCAGCCTGATCGGCGTCGTGGCGCAGCTTTTCGGCCGCCATCTTGTGCCGCATTTCCCGGACATCGGCCTTGAGTTTGGCGGGGTCGCGCGGCCGGCACAGGATTTCCTCCCGGACCTGGGCAAACTCCCTTGCCAGTCCCGGGCTGCCGGCCACCGGGCGAGCACGGACCAAAGCCTGATGTTCCCAGGTCCAGGCGTGGCTGCGTTGGTAATCGCGGAAGGCGGCAAGGCTCGTGACCAGCGGGCCGCTCTTGCCACTCGGGCGCAGGCGCATGTCCACTTCATAAAGAATGCCGCCCGGTGTGCGCGTGGTGAGGATCTGAATCAGGCGCTGGCCGAGGCGCGCGAAGAACGCCTCGTTGGGTAACGGCCGCAATCCGTGGGTAGAACCTTCCTCACATCCTTCGTAAAGGAAAATCATGTCGAGGTCGGACCCATAACCGAGTTCCCGACTTCCTAACTTGCCGTAGCCGATGACGGCGAAACCCGGTGGTGTTTCCGCGCCTGGGCAGCGGGGCTCACCGTGCTTCTCGATAAGCGTTTGCCGTGCGAGTTCCAGGCTCTCGTCGATAACCACTTCGGCGATCGCGGCGAGATGCGCCCCCACTTTCTCCGGCACAAACCCAGGACCTATATCTGTAGCGCCTCCGGCCCGGGGCGCAGGGCCGCCGTCGGCGAACGTGCTGGCCCCGCTGGCTATGGCGGCCGCCGCGACCCGCAGAACGTGTCCATGACGGAACTCGCGCAGGATTTCCATCTGTAACTCGAAGTCCTCGGCGGGAATATGCGCGAGTCGCTGGCGCAACTCATCCGCGAGGCGTGCGCGCGTCAGCGGCTCGTACAGGCTGCGCGGGTCGAGGAGTTCATCGAGCAGGATCGGGTGCTGACCGAGCCAGGTGGCGATCCACGGGCTGGCCGAGAGCAGTTTCACCAACTGCGACAGCGCCATGGGGTTTTCGATCAGGAGCGCGAGATAGGTCGAGCGCCGTCCGATGGCTTCCAGAAGATTCACCAGGCGTGCCAGCGTGGTGTGGGGGTCGGCGCTCAAACCCGCCGCCGCGATCAGCAGCGGCACCAGCCGGTCCATGCGCGCGCGGCCTTCGGCGGAAAAACTCTGGTAGGCGCCGCCATTGCGCAGGCCCTCGAGCAGCGTCAGCACCTCGGCGGGTTCGTGATAACCCGCCTCGCCCAGAATTTTCTGTGCCGTGGCGGGTTCGACGGCATTGAGCCAGACCGCGTGCAGACCGTCTTTCGTCGCGTCTTCGGGCGCCGCCTCGCCCTGCGGTGCGGTGAACATCTGCGAAAACAGCTCCTGCACCCGGCGCCGGTGGCGGTTGAGCGCGTGCTCGAACAGCGGCCAGTCGGCGAAACCCGAGGCGTACGCGAGGCGCGCCTTTTCCTTTTCCTCGGTCGGCAGGTCCTGGGTCTGGCGGTCGTCCACCATCTGCAACCGGTGCTCGGTGTTGCGCAGAAAGGTGTACGCCGCGGCCAATTCGCGTTCCGCCTGCGACGTGATGTGCCCGCCGGCGGCGAGGCGCGGCAACACCTTGAGCAGCATGGGTTCCGCCAGCTCCGGCTCGCGCCCGCCGCGGATCAGTTGCAAGGCCTGCGCCAGAAACTCGATCTCGCGGATGCCGCCGGGGCCGAGTTTGATATTGTCTTGCAGCCCCTTGCGCGAGACCTCGCGCGCGATCATCGCCTTCATCGCGCGAATCGCCTCGATCGTGCCGTAGTCGAGGTACTTGCGGAACACGAAGGGCTTCAGGCGCGCCAGCAGCTCCTGTCCGGCGGCGCGGTCGCCGGCGACGGGGCGCGCCTTGATGAGCGCGTAACGTTCCCATTCCCGCCCGTGGGTCTGATAGTAGTATTCCATCGCGTCGAAGGAGAGCGCCAGCGGCCCGCTCGCGCCATTGGGACGCAGGCGCATGTCCACGCGAAATACGAAACCATCGGCGGTGGCCTCGTGCAGCGCGTTGATGAGCGCCTGGCCCAGGCGTAGGAAGAATTCGTGATGGGAAATTTTCTTCGGGCCCGCGGTTTCGCCCTCCTCCGGGTAGGCGAACATGAGATCGATGTCGGAGGAAAAATTGAGCTCGCGTCCGCCGAGCTTGCCGAGCGCGAGTACCACCAGCCGCAGCGGCGCGCCGCTCGCTCCCGTCGGCGCCCCGTAACGCGCCGCCGCCCCCGGCTCGAGATGCTCGAGCGCGCCTTCGATACAGGCGTCGGCGAATTCGCTCAGGGTGGCCAGCGCCTCGGGCAGCTCGGCCCAGCCGGCGAGATCGCGCAGCGCGATGCGCAACATCTCGCGCCGGCGGAGCAGCCGCAGGCGCGCCTTGAGCGCGGCCTCATTCGCCACGCCGGCAAGCTCACGCGCCACGCGCCGGGTAAGCTCGCCGCCCTCGTAGGCGCGCAGGAGGTCGCCCGATTCGATGAGCTCGCGCAGCAGCTCCGGGTGCTGCGCGCAGGCGCGCGCGACGAAATCGCTCGCGGCGAACGCCTGCGGCAGGATGCCCAGCCAGCGTTCGGGGTGTGCGCGCGGCAGGCGCGGGAGCTGCTCGCGGAAATTGCGCCAGTGGCCTTCCGCCACGGGACGCAGGGGAATTGGCATGCGCGCAAGCGCCACATCGAACAGGTGCTGGGCGGAATCGAGCATGGCGCCATCATACCCAAAGGCCTGCGGGTTTACCCCGGCGCTTGACCGACTCGCGCCCCCGGGCGCAGGATAGTCCTGCATTCTCCCGGCGCGCGTCGCGAGTGGCGAGGCGCGCCGGTGACGACCGCCTCGATCGTTCCCTCTTCAGCCGGACACGACCGGACGGCCGCCGCCCCGAAGGCTGCGTGCGCTGCACGTACCTTGGCGCCACGGTCCGCGTCAGAGCCTTCGGCCTCCCGCCATGACACCAACGCTGTTCAAGGAGGGTCCCATGCATGCGCAAGAGGTGTTAAAGCTCGTGAAGGAAAAGGACGTGCAGGTCATCGACCTGAAGTTCGGCGATTTTCCGGGAACCTGGCAGCACTTCACCATCCCGGTGAGTCAGGCAACGCCGGATATCTTCGAGGAGGGCCTGGGGTTCGACGGTTCGAGCATACGGGGATGGCAGGCGATTCACGCGAGCGACATGCTCGTGGTGCCCGACCCCGACACCGCCGTGCTCGATCCGTTCGGGTCCAAGACCACGCTGTCGATGATCTGCAGCATCGTCGATCCGATGACCCACGAAAAATATTCGCGCGACCCGCGTTACATCGCCCAGAAGGCCGAGGAATACTTGCAGCGCACCGGCATCGCCGACACCGCCTACGTCGGTCCGGAGGCGGAATTCTTCATCTTCGACGGCGTGCGCTTCGACCAGAACGCGCACGAGGGCTACTACCACATCGAGTCCGAGGAGGGCATCTGGAACTCCGGCCGCGGCAACGGCAACGGTCATATCAATCTGGGCTACAAGCCGCGCCACAAGGAAGGCTACTTCCCGGTGCCGCCGACCGACTCGCTGCAGGACATCCGCAACGAGATGATCCTCGAGATGGAGCGCGCCGGGATCGTGGTCGAGAAGCAGCACCACGAAGTCGCGACCGCCGGACAGGCCGAGATCGATCTGCTCTTCGATTCGCTCACGCGCATGGCCGACAAGATGATGATGTACAAGTACATCACCAAGAACGTCGCAGTGCGCTACGGCAAGACCGTGACCTTCATGCCCAAACCGCTGTTCGGCGACAACGGCAGCGGCATGCACACGCACCAGTCGCTGTGGAAAAACGGCAAGCCGCTCTTTGCCGGCAACAAGTACGCGGGAATTTCGGACCTGTGCCTGTGGTACATCGGCGGCATCCTGAAACACGCGGCCTCGCTGTGCGCGTTCGTGGCGCCGACCACGAACTCCTACAAGCGCCTGGTGCCGGGCTACGAGGCGCCGGTCAACCTGGCCTACTCGTCGCGCAACCGCTCGGCCGCGATCCGCATCCCGATGTACTCGCCTTCACCCAAGGCCAAGCGCATCGAGGTGCGTTTCCCGGACCCGTCGTGCAACCCCTACCTCGGCTTCGCGGCGATGCTGATGGCGGGCCTCGACGGCATCCAGAACAAGATCGACCCGGGCGAACCGCTCGACAAGAACATCTACGATCTGCCGCCCGAGGAACTCGCCAGGGTGCCGAGTTGCCCGGCCTCGCTCGAAGCCGCGCTGGATGCGCTCGAACGCGACCGCGAGTTTCTGATGCAGGGTGACGTGTTCACGGCGGACGTGATCGACACCTGGCTGGATTACAAACGCAAGCACGAGTGCGACGCCATACGCATGCGCCCGCATCCCTACGAGTTCATGCTGTACTTCGATGTTTAGCGGGTGAGGCGGAGAAGTCGCGCCAGGGACAAGGCGCGTACGAGATGGAAATACAAAGCGGCGCAGGCAGGCGCGGTCATTATTGAGCATTACGTAATTACTTGACGCATGCTGTAGCCCGGATGCAGGCCCGCAGGGCCGGAATCCGGGATTTTGCCGGGTTTCCCCGGATTTGTGGAGTCCATCCATGGACTCCACCCTGCGGGCCAGCCTGCGGCTGTCCAAAATCGCTCCTGGCGATTTTGTCGCTTCGCTTCATCCGGGCTACTCCTTGTAAAGAATTTCTGTAAACATCAATAGAAGCCTGCCTTTCGCTTACCTCCGCCGCGGCCGCCGGCAAAGCCGGAGCGCGGTGTAAATCATCTTGCTGCCCGCGAGCACCGTCCCCTTGATGGTCCCGGAAATCTTGGACTGCCCGATGCGCTTGCGGTAGCGCATGGGCAACTCCAGGACCTTGAGGCGCTGGCGCCAGGCCTTGGCCTGCATCTCGACCGTCCAGCCGTAGTTCAGGTCCCGCATGTCGAGTTTACGCAGCGCGTCGTAACGGATCGCGCGGAACGGGCCGAGATCGGTGTAGCGCGAACCAGACAGGAGATTCATCAGGAACACCACCAGCTTGTTGCCGTAGATGACGTGCGGTCCCAGCGATTCTTTATCGAGCAGCGGATTCAAACGGGTGCTCAATACGAGATCGTAACCGTCCTCGACAATCGGTTGCACCAGCCGCCCCATCTCCGCTGGATAATCGCTGTAATCGCCGTCGAGGAACACCACCACGTCCACCGGATGCCGCGCGAAATAGTCGAGGCCCGTGAGCATGACGCGCCCGTAGCCCGGCCGGCCTTCGTCGAGCACCACCGCGCCGTGCGCGCGGGCGATTTCCGCGGTGCGGTCGCTGCTGCGGTTGTTGACCACGACCACGCGCGCCGAAAGCCCCGCCGGGATGTCGCACAGGACATGCGCGATCGAGTCCTGCTCGTTGCGCGCGGGGATGATGACCCCGATTTCCGGTCGCGGCATGCGTCAGCGCCTGTCGTTGAGGGCCCAGTCGTATTCCAGGTAGGTCAGCTCGAATTTCCCCTGCCGCAGAAACTCGCGGTCGGCGGCGTTGGCATAGCGATATACCCAGGTAAGCGGACCGATGGCTTCACGCGGGTAGTGTTCGAAGAAGACGGCGGTTTGCGGATCGGGCGTGAAATCCCCGGCGAACCAGTTGAAAATCTGTGGCAAGCGCACGGCGTTGCCTGCCTTGTCGATTTGCACCTTGCGGTCGCGGTAGAGGTAGTTGACCGCCGCCTGATCCAGGCGGCTCTCCAGATGCTCCGCGTCGAAGGCGCGGCTTTCGAGCAGCGGGCAGCCTATCGAGGCGCACACCAGCACGAAGTGAATGCGCGGCTCTATCAGTTCCTGGCGCAGGATCACATGCTCCATGTGATCGAACGTGTATTTATCTCCCAAGGCCGGCCACCAGCGCCAGCCCCAGACGCCGAAAATCTGACGGATGCTGTTATCGGGATAACGGCACAACGGATCGGCGAATATCGAGCGCGTGACGGGATAGTGATCCAGGATGACGCGCAGGATGTGGGCGTTGTAGGCGTTGATCCAGAAGGCGAGTTTCTGCTGGCGCGTCCAATCGTCATAAGCCTTGGGATCCACGCCGGCGAGGGTCTGCAAATAACGATTGAGCGTTTCCTGATCGGCCTGCAACGCCCGGTAATCCACCAGACCGTTTTCGACATGCTTCTGCAGCACCTGGTCAAGCAGCGTGTGTTGATGATCGAAAGGCGCGGCAGATGGGGGCGGCGCCTCGGTGCAGCCGGCCAGCCACAGACACCCGGCGACGATCAGCGCCGCCGCTCGACCGGGTTTCATGACAACGACCCTCCACGGTTCACCGCCGTGGACAACACGGCGGCGCGCGTCCGATAACCGCGCCACGTATCAACCAGCAGCAGGGCGAAGAACGGAGCGTAGACGGCGAGTTTGATCCACGGGCTTTCCTCCCACACGCCTTCGGCGGCGTAACGGATCAGCACGTGGTACGAAAGCATGACGAGCCCCGTGAGCAGGATCCAGGCGCGTTGCGGGTAAAAACACAAGAACGGAACCAGCCACAGCAGATACCACGGGTACAGCGTGCTCGTAAGCAGCAACGCCGCGCCGATGAGCCACAGCGCGCCTTTGAGTACCGGTATTTCGCTCCGGTAAACCGCGATGGCAACGGCGGCAAAGATCGCCGCCGCGATCGCCTTGGAGACGACAGCCGAACCCGTGATGAAGTTCAGGAGCGCAAACACGCTATCGTTAAAGCGCCAGTGGGCGCCGACCGTGAACACGCTGGCAAGATGAGCGTCGAGCGCGCTGAAAAACGGGGAGAAGAACAGCGCGAGGCCCAGCGGCAGGATGAGCCACTTGGTCCGGTCGAGGCGCTTCCACATGGCGGGCAGGAACAGCAACGCAAAATATTTTGCGGCGACGGCGGCGACGAACCCGAACGCGCCAAACCGTCCGCGCCCGCGCATGAGCAGGTAGATCGCGCCGAGCAGCAGCAACACGGCGGCGGTGTCGTTATGTCCGCTGCCGGCGACCTCCACCACCGCGAGCGGATTCCAGGCGTAGATCAACACGTGGCTTCTCGGTTTGCCCACGACGTCGAGCAGGCGCAGCAACAACAGCACGATCAGGCCATCGAAAACCAGAAACGGGATCTTCATCGCATACACCGAGTGCGCGACGGCCTGCGCCGCGGCGAACACGCCCATCAGCACCGGTCCGTAGGGCGTGCCGATGTCCCTGTGATTGATACCGGCGTAGAACGCATCGCGCAGCGGACTCAGCTCCGGCGCGCCCGGGGCATATTGATAAGGATTGATGCCGCGATTGACCAGCATCCCGTCCCACACATAGCGGTAAATGTCGTCCGAAAGACTCGGGGCGCTGAAGAAAAGCGTGGCGCGGAACAGCAGCGCGAAACCCAGAATGACCGTGAGCGTCGATGGCCCCTTGAATGTCCCGGCGTCCGCGAGGATTTGGCGCGCCGCCCAGGCATAGGCGGCGAAGGCCAGGAAATACAGCAGCAAAAATGCCGGTACCGCGCGGTTCAGCTCGCCGAGCGCCAGCATGGCCGCAAACAGGATTTGCAGCGCCAGGCCGCATAGCCAAACCTGTTTTTTTGATGATGCCGGGGCCATGGCGCGTTTCACGATGCCGGCGTATCCGTGCTCCATTGCAGCCGGCGCAGGCGCCAAAACCGGCCCGCGTTCTGCCGCAGCGAGATCAGGGACACATAGGCATAGCCGGAAAAGAAGATGAGCAGAAACGGCGCGGCGACGTACGACCGCTGCGCGACGGCCAGGACAAAGCCGCCGAGGAAATAAATTGCCAGCGCCAACTCGCCCACCGTGACGATGTCCAGGCGTCCGCGATAAACCTTGCCCGTCAGGGAATCCGGACCGGTCCCTATTCCGTGCTTCGGCGTGCGCCGGAATTCGGAATCGCGCCCGAGCAGCGCCTCCAGCACCGCCTTGGCATTGTTGAGCGCCATGCCCGTTCCCAGCGCCATCAGCAACGGGACGCGCCGCAGGCCGCGCCACCAGCCGGCGCCGGCGGCGCGCTGCGCCGTGACGTAGAAGAACGCGGCGGAAGGCGCCGCCAGCACGAACAACGGCAGCTCGATCCAGGACGCCATTTGCCAGCCGAGGCTCTGGCGGATCAGCACGGACGGCAGCAGCGCCACGGAAAAAAACAGGAGCAGCAGCATGGCGGCATTGCCGGTGAGATGGAAGAACGCTTCGATCTTGACCTTCCACGGCCAGGCGCTCGCGAGGATTTCGCCCAGCAGCTTGCGCGCGGTCTGGATCGAACCCTTGGCCCAGCGATGCTGCTGCTGCCGGAACGACGTCATCTCCACCGGCAGTTCCGACGGCGCGATCACGTCCGTGGCGAATACAAAACGCCACCCGCGCAACTGCGCGCGGTAGCTGATGTCGAGGTCCTCGGTCAGCGTGTCGGCCTGCCAGCCGCCGGCATCCATCAGGCAGCTTTTGCGCCACACGCCGGCGGTGCCGTTGAAATTGAAGCAGCGCCCGGAACGGTGGCGCGCGAGATGCTCGATCAGAAAATGCGCGTCCAGGAAAACGGATTGTGCCCGCGTCAGCCAGGAGTAATCGGCGTTGAGAAACCCCCAGCGGGCCTGGACCATGCCGGTGTTTTCTTCCGTGAAATACGGCAGCATCCGCCGCAGGAAATCCGGCGGCGGGCAGAAATCGGCGTCGAAGATCGCGACGAATTCGCCGCGCGCCTGCGCCAGCCCCGCGGCCAGCGCGCCGGCCTTGTAACCGCACCGGTCCGTTCGGCGCCGGTGCACCACGCGCATGCCTTCCGCGCGCATGCGTTCCATCAGTGGCTCGAGCAACCGGGGCGTGTCGTCGGTGGAATCGTCCAGCACCTGCACCTCCAGACGGTCGCGCGGATAATTCAGCCGCCGGATCGCCTCGAGCAGCCGCGGGGCGACGTAGCGCTCGTTATAAATGGGCAGCTGAACAGTGACCGTCGGCCAGTCGTGGACCGCCGTGGTCGGGGGCGGGCGATCCCGGTATTTGTTGCGCAGAAATACAAGGTGATAACGGTGCAGTCCGTAGAGACAGAGCAGGCCAAGGGCCAGGAAATAGGCGGCCAGAAACGCGCTTTGCAGGAAGGATGCGAACGACATTCAGCGCCCCAGGCGCTCGCGTGCGCGCCGCTGGTGCAGCTCGAACACCGCCTCCACGAAATCGTCGAGGCGCAGGGTCCTGAAAAAACCGCCGACGGCGCGGATGGCGTCGCGCGGGCTGCCGAGCAGCGCCCACAGCAGCGAACCGTAAAACCGCAGGTTGCGCCAGCGCAGATAATTGTGCACGAAGAAGCGGTTCTGGAACCGCCGGCGTATCGCGGCGAGCTTCTCGGGAGAATGCTCGATCGCCATGATCGGCACGGCAGCCTGCCGGTGCGTGAAGCGCTCGTCGGCGACCAGCTTGGGGTCTATCCAGGCGTTCTGCACCGCCATGTTGTAGATCGGGGTCCCGGGATAGGGCGTGAGGAAATAG
>MFTB01000026.1 GCA_001785195.1 Candidatus Muproteobacteria bacterium RIFCSPHIGHO2_12_FULL_60_33
CGGTGCAGTTCAACCATCGTCTGCTCGCGTACCTGCTCTGTCTCGTGATCCCGCTTTTCTGGTGGCAGGTGATGCGCGCGGGGTTTCCGGGTCACGCGCGGCGGGCGGCGCACCTGCTGCTCGGCTGGCTCGCGGTGCAAGTCACGCTCGGCATCGCCACGCTGGTGCACGTCACGCCGGTCCCGCTGGCGGCGGCGCATCAGGCCGGCGCGCTCGTTCTGTTCAGCCTCGCGCTTTACGTCCTGCATACACTGCGCGTCCGCATGCCCTGACGCGCCGCGGTCGGCGCGCCTTTCTTTTTTGACGCGCATCAAGTACGCGGAACATCCAGGCTGTTATGAAGCGTGTCGGGAATCCATCGTCATGCCCATCGACCGCAATCCATCCGAATTGACTTCCACCCGCTGGCGGACTTTTACCGCCGCGCCGCATCGCATGATGTTCCTCCCCGGCGCGTTTCAGGCCGTACTGGTCATGCTGTTCTGGTTCGCGGAATTGCTCGGACGCACGGGGCTGTGGGCCTCCCCGCCCCTGGTTATATCCGCCAACGGGGCGCATGTGTTTCTCATGCTGTTTGGAGTATTTCCCTATTTCATTTTCGGCTTCCTGTTCACGGTTTACCCGCGCTGGATGGGCGGTCCGGTCATGGCGGCCTCGCGATACGTCGCCGTTTTCGTTTTTCTCGTGACGGGGATGGTTTTGTTTTACGCGGGTCTGTTCATTTCTCACTTTCTTGTGGCGCTGTCACTTGTCCTGCAACTGATGGGATGGGGGGTGGCGCTCTACTCCTTATTCATAGTCTTCCGCCAAGCGCCCAAACGCGGACCGCACGAACGTCTGCTCAACCTGGCGCTGGCTGCCGGCATGCTCGGCATCGCGTGCTTTCTTGCAGGTATCGTGAGCCAGGCACCGCTGGCGTTTCTGCTGGCGCGCGAGATCGGCCTGTGGCTGTTTATGATGCCGGTGGTGTTTCTGGTGGCGCATCGCATGATTCCGTTCTTCAGCCAGAGCGTGCTCATCAATTACATCATGGTGCGTCCCGCCTGGGGCCCGCCGCTGATGGTCGCCTGCGCCATCGGGCACGCGGCATTCGAGATCGCCGATCTGTCCGCGTGGCGCTTTCTCGTGGATGCGCCGCTGGCAATAGCAGCGCTGCACCTCTCGTGGGTCTGGCAGTTCCGTCGCAGCTTCCACGCGCGCCTGCTGGCCATGCTGCACATCGCCTTCCTGTGGCTCGGCATCGCCATGGCGCTCTATGCCGTGCAAAGCCTTGCACTGCTCGTCACCGGCACGGACTACCTTGGGCGCGCGCCGCTGCACGCGCTCGGCATCGGCTTCTTCACCGGCATGGTGGTGGCCATGGCCTCGCGCGTCACGCTCGGGCATTCAGGACGCGCGCTGGAGGCCAACGATCTGACCTGGCGCGTGCTGTTCGGCGTCAACATCGCGGCGGTGCTGCGGATCGTCGCTGAATTCCTGCCCGGTACCGTCGGAGGAATCCTGAACGCCCTGGCCGCGGCTGCCTGGCTGCTGTCATTCCTGCTGTGGGGACGGCTTTACGCGCCGATGTACCTGCGGCCGCGTATTGACAGACAACCCGGATAATCACCGGCATAGAGCGGGAAACATGATATTGCTGCTGAAGCATGTACATGTCATCTGCGCGGTGCTGTCAATTTCCGGCTATCTGTTGCGTGGTGTGTGGATGATGCGCGAGTCGCCCTGGCTCCGGAAAAAATGGGTGAAGGTCGCGCCGCATGTCATCGACACGGTTTTGCTGGGCTCGGCGGTTCTGCTGACGGTGCGGATACAACAATATCCGTTCGTGCACGGCTGGCTTACCGCGAAAGTACTCGCGCTGATCGCCTACATCGCGCTCGGCACCGTCGGCCTCAAATACGGCCGGACCCGGAAAATCCGCATCGCTGCCTGGCTGGGCGCGGTCGCCATATTCCTTTATATCGTTCTGGTGGCGCTTACCCGTCAGGTATTGCCTTTCGTTGCCTGACGGTTTGCCGCGCTGTCGTTCAATAGCTTGACCTGCGTCAACCCTATTTTCCCGGAAATAGGTTAGTTTGTTTTTCATTGAGGCCCATTTCTCCATGATCCGCACCCCGCTTCCCCTGCTCACGATCCGCGGCCGTGAACTGCTGCCCGTCATTCAGGGAGGCATGGGTGTGGGTATTTCCGGCCATCGGCTCGCCGGCGCGGTGGCCAAGGAAGGCGCCATCGGCACCATCGCCAGCGTCGACTTGCGGCGCCTGTACCCGGACATCATGCAGCGCCTGCGCAAATGCCACGACCCGAAAGAACACAGCGCCGCCAACGTCGAGGCGCTGGATCGCGAGATCCGCGCCGCGCGCGAGATCGCGCCGGACGGATTCGTCGCGGTAAACGTCATGCGCGCGCTGTCGAACTACGCCGAGCTCGTGGTGCAGGCGTGCAAGAGCGGGGCCAACGCGATCGTCTCGGGCGCGGGGCTGCCGTTCGATCTGCCTGACCTCACGGAAAAATTCAAAAACGTGGCGCTCATTCCGATTCTTTCGGAAGAGCGCGGCGTGCGCGCGGTACTGAAGAAATGGATGCGCAAGGGACGACTCCCGGACGCCATCGTCATCGAACACCCGCGCTACGCCGGCGGGCACCTGGGCGCGACGCGTATGGAAGAGGTCAACGATCCAAAATTCGATTTCGCATGGGTCCTGGTGGAAATCCGGCGCGTGTTTCAGGAGCTGGGTCTCGCTATTGGCGGCATTCCCTTGATACCGGCGGGTGGCATCAATTCGTTCCAGAAGATCAGGGAGCTTTTTGACATCGGCGCCGCCGGTGCCCAGATCGGCACGCCGTTTGCCGTCACCGAGGAATGCGACGCGCATCCCAACTTCAAAAAAGTGCTGGCCGAGGCCGGACCAGAGGACATCGTCACCTTCATGAGCGCCGCCGGGCTGCCGGCGCGCGCGGTGCTCACCCCGTGGCTGAAAAACTATCTGGCGAAGGAAAGCAAATTGCGGGCCAAAGCCAGTCCCGCCAGCGCCCAGTGTCCGAGCCAGCTCGAGTGCCTGGCGCATTGCGGCTTCAAGGACGGCAATCCCCACGCCGGCCAGTTCTGCATCGAAACGCAGCTCGCCGCGGCGCAGCGCGGCAATATTCAGCAGGGATTGTTCTTCCGCGGCTCGGAATCGCTGCCCTTCGGCGCGGAGATACGCAAGGTCCATGAGCTGCTGGAAGTCCTGCTGACCGGGCGCTCGCTCACCGCCGCCATCTGATGCATGGCCGGCGCGCGCTGGATACGCCCGGCGGAAACAGTCGCGGGAGGATAAACAGCGGTGATTGGCTTACAGGCTGGGTGTAGCGTCGCGCCCACCGCGACGGTTTTCGTGCCGGCTCTGGCAGTTGATACAACGCTTTGCCGTCGGATAGGCATCGAGCCGTTCGAGGGCGATTTTGTCGTTGCAATCGACACAGGTGCCGTAGATCCCGTTTTTGATGCGCTCGAGTGCTGCTTCTACGTCGCGGATTTCATCAAGCTCACGGGCGCGTGTTGTGAGATTGATGCCACGCAACAACTCGGCAAAGGATTCATCTCCAGCGTCGTGCACCATGCCGGCAAGTTCGGTGTAATCCTCCTGTCTTGAGCTGGCCAGCTCGCGATGGATAATCTCACGCAACTCCTCGCGCCGATCTCTCAGGCGTTGCGTGAAATTCTGCAGTTGCTTTTCAGAAAGTTCCGGCATGATCGATACCCCCTGCTGATACATTCAATGCGGCCGCTTCGATGCCTGTTCAAGCCTAACACAGTCATTGATCGTCTATTGAATCCGGTTCTCCTTTGCAATTCCTTTTGCCACGCCGTTTTCAGTATTTATTTAAGGAGCCAGCCATGAACTCACCTGAATCGCCTGTCTTCCAGAGAGAAATCAAGGTCTGGGATCCACTGGTGCGCCTGTTCCACTGGTCGCTGGTGGCGGCCTTTGCCATCGCCTGGCTCACCGGCGACGATGACTCCCGATGGCATGAACTTTCGGGCTATGTCGTCGTCGGCCTCGTGGCTGTCCGGATCATCTGGGGCTTCGTGGGAACACGATACGCGCGCTTCGGCGATTTTGTCCACTCTCCGGCGGCAATTTGGGGCTATACCCGGGATCTGCTGGCGGGAAAGGCCAGACGCTATCTCGGCCACAACCCCCTGGGCGGTGTAATGGTCGTGGCGCTGCTGGTGGCGCTGCTCGCTACCGGTCTTACCGGGATCGTCCTGAAGGCGGCGGAGGAAGGTAGCGGGCCGTTCGCCTCCGTCTCGGCTCGCGTGGCCGGCATTGGACCTGAATTCATCACGCGCGCCGTGGCGGATGACGATGAGAAAGATGGAAGCGGGAAGAACGGCGAGGAATTTGGGGAAGAACTGCATGAGTTCTTCACCGACCTGACACTGCTGCTGGTCGGACTGCACATCACTGGCGTGCTGATCGGCAGCCTGGTGCACCGGGAAAACCTGATACGCGCGATATTCACCGGGAAAAAACCCGCTTGAAGTTCAGGTCTTCAGGGGCGCCTTCATCTGGAAGTGTTGCAATTGCTCCGGCGTATTGATGTTCTCGAATGTCTCCGCTTCGTCGGAAAAATCGACCAGCGCGGCGCCCAGCCGACGCAACCACTCGCCGGTTCCACGCCCCCCTTCCTCGAAATATTCCTGCAAACTGGAGGCAAGCCGGGCATGCAGAAGCGCGACAACGGGCTGCATGCGCCCTTCGCAGGCAACGACGCTGGCATTTGAACTTTCCGCCGCCAGTCGCCTGACCAGATCAGGGGGCAGCCGGGGCGTGTCGCAAGGCGCGAAAAGGATATATGGAGTATCAACGGCGCGCAGCGCGCTCAGCATTCCTGCCAACGGTCCTTCGTAATCACCCGCCGCATCGTCGGCAATGACGGGAAACCCGTAGGACGCGTAAATATCCCGGTTACGGTTGGCGCTGATGATCAGGCGACCGACCTGCGGGCGCAGCGCATCCATTACATATTCAACGAGCGGCCTTCCGTGCAGCGGCACGAGGCCCTTGTCCACTCCACCCATACGGTGGCCGCGGCCGCCGGCGAGAATCACGCCGGTAATGTCTTGTGCTTTGATGGCTCTCATGGCGCGCCACAATCAGAAATCCGTGTTCAACGGAACCACCGTCACCGTCCCGCCCTGCTTGAAGCCGGCGCTTTCTTCGGCCACGCGGATGAAGCCGTTGGTTTCGCGGAACGGCTTGAGCATGTGCGAACCCTGACCGCGCAGCGCGGTGGCCATGAGTTTTCCGTTTTCGGTAAAAAGCCGCGCGCGCAGTAACTCGGTGCGCCCGGGATGACGGCGGAAATCATTCGTCGCCGTGGCCGTGAGTTCGGGGAGATGCGGGACGCCATGGTACCAGGCAATGAGCGCGGGCTCGACAAACAGCTTGAACGTCACAAGGCTCGAAACCGGATTGCCGGGCAATGCGAAGAAATGCGTGCGATTGCCCACGCGTCCGAAGGCGATGGGCTTGCCCGGTTTGATTTTCACTTTCCAGAATTTGATTTGACCGATCTCGGCGAATACCTGCTTCACGAGATCGTGATCGCCGACCGAAGCGCCGCCGCTGGTGATGACAAAGTCGAAATTCACGGACGACTTCAACAGTTCGCGCAGCGCCGCGGGCTCGTCGCGCACCGTGCCGCCATCCACCGCGTCCACGCCGAGTTCGCGCAACAATAATAATGTCGCCAGGCGATTGGATTCGTATATCTGGCCGGGCCGCAGCGGAGTGCCGGGCGCGACCAGCTCATCGCCGGTGGCGACCACCAGCACACGCGCCGGAACGTAAACCGGGATTTGCGCCACGCCGGCGGCGGACAACAGCGCCAGATCGTAAGCCGAAAGCCTTCGCCCAGGTTGGTACAACACGTCACCCTGGCGGAAATCCTCGCCACGACGGCGGATATGGCTGCCCGGCTGCGCGGTTTGGGGAAAGATCACCGTGTCGCCTTCGAGCTTGACGTCTTCCTGGATCACGACGGTGTCGGCGCCCTCGGGCATCGGCGCGCCGGTGAAAATGCGCATGGTCGTTCCGGCGGCCAGTCGTCCGGGCGCATCGCCGCAGCGGCACTCGCCGCGCAGCGGCAACGCGAAACCGGCGGCCACCAGCTCGGCGGCGCGCACGGCATAACCGTCCATCGCGGAATTGTCGAACGCCGGGTTGTCCACCAGCGCGCGCAGTTCCTGCGCGGTGAAACGGCCATGCGCCTGCGACAACGGCACCGTCTGCGTCGTGGCGGCCGGGGTTACTTCCGCGCGAATGGCGGCACGGGCTTCATCGAGCGTCAGCATATCGGAAGCCCTACTCCGCTGCGCTCCGTTCGTCTTGTCATAACAGGTCGCCCTACTCCGCTGCGCTCCGTTCGTCTTGTCATAACAGGTCGCCCTACTCCGCTTCGCTGCGTTCGTCTTGTCATAAGGCAAAACGTTAGCGTATTTCGCGCCCCAAGCCTAGAGCGCGGCAAGGCACTATGTTCGTCGAAGCTCAGGGGTGCTTTCGCCGAGGGGGGCGCGTCACGAGCGCGCGCGCTTCGTCGGGGCTTTGCACGCCGATCGCGATCAGCACGCCGTCGATCACGAGCGCCGGGATGGTCTTGAGCCGCAGGCGCTCGGCCAGGGCCTTGCCCTCGGACGTAGCCAGATCCACGACGGAAAAGTCCAGTTCGCGCTCGGCCGCCACGCTGCGCCAGACCTTCTCGGCCTGGTCGCACGGGACACACGATTCGGAAACCAGTAACTGGACTTTCATTCCTCTACTTGCCTCCCCTGGGTTGGCCGCCGCAACGATGCTGAAAACACGACACACGGGCCTTGAGACGTTCGCCACTCTGAAACGGCGTGCCGCCGAAGGCATTGACCTTGGTCAACCGGGCTTCACTGAGGTTATGATTACGGCATGAACCGATCGCCCGACACCGCGCGCGAGCTGCGCCGCGCCTACCTGTTCGCCGACATGTCCGAGCCGCACCTGCAATCGCTCGTCAACGGCATGCTGGATATCCATCTCGATCCCGGCAAGGCGCTGTTTCGGCAGGGGCAAGCGGCGGAGCGGTTTTATTTCCTGCGCGAAGGACTGGTCAAACTCTTCCGCCTGTCTCCGGAGGGCGACGAAAAAATCATCGAGATCATGCGCCCGGGCGAAACCTTCGCCGAGGCGGTCATGTTCATGGGAACCCAGGGGCGTTACCCGGTCAATGCCGAAGCCATCAACTCAAGCCGGCTCTACGCCTTTGAGCAGAAGGTTTTTCTCGATCTCCTGCGCGAGTCGAGCGACGCCACCTTCGGCCTGCTGGGCTCCATGAGCCGGCGGCTGCACATGCTGGTCAACCAGATCGAAAGCCTCACGTTGCAGAACGCGACCTATCGGCTGGTGGCGTATCTGCTCGAGGAGATCCCGCGCGACGTGAAGACCGCGCCCGACGTGCAGCTCACCACGCCCAAGGGCGTCATCGCCTCGCGCTTGGCGATCCAGCCGGAGACGCTGTCGCGCATCCTGGCGAAACTGCGCCAGGGCGGATTGATCGAAGTGCAGGGCAATCACATCATGGTGCGCGACGTGCAGGCGCTGCGCAACCTCGTGCACCTGCCGCCGCAGGAACAGGCGCCTTAAATCACCAAGGCACCGGGAAAGGCAAAAAAGGAAATTTTGAATTCTTGATGCTCCCGATGTCCCGGTGGTTCAACATATAGCTGTTCACCCGCCGAGAGAAGATATCGGGATGGCGACTGTCCCTCCGCCCAATTCCTGAAAGTCATGTCATTCCTCTTTAAAAAATTAGATGATGAGTTACGGTTTCGTGGTTCCCGCATGGCAACCGGCCATGCGCTCCTCACAGAGCTGAGGAAACGCGGACCCTCCCTCGGTGCGGATACACAAATAAGACCGGGAGATCACCGATGTCCTTTCATTTGTCTTGTATCTGCTCGTCCGCGATGACCGCACCAGCATGGTGCAGCGTTCCGGTCAGGAATCCGGGCCGGTGGGCGGCCATGAATTCGGCGTTGATTTCGCTCAACCCCTGCGCCCGCGCGCGCTCTTCGAGACGCGCCCGTATCCGCTCGCGCAGAAAGGCCGGGATACGTGTCAGCCGATCCCGCGCCTCGGGTGTCCACGCAATCGGCGGCGTCACCGCCTCGATCCGTGTTTCCGGTTCAGCGCCGGCAGGCGGTGTATAAGAACACTTCGGGTCCTCGGCCATGATGTCGCCGCCGGCCGCATGGGCGCGCGCCCGGCAACCGCCGCAGCTCAGGCGGTAATCGCATGCTCCGCACTTGCCGCCGGGCAACTCGTCGCGCAGGCGCGCGAACAACGGGCTGCGCTGCCAGATTTCATTCAGCGTCTGCATGCGCAGCGACCCTGCCACGGCGGGAATATACGGACAGGGCGTGACGTATCCCTGCGGCGTGATGCGGAAATACCTGCGTCCGGCGAGACAGGCGCTCGACCATTCGGCATAGCCGTCGCGCGACTCGCCGGCGCGCAGCCCTTCGATGCGCCTCATATAGGGCGCGCAGCGGGCGCGAATCTTCAGCGACGGTCGTTCCCGCTGCAACCGGTCTATCTCTCGCAGTGTCTCCTCGTAGGTTTCCGCGGAAAGGTCGGTCTGGGTCACGCCGCGACCGGTGCATACCAGAAAAAACAGATTGAAGGCCATCGCCCCGAAGCGCTCGGCGATGTCGGTCATGGCCGGAAGCTCGTGCCGGTTTTCCTCGAACAGCGTTGTCTGCATCAAAATCGCCAGTCCGGCGTCGCGCGCCGCCTCGATGCCCTCGACCGTGCGCTGCCAGGCGCCGGCCACGCCGCGCAAACGATCGTGAAACCCGGGATTCGCCGAGTCGAGACTGATGCCGACACCGGCGACGCCAGCGTCCTTCAGCATCCGTGCCCGTTCAGCGCTCAAGAGCGTGCCGTTGGTGCCGACGACCGGCATCAGGCCATTGCGTGAAGCGGCGCGCACCAGATCAACCAGATCGCGACGCAACAACGGCTCGCCGCCGGTGAGGATCAGCATCGCGCCGGGCGCCGTCTCGGCGAGCTGATCGATCACGCCCAACGCCTCTTCCGTGCGCA
>MFTB01000027.1 GCA_001785195.1 Candidatus Muproteobacteria bacterium RIFCSPHIGHO2_12_FULL_60_33
GCTCCAGCGCTAACTGGAGCGGTTGCTGGTTGAATGAATTTCAAAGGATACGCCGCCTTTTTCATTTACACACTTTTTGATGGTACCTCTAAAAATCTTGTTAATCCTGTGAATCCTGTCAATTCAATTCTTTGGTTTTATTCCGGCCTGCGAATTTGCTATGCCGGCTCCAGCCGCAGTTTCCATCCCGGTTCGTTCGCGCGCGCCGCGTACGGTTCGCAGACCCAGCGATCGCCGATGGCGGCGAGCTCGCCATTGACGTACACCAGCGGCAGGCGCTTGCGCTCCCACGGCGGGATGCCGGCTTCCTGCAACAGTTTCTTGAGTTTGCGATGATGCACGCGGCCGGGCAGGCGGCAGACTTCCCCGCCCTGGCGCAATCCGACAATAATGGGAGACTGGCCAATGCGCTCACACGACAGGCCATCACCCTGTGATTTCTCGGCGCGTAAAAATCCCACGCCCGGGATTTCCAGAGGATCCGTCAGATTCCAGTGCATTCTCCAGCCGGAATCCGTTTCGGCGCATGGCCTTAGCGCGATGAGTTCATCGCGATAGCGGCACACTTCGGTTCCCGGCCAGCGAATCACGGCCCGGTTCGAGCGCGGGTCCCTCGCAACCTGTGCCAGCACCTGGTCGAGATGCATGGCGGTTGGCGCCTGAAAACCCTGCTGGCGCAGCCAATAGCGGACGAGATTGCGTTGCCTCGGCGGAGGCAGCCCCCGCAACGCCACTACCGATAATCTTGTCTCCTCCACGCCACGACAACTGCTCCAGTCGGATTCTGCAAGATCGTCCAGCAACTCCGCCGCCTCCGCCGCCATACCCGCCGAACGCGCGATTCGGCGTGACGCCTCGGGCCAATGCGCTTCCAGCAAGGGAAAAATCCGATGACGCAGATAATTCCGTGAAAGCCGCAAGTCAGCGTTGCTGGTGTCGTCAATCCATTGCAGGTTTTCCTGCCTGGCATAGGCCGCCAGTTGTTCGCGGGTGAATTCCAGGAGGGGTCGCGCCAGCCGGCCTTTGTGAAACGCCGCCATGGCCGGCATGGCCGCCAGGCCGTGCACACCGGCCCCGCGCAGCAGTTGCAATAATACGGTCTCGGCCTGATCGTCCGCTTGATGGGCCGTGAGCAAAACCTCGCCTTGTGCGACATGCCGCGCCAGACAGGCATAGCGCGCGCGCCGCGCGGCGTCCTCCAGACCATGCTCGCGGATCCGCGTGACCTGCACGCGTTCCACCGTGCAGGGAATTTTCAGACGATCGCAGGTTTGCTGTGCGCGCCGCGCCCAACCGGAAGATTCAGGATGCAGCCCGTGATCCACATGTACCGCTTGCAATGGCAAATCCAGCGATTCGCGCAGCTGGCAAAGCGCATGCAGGAGGACGCAGGAATCAAGGCCGCCGCTGAAGGCGACTGTCAGCGGTGTGGCGGAGGAAAGACCCAGGCGGTGCAGGACATCCGCCAATGCCGAGGGAGAAAACACGTTATCTAAGAAAGGTCTGATTAAATGAGTTTTTAACGCAGAGACGCGGAGACGCAGAGGTTTTTTGTGTTTGTTATCCTTAATGAAGCCCTGCTGCGCTCGTCTTGACGTAATATTGGTTTTCTCTGCGCCTTGGCGCCTTTGCGTTGAGTAATCATATAAATCAGAATTTCCCTAATGTTCTTCAAACTCGCCGTAATGCATCAAACGATCGTAGCGAGTTTCCAACAGACGTTCGAGTGGGACCGAACTCAGGTTATTGAGAGCAGCGATCAGATATGATTTCAAGGTCTTGGCTATCTCATCCATGTCGCGATGCGCGCCGCCCAGCGGCTCCGGCACGATTTCATCCACCAGGCCCTGGCGGGCCAGGCTCTCGGCGGTGATGCCCATGGCCTGCGCCGCCTCTGCGGCCTTGTCGGCGGAGCGCCACAGAATCGAGGCGCAGCCTTCGGGCGAAATGACGGAATAAGTCGAATACTGCAACATTAGCAACTTGTCGCACACGCCGATGGCGAGCGCCCCGCCCGATCCGCCCTCGCCGATGACGACGCTCACGATGGGGGTATGCAGCCGCGCCATTTCATAGAGATTGCGCGCGATGGCCTCGCTCTGGCCGCGCTCTTCCGCGCCCACACCCGGGTAAGCGCCGGGTGTGTCAATCAGCGTGATCAGTGGTAAATGGAAACGCTCCGCGATACGCATCAGCCGCAGCGCCTTGCGATAGCCTTCCGGACGCGGCATGCCGAAATTGCGCCGCACCTTCTCGCGCGTATCGCGCCCTTTCTGATGTCCGATCACCACCACCGGGCGCCCATCGAGCCGCGCCAGCCCGCCGACGATGGCCGGGTCATCGGCGAAGGCGCGATCGCCGTGGAGTTCCTCGAAGTCGGCGAAGGCGCGATTCATGTAATCGAGCGTGTACGGACGCAGCGGATGACGCGCCAGTTGCGAGATCTGCCAGGGCGTCAGCGCATGAAAAATGGATTCGGTCAGCTTGCGGCTCTTGGCGCTGAGCTTGTTGATTTCGTCGTTGATATTGATGGCGCCGCCCTTGTCGGCGTAACGCAAGGCCTCGATCTTGGCTTCCAGATCGGCGATGGACTGCTCGAAGTCGAGATAGTTTTGATCCATATATTAATTCCGAAGCGCAGATGAACGCGGATGAACAGAATTTTTCGTATTTGGGTATTTGCTTTTATTCGCGTCCATCTGCGTTTATCTGCGTTTAGACAATATTATTCAGCGATAGATAAGGTGCACGTTGCGCTCTCCCGCCAGGCGCCCAAGGCGCTCCAGCAGCGTGTCAGTCGGACTGATTCTCCATGCATCGCCCAACACGATCTCGGCCTCCGCCTGGGTGCCCTGATAGTGCAGATACACCGGGCACTTGCCTTGCGCCGCGGGGCTGAGAATTTCCTTCAGTTCCTCGACGAAACCGTTGCCCGCCTCATTGGCATTCACGTCGATCACCAGCCGTGCGCTGAAGGCGGCCCGGGCCTGATCGATATTATAGAGCTTCTCGGCCGACATTTTGAATCCGCCGGTGTATTCATCCACGCTGACCTGTCCCTCCACCACCAGCAAGGTGTCCTTGGCCAGCAGGTCCCGGCTCTGCGCATACAAATCGGAAAACACCGCGAGCTCCAGGCGCCCGGTACGATCGTCGAGTGTCACGAAGGCCATGCGATCGCCGCGGCGGGTCTGCATCGTGCGCTGAATCACCACGAGACCGGCCACCACCACGGTGCTGTCCGTGGATGGCTTAAGCTCGGCGATCGTGGCGTCGGTGATGTGCTTGAGTTCCTCGGCATAACGCGCGATCGGGTGCCCGGTAAGATACAGGCCCAGCGTTTCCTTTTCGCCCTCAAGACGCTGCTCCTCGCTCCATTCAGCCACATTTTCGTAAACATGAGCCTCCGTGGATGCCGCGGTGGCGCCGAAAATATCCACCTGTCCGGCCTCGCGGTTGCGGCTGTGCTGATCGGCCGCGGCCAGCGCGGCATTGAGCGAGGCCATCAACGCGGCCCGGTGCGTGCCGAGGCCATCGAGCGCGCCGGCGCGGATGAGCGATTCGAGCACACGCCGGTTGACCTTGCGCAGGTCGATGCGCTGGCAAAAATCAAAAAGGTCTTTGAAAAGTCCTTCGCGGTTACGTTCTTGCAAGATCGCATCGATGGCGGCCTCACCCAGGCCCTTGATCGCGCCGAGGCCATAAAGAATCGTCTCTTGATCCACCGGCACAAAGTGATACGCGCAATAATTGATATCAGGCGGACGCAGGTTGAGCCGCATGTCACGGCATTCGGCGATCATGGTCACCACCTTGTCGGTCTTGTCCATGTCCGACGAAAGCACCGACGCCATGAACGCCGCCGGGTAATGCGCCTTGAGCCAGGCCGTCTGGTAGGCGATCAGCGCATACGCGGCGGAGTGTGAGCGGTTAAATCCATAACCGGCGAATTTCTCGATGACATCGAAAATATGCGTGGCCAGCTTGTCGCTCACGCCACGCGCCACCGCGCCCTGAACGAAGCCCTCGCGCTGCATGGCCATCTCTTCCGGTTTTTTCTTGCCCATGGCGCGCCGCAACAGGTCGGCGCCGCCGAGCGTGTAGCCCGAAAGCACCTGGGCGATCTGCATGACCTGTTCCTGATACAGGATCACCCCGTAGGTGGGCTTCAGGATCGGCTCAAGAATCGGGTGCAGGTACTTGATGGCCGTGCGCTTGTGCTTGCGATTGATGAAGTCGTCCACCATCCCGGACTGCAACGGCCCCGGGCGGAACAGCGCCACCAAGGCCACGATCTCCTCGAAATTGTCCGGTTGCAGGCGCTGAATGAGGTCCTTCATGCCGCGCGATTCCAGCTGGAACAGAGCGGTGGTGCGGCAGGATTTGAGCAGCGCAAACGTCGCCGGATCGTCGATCGGCAGCTGCTCGATCACGACCGGCGGTTCGCCTTTTTTCGCGCGCTCGATGTTGATGGTCTTGACCGCCTTGTCGATGATCGTGAGCGTGCGCAGGCCGAGAAAATCGAATTTGACCAGGCCGAGCTTCTCGACGTCCTCCATGTCGAGCCCGGTCACCGTCTGCTTGCCGCCCTGCTCGCAGTACAGCGGCATGAAATCGGTCAGCGGGCCGGGGGCGATCACCACGCCTCCGGCGTGCTTGCCGGCGCTGCGCGCCAGCCCTTCCAGCGTGCGCGCCGTGTCGAGCAGGTCGCGCACGTCCTCCTCTTTTTTATAACGTTCCGCCAGTTGTGGCTCGATCTCGAGCGCGCGCTCGAGGGTCATGCCGATTTCGAAGGGGATGAGTTTTGCCAGCTTGTCCACGTAACCGTAAGGGTGGTCCATGACCCGTCCGACGTCGCGCACCACCGCCTTGGCCGCCATGGTGCCGTGCGTGATGATCTGCGCCACCCGGTCCGGGCCGTAGCGTTGGGTGACGTATTCGATAACCTCGTCGCGCCGCTCCATGCAGAAGTCGACGTCGAAGTCCGGCAGCGAGACGCGTTCGGGATTGAGGAAACGCTCGAACAGCAGGTCGTATTGGATGGGATCGAGCTCGGTGATGCCGAGACACCAGGCCACCAGCGACCCGGCGCCGCTGCCGCGGCCCGGCCCGACCGGGATGCCGTTGTGCTTGGCCCATTGAATGAAATCCGCCACGATCAGGAAGTACCCGGAAAAACCCATCTTGGTGATGGTGGACAGCTCCAGTTCCAGACGCGCGGAATAAACGGCGCGACTGGCTTCGCGTTTATCCTCCGGCATCGACTGCCATCGTGCTTCCAGGCCTTGTTGCGATTGCCGGCGCAGCAGGGCATCGATCGTCATTCCCTCCGGCACCGGGTAGGCCGGCAGGTAATATTTTCCAAACTCAAGACGCAGATTGCAGCGACGCGCGATTTCAACCGTGTTCTCGATCGCCTCGGGGATGTCCTGGAACAGATCGGCCATCTCCTCGCTGCTTCGGAAATATTGCTGTGTCGTGTAGCGCCGCGGCCGGCGGGTGTCGGTCAGCACGCGGCCGTCCTGGATGCAGACCCGCACCTCGTGCGCATCGAAATCATCCGGCTGCAGGAACACCACATGATTCGTCGCCACCACCGGCAGGGACAAGCGGCGCGCGAGGTCCACGGCGGCATGATTGTAATCTTCCTGAAACGCCTGGCCGGTACGCTGCAGCTCCAGATAAAAACCGCCGGGGAACCACTGCTGATAAACGCGCGCCAGCACCGAAGCCTGCGTCGCGTTGCCGGACAACAACATCTGGCCGATTTCGCCCTCGATCGCGCCCGATAGCGCCATCAGCCCTGACATCGGCGTCTCAAACCAGGATTTGCCGAGGCAAGGCCGGCCGGAATGCTGGCCGTCCACGTAGGCGCGCGTCAGCAAACGACAGAGCCGGCGATAACCGTCGGTATTCTGGCAGAGCAACACCAGACGATGCGGTTTGTGCGGGTCGGCGGGATTCTCCAGCCAGACATCCGCCCCCACGATGGGTTTCACTCCAGCGGCGCACGCGGCCTGGTAAAACTTGACCGCCCCGAAAAGGTTGGCCAAGTCCGTCACGGCCACGGCCGGCATGCCATGACGGACGGCGGTTTTTACCAGATCGTCCGTGCGGACGATGCCATCCGCCAGGGAAAACTCGGTATGGACTCTGAGATGAACGAAAGGCCGGCTCACGGCCGGTATTTGACCGTAAATCCAAGGGTCAGGGAAGCGGAAAAAACCAGCGCCATTAAGGACTCAAGGGCTTATTAAGTTAGGCTTTTCCGGATGTCCGGATATAATGTTCATCAGGCACATATAAACTGCCGTGCAAGCGGCTGAAACTCAATAAATGAGCATTACCGAGGTCATCGCAAATCCCCGTGTCAGGCAGTGGCTCCCGGGAGTTCTCAATGGCGGGATGCTGTTATTGCTCACGGCCAGCCTGGCCCAATGGACATGGCTGCTGGTCAAATCGCCGCTGCCGCCGCTGGTGGTCGCGCCGCCTCCGGCTCCGGCGCCAGCCAATACTTTCTCATTGCAACCCCTGCTGGCGGCCCATCTGTTCGGCCAGGTCAGCCAAGAATTGACCGGCCGGCGTCTGGACAATCTCCCCATCAGCAGCCTGAATCTGGTTCTGACCGGGGTGATCGCCTCGGGTACCGGTGGTTACGCGTTGATCTCCGTCAACGGCCAGTCGCAAGAACCCTTTGCGGTCGGCCAGACCGTCACGGGTGGCGCCGTATTGCAGGCGGTTTATTCGGACCGGGTCGTGATCCAGCACAATGCTGCGCTCGAAAGCCTGTTGCTCGAGGGCGCGGATAATTCGCAACCACCGCAGGATATGGCCACGCCCGCTGGCAACAGGACTGCCAGCATTTCCACCGACATCGTACGGGAAACGGGGATGAATCATTATATGGTGGCGCGCGACCAGCTGGCCGCCCAGATGCGCACGCCGGAGTTCCTGAAGCAGGCAACATTGATTCCTTCCAGCGGCGGCGGATTTCTGGTGCGGCAGACTCAGCCGGGCAGTCTCTACGAAAAACTGGGGCTGCGCGCGGGTGATGTCATCAAGTCCGTCAACGGACAGCCGATTAACACGGCGGAAGATGCGATACGGCTTTATCAGCAAATGTCCAGCATCAGTTCGGTGCAAATGGAGGTCACGCGCGGCGGCAGAAGCGAGGCACTTTATTATCAGTTTGGACAAAACTAGAGCGGCCTCCGAATGTCGTATTACATCAATAAAATTATTGGATTCAGGATGATTATTCCCCGTCATTTACTGGCAGCAAGTCTGGGCAGCTTATTGGTCGGCGCTCTGCTGACAGCACCGCTTGCATTGCATGCACAACAACAAGGAGAGGAAACCGGGCAGGACGAACCGCCGGTGACGGCGGTTCCGCCCCCTGTGCCTCCCGGGAGCCAGCAGCCCGCGCCACCTCCAACCGTGAGAAGGGCCACGCCGGCGCCACAACCCGTTGCACCCATGCCGCCTTCACGGCCATCGGCGGCCACGGCGCCCGCCGGACCGGCGCTGCGGCCGGGAGAAATGATGTTCAATTTCCAGGAAGCGGATATTCAGGCAGTGGTCAAGACAGTATCCCAGATCACGGGCAAGAATTTCCTGCTGGACCCGCGCGTCAAGGGAAAACTGACCATCATCTCCACCCAGCCGGTTTCCAAGAACGCCATTTACCAGATATTTCTCGCGTCATTGAAGGCACAGGGCTATACCGCCGTTGACAGCGCCAGCGGCTTCATCAAGCTGGTCCCGCTGGGGGACGCCAAACAGAATGCCGATGTCAGCAGCGGCGTGATGCCGCGCCCCGGCGAGCAGACCATCACGCATGTCGTCACGGTCCAGCACAGCTCCGCCGCGCAACTGGTTCCGCTGCTGCGTCCGTTGATGGCACCGACCAGCCAGATTTCCGTGTACCCTCCGTCCAACACCTTGATTGTCACGGACTATGCCGACAACATTCGCAATCTGTTGCGCATCGTCGAGATTATCGACCAGCGCGGCGGCGCGGAACTGGCCATCATCGCCTTGAAGCATGCCTCGGCGCTGGACATCGCCGACATGGTCGTCCGGCTTTACCCCAATGTTTCTCAGACTCCCGGAATCCCCACCCCCGCCCAGGCCGCCGGTGGCGAAGCCGATCGTGTGACCATCTTGCCCGATCTGCGCACCAACAGTCTGCTGGTCCGCGCGGAAAATCTGGGCGCCATCGAAGATCTGCGC
>MFTB01000028.1 GCA_001785195.1 Candidatus Muproteobacteria bacterium RIFCSPHIGHO2_12_FULL_60_33
TACCATGAACACGGAAACACGCATGTCATCGAACCTCGACCAGATCCGGGACCAGCAGCGCGAAACATGGGACCGGTTCTCCGCGGGCTGGAAGAAGTGGGACGCGATGGTCCTCGGCTGGCTTGCCCCTTTCGGCGAGGCGATGATCCGGCACGCCAACCTGCGCGAGGACTCGAACGTCCTCGACGTCGCCGCCGGCACCGGTGAACCGGGGCTCACCGCCGCGGCGCTGGTTCCACGTGGCCGCGTGACGGTGACCGATCTCGCCGAGCGCATGCTGGCGGTCACGGCCGAGAACGCCGCGCGCCGCGGCCTGCGCAACGTCGAGACCCGGGTCTGCGACGCGGGTGCGTTGCCATTCGCCGACGCGAGTGTCGACGCCGTGCTGTGCCGCTTCGGCTTCATGTTTTTCCCCGACGTCGCCGCCGCCGCACGCGAGTTCGCGCGGGTCGCAAAACCGGGCGCAACGATCTGCGCCGCGGTCTGGGACGAGCCGGCGAAGAATCCCTGGGCAACAACCATCATGGGAACGATTGCCCGCCATGTGGCGATGCCCGCGCCGCCGCCGGGCTCGCCGGGCCTGTTCCGCTGCGCGCCAACAGGCTTCATGAGCAAGGTGTTCGCCGAGGCAGGCCTTCGAGACATCGCCGAGGAAGAGGTGTCGTGCGACATGGTCCACGATACGCCGCAGCGGTACTGGGAGTTCATGACCGACGTCGCCGCGCCCGTGGTGGACGGGCTCGCCCAGGCGGACGAGGCCGCACGGGAGCAGATCCGGGCCGAGGTTCTCGACTTGGCGCGCCAGTCTCTGCGCGACGGTGCCGTCCAGATGCGCTCAACAGCGACGGTGATCGTCGGCACGCGGTAGCGTCAGCCGAGAAACGAGAAAAGGAGCAACGTCATGAAACGGATATCTCCAAGCGCAAACCTGTTCGTCAGCTTGACGCCGCTCTCCGCGGCCACCGATGACCAGCAGATCATTGCAAAAGCCGACAGCCTCAAGTGATCGGTAGGCCCATCCCTGGAATAAAGCCTAATAAAGGGGACAATAAAGGGGACGCTACCCTTTATTTCACATTGTTGCCGAAAAGCCGCTTTTCCAGGTCGCATTGATAACCGCGCATGACTATCGGAGGCCGTAAATGAAAGAGTATCGTCCTGCCAAGAAGCGCATTACCGTCTCGGTCGGTGAGTCCGTGCGCATTCTTCGTGAACTTCAGGAGCTGAGCCAGAGCCGGCTAGCCCGTCTTACCGGCATTCCCCAGGCTACCATCTCGGCCATCGAGAACGACCGAGTCCGTCTGGGTGTTGAGCGGGCGAAGGTTCTTGCCAAAGCGCTCAAGTGCCACCCTGGGGTCTTGGTGTTTCCCGGCTGGGAACTTCCCGGGAAAGTTGCGGCATAACACGTCGTTCGTGCGGACTCGCTGCACAACTCTGCGTTATACGGCACAAGAACACGAGTCGCGCCAGATGCCGCTATCCGAATTTGAACGCGAGAGAATCGAGAAGCTCTTTGAGGAGTACTGTCGGGGCAAGGTACCGCCGCATGTCCGCGACAAGATTCGGATCGAGTACAAAATCAGAGGAAGCGAAGTCAAACTCTTTGAGTGCCGCCCACGCTATGACGACCACTCCATCTGGACCGAGTTGCCAGTAGCCAGGTTCAAGAAAGACGAGAAGAAAAACACGTGGCTTTTGTACTGCGCGGACCGGAATAGTAAATGGCATCTGTTCGAACCCAGCGCAGAGAACAAAGACATTGAAAAACTGCTGGCTGAGGTCGAGCGTGACAGCACGGGAATTTTCTGGGGTTAAAGTGCCGTATAACACGTCGTTCGTGCGGACCGGCTACGCCGGTCGCACAACTCTGCGTTACCGCTGCCCGCCGTTGCTCACGGTGGCCAGAATTTGGTCGAGCGCTCGCACCGGCAACACTCGCCGCAGCACGGCAAAAAGATACGTCGGAAAAGTCACGGCATAGCGCGCCTTGGGCCGGCGCGCTTCCAGCGCGCGAATCACCTTTTTCAGCACGGCTTCCGGCGGGAGCGTGAAGGGCAATGGTTTGGAACCTTCGAGGCGTTTCTCCACACGCGCATAGTATTCACGGTACACGCTGTGTTCCCGGTCGATGTGGCGTTTGAACGCCGCATAGGCGTTGACGCGGAAGCGGCTTGTGATCGGACCGGGCTCGATGATCGAGACATGTATATTGGTATTGCGCAGCTCCAGACGCATCGTGTCGGACAGTGCCTCGAGCGCGAACTTGGTGGCGTTGTAGGCGCCGCGGTAGGCCAGACACACGATGCCGAGCATCGAACTCATCTGAATGATCCGCCCCTCACCCTGGGCGCGCATGGCGGGAATCACCAAGTTGGTCAACTCCTGCGTCCCGAACAGGTTGGTCTCGAATTGTGCCCGCAGTGTCTCGCGCGACAAATCCTCGACCGCGCCGGGCTGCCCGTAAGCACCGTTGTTGACCAGCGCATAGAGCCGCCCTTGTGTGCGATCGAGCACGGTCTCCACAGCCGCGCGGATCGAACCGGAGGAGTCCAGATCGAGCGGCAGGCTCTCAAATCCTGCCGCGGACAGGGCCGCGACATCGGCTTCCTTGCGCGCGCCGGCGAACACCCGGTAACCGCGCTCCCGCAGGCCGCGCGCCAGGCAGTTGCCGATGCCGGACGAACAGCCGGTAATCAATACAGTTTTCGATTCCATGCGGGTGGCGTCGATTCAGGAAGTTGCACGGAGTAGAAAGTGACTGTAGGGTGTTTGGAGTCCTGGTTCAATAACACATCCGCGCGATGCCTGACATTCATCCTGACCTGTTGGTGACACAGGAGGCGGTTCTCGACGAGGAGATATTACAGTCCTTCGCGCCGTCCGCGGGCATACGCCGTTTCAAAACGCTGGCGGAAGTCCGCCAAGGCGTGGAAGGATCGGTCGTGATCATCTCCGCGGAGCAGGCGCGCGCGGTGCTGTCCCGGCGCAAGGCAGAGGCGGATTCTTCCACCCTGAAATTCTCGGTCGTCCTGTGGTTGAACGACCCGGACCAGAAGCTTGACCGCGCCTTGCTGGATCATCCACAGGTGGCGGGCGCGCTGGATGCGCGTTGCCCGTGCGAGACGGTTTATGCGACGCTCAAGTCGGCGTTTGCCCTGCTGCGCGAGAGCGGCGAGCAGCGGGCCGCGCAAATGCTCGAGCACGTGCTGGAAATCGGGCGTGCGCTGGCCTCGGAAAAGGACCTCGACACACTGCTCGGATTGATCCTGACGCATGCGCGCAACCTGACCGGCGCCGATGGCGCATCTATTTATACGCGCGATGCCAACGGCAAGCTTTATTTTCGCCTGTGGCAGAACGCCTCGACCGGCGCCACCTCCAACGCCCAGAAGACGCTGGTGGGCGATTACAGTATCGCCGGTTACGTCGCCCGCGAAGGCAAGGCGGTGATGCTGGAGGATGCCTATTCGCTCCCACCCAACGCGCCTTACCAGTTCAATCCCGCCTCGGACCGCTCGATCGGCTATCGCACCAAATCTCTCATGACCGTGCCGCTCAAGAACAAGGCAGATGAAGTCGTGGGTGTTTTGCAGCTTATCAATCGCAAGGAAAATCCCGAGACCTTGTTGCGCCGGCCGGAGGATTTCGAAAACGACGTGCAACCGTTCGACGAACAGGATCGTTCCATTGCACTCGCGCTCGCGGGGCAGGCCGGCGTGGCGCTGGAGAACAGCATGCTCTACGCCGACATCGAGCGCCTGTTCGAAGGTTTCATCATGGCCTCGGTGCAGGCCATCGAGGCGCGCGACCCGACCACAGCCGGGCATTCTTTTCGCGTGGCGGATTTCACCGAGCGCACGGCGATTGCGGCGGACCGCGCCGACGCGCCGGGCCTGCGCGACATTTCCTTCACGAAAGAACAGTTGCGCGAATTGCGCTACGCCGCGCTGCTGCACGATTTCGGCAAGGTCGGCGTGCGCGAGAACGTGCTGGTCAAGGCCAAGAAGCTCCAGCCGCCGCATCTCGAATTGCTCAAGCAACGTTTCCGTTATGCGCGCGCCAGCATCGAGCGGCGCGCCTATCGCCGCCTGCTCGAGCTGTACCATGAGTGCCTCAGGGAATCCGAAATGGCCGCGCGCCGGCGCGAGATCGAAAAGGAACTGGCCGCCGACCAGGCGCGCCTGGAGGAATATCTGCAACATGTGCTGCGCGCGAACGAGCCCAGCGTGTCGCACGAACAGGTTTCCGCCGGACTGGGAGAGGCGGTGACCTTCCGTTTTCCGGGAGAGGAGGGCGAGGAGATGCCGCTGCTGCATGATTTCGAATTCGCCGATCTGGCGCTGTCCCAGGGCAGTCTCAACGCCGAAGAGCGCGCCCAGATCGAGTCGCACGTGTCCCATACCTACGCGTTCCTGAGCCTGATTCCGTGGACGAAGAATCTGGCGAACCTGCCGGAGATCGCCTTTGCCCATCACGAAAAACTCGACGGCAGCGGTTATCCGCGCCGCCTCGCGGCCGATAAAATCCCGGTGCCGTCGCGCATCATGACCATCGCCGATATCTACGATGCGCTCACGGCCGGCGACCGGCCGTACAAACCCGGCATACCGGAGGAAAAGGCGCTGAACATCCTGGCGGCCGAGGCCAAGGCCGCCAGGATAGACGCGGCGCTGTATAAAGTATTTGTCGAATCCGGGGCCTGGCGCCTGAAGCATTGAACCACGCCGCCGGTTCGTGGCGCAGGTGCCGAATTTCGGTATAATCCGCGCCGCTAAAACACCAGAGACTGTCTTCATAATCCCTCTCCCCTCCGGGGAGAGGGGGTTTTGAGACAGCTTCTACTTATTTTTTCCAGCCTGGCTGAAGGATTTCGCCACCCAAGCAACCCATGACCGTGGCTGCTCACACACAACCGACAGGAAACGCCGGAAAGCTGCGCGTCGGCGTTGCCGGCGTCGGTTATCTCGGCCGCTTTCACGCGCGCATCTATGCCGCCATGCCGGATGTCGAACTGGTCGGCGTCGCCGATTCGAACGAGCGCGTGGCGAAAGAAGTGGCCGAGCAGCACGGCTGCCGCGCCTACACCGACGCGCGCGAGCTTTTGGGCAATGTGGATGCCGTGAGCATTGTGGTGCCCACCATTTACCACAGCGACGTGGCGCGGCCGTTCCTCGAAAAGGGCGTGCACATGCTGATGGAAAAGCCGATTGCACCGACCTTCGAGGAGTCGCGCGCGCTGGTGGAGTTGGCCGAGCGCGCCGGGGTGATTTTCCAGGTCGGACACCTCGAACGCTTCAACGCGGGCATCATGGCGCTCGCCGAACGCGCGCAAAACCCGCGCTTCATCGAGGTGCACCGCCTCGGTCCGTTTGTCGAGCGCGCCACCGACGTGGACGTGGTGACCGACCTCATGATCCACGACATCGACATCGTGCTGTCGCTGGTGAAATCGAATATCCGGAATATCGCCGCGACCGGCATTCCCGTGCTCACCGAGCACGTGGACATCGCCAACGCCCGCATCGAATTCGAGAACGGCGCGGTCGCGAACGTCACCGCCAGCCGCGTCTCGAACAAGAAACTGCGCCGCATCCGCATTTTCGGCGCGGAGCATTATTACGGACTCGATTACATCGACCAGAAGCTCGAAATGGTGCGGTCCGAACCGGACCCGGACGGCGGCAAGTGGCCGCGCATCGTCACCGAGCGTCTCGACATCACGCCGCGCCCGCCGCTGGACGCGGAACTCGAATACTTCGTGAAATCCGTGCGTACCGGCACGCCGCCCCTCGTCACCGGCAGGGTGGGGCTCGAGGCGTTGCGCGTGGCCCTGCTCGTCAAGGAGAAAATCGCCGCATGCACGCCGTAACCAAGACCCAGCCCGTTCCGTTTCTCGATCTTTCCGCGCAGTACAAAAGTCTTGAAACCGAATGGCTCGCCGCCATCCGCGAGACCGGCGCGCGCGGCAGCTTCATCCTCGGCCCGCATACGCAGGCCTTCGAGAAGGAATTCGCCGAATACGTCGGCGTGAAGCACGCCATCGCGGTGGCCAACGGCACGGATTCACTTTACCTATCGTTGCGCGCGCTGGGAATCGGCAAGGGCGATGAGGTCATCACCACGCCATTCACCTTCTTCGCCTCGGCCGAGACCATCGACATGGTCGGCGCCACGCCGGTGTTCGTGGATATTCTCCCGGACAGCTTCTGCCTCGACCCTGCGAGCGCGCGCGCGAAAATCACATCCAGGACCAAGGTTATCGTGCCGGTGCACCTCTTCGGCTATCCGTCCGAGATGGGTGAGATCATGGAGATCGCGAAAAAGCACAAGCTTGCCGTGATCGAGGACTGCGCCCAATCCTTCGGCGCGTTGCATAACGGCAAGGTGGTCGGCTCGATCGGCGATACCGGCAGCTTCAGCTTCTATCCGACGAAGGTCCTTGGCGGCTACGGTGACGGTGGCATGGTTTCGACCCACTCGGACGCCGTCAACGAACATATTCGCCGGCTGCGCAATCACGGCGCGGTGAAGCCCTTCCTGCATACCGAAATCGGCATGAACAGCCGTCTCGACGAGGTCCAGGCGGCGGCGCTGCGCATCAAGCTGCGGCATATCAAGGATGACATCGCGGGCCGGCAGAAGGTGGCGGCGGAGTATACGAAACGGCTCGCCGGCTCGCCGGTGAAAACTCCGCCTTTACCAACGAACGGCACACATGTGTTCAATCTCTATACGATCCGCGTGCCCAAACGCGATGCCGTGCGTCAGGTTCTGACCGATGCGCAGATCGGTACCTCGCAGTGTTATCCGCAGGGCCTGCATTTGCAGGAAGTCTACAAGCACCTCAACTACCAGCCCGGCAGCCTGCCGGTATGCGAGCATGCCTGCACCGAAACCCTCTCGCTCCCCATCTACCCCGGCATGCCGCTCGCTCATATTGAGCGTGTTTGCGAAGTTTTACTCGGGACAATCAAGGGTTGATTGTCCCTGGCTAACTAAAACGTCCCGCTGTTCCATCCCCACATTGAATCCTTCGCATCCGCAAATTCGATATAAATCCGCTCCGACGGGATCTTGAGTTCATCCAGCATCAACTGACATAACACCTTGGATAGCGCTTCGGTCTTGCTCTCCGGCAGGCCGATGGATTTGAGTTCGAGGTAGGCGCAAGCTGTGGTGCTTCCCGCGAACATCATGGGTTGGGCGGGGTCGATGCGCACCATGACGTATTTCTCGGGTTTGCCGAGATTCTTCGACACCACTACCGAGGCCTTTTTCAGCAACTCCTGCTTGGCATCATCCGCCACATCACGGTTGGTCTGGATTTTAAGATAGGGCATGGCATCCTCCTGGGTTGTTCTGTTGGACATAATAATCCACCATAGTGCGAACCATGAAACAACATTCACCTTCCTGCGAGCGCAATAAAGAACCGATCCTCGCGGTGCTGCGCGAGATTTTCACCGCCCCCGGTCTGGTGCTGGAAATCGGCAGCGGCAGCGGCCAGCATGCGGTGCATTTCGCGCGCGATCTGCCGCACATGGAATGGCAGCCGACCGATACCGCCGAAAACCTCCCCAGTATTTCCGCCTGGCGCGCGGAGGCCGGGTTGCCCAACCTGGGCGAGCCACTGGTGCTCGATCTCTTCGCCGACGATTGGCCGGTGAAAAGAGCGCAGGCGGTGGTGTGCATCAATACCATACATATCGTTTCATGGCAGGCCGTGGAAAAATTGCTCACCGGCGCCGGAAGGCTGCTTGCACCCGGCGGCCTTCTGTATGTCTACGGACCCTACCGTTACGCCGACCGGTCACTCGAACCGAGCAACGAGGATTTCGACCGCTGGCTGAAAGACCGCGATCCGGTTTCCGGCGTGCGCCTGTTTGATGCGCGCCATCCCTGGCGCGTACCCTGTCGGGCGCACTAAAGTGCGTCCAATTTTGTTCCAGACAAAATTGTGAAGACGTGAACCGGCTGGCAGAACAGAATGGATTTGTTCTCGCCGGCGACCGCGCCATGCCGGCAAACAACCGCTCGATATGGTGGCAAAGGGGTTGACGCAACCGACATGCCCTTTCTCGATCAGCTTCCCACGGCAGCCCGCGGATGATACTTTCAATCCGGCCCGGTAACGCTATGCAGGTGATTTCGCCATAATGCTGCACTTCATTGCCAACGGACTGGTGATTGTGGGGATCGGGATTCTCATCTCCGCACTGACGCCCGTGCGGCGGCTGGTCAGACTGCTTCCCCGCAGCCGCCTGCGGTTCAGCTGGTATGTCCTGACCGCCCTCATCATTATTTTCATCATCGGTTACGGCGCCTACATTCCGGCGTTCTGGGGCAGCCACGAGAATCTCTCCGACCTTGTTGTTCCAGCAGTTTTTTTCCTGGGCGCATGCTTCGTGCTTCTGGTAAACATCCTGTCTCTCGAAACCTCGGGCAACGTAAGACGCCTGATAGCTTTCGAACAGGAAAGCATCACCGATCCCCTGACGGGTATCTACAATCGCCGCTATCTGGAACGTCGTCTGGCGGATGAAATCGCGCGTGCCAATCGTTATGGCATGCCGCTTTCCGTGCTGTTGACCGATATCGACCATTTCAAGCGCGTCAATGACATCTATGGGCATCAGGTCGGCGACCTGGTGCTGGAAGGCATGGCGCAACTCATCGTCAACACCCTGCGGACCACGGACATCGTGGCGCGCTATGGCGGGGAGGAAATCATGGTGATCGCGCCGAGCACGCCCGTGAAAACAGCGATTGATCTGGCTGAAAGGCTGCGCAAGGTTGTGGAGAATGCCACGTTTGAGGTGCCGGTCGAGCTGGATCGTGATATCAGCGCGCTGGGCGTCACGGTGAGCATCGGTGTGGCCTGTTTTAGCCAACAAACCAAGGATATGCAGGATCTGATACAGAATGCCGACAAGGCGCTGTACCGCGCGAAAAGCGAAGGGCGCAACCGGGTTGTCAC
>MFTB01000029.1 GCA_001785195.1 Candidatus Muproteobacteria bacterium RIFCSPHIGHO2_12_FULL_60_33
CCATGCCGATGCCGCAATTGAAGGTGCGGTACATTTCGAATTCCTCGACGCCACCCATTTCCTGCAACCAGTCGAAAATCGCGGGACGTTTCCACGCGCGCGCATCGATGACGGCGCGCACGCCGTCCGGCAGCACGCGCGGGACGTTGCCCGGCAGTCCGCCGCCGGTGATGTGTGCCGCGGCGTGCACCGGCAGTTCGCGCAGCAGCGCCAGCAGCGGTTTGACGTAGATACGCGTGGGTGTCAGCAACACTTCGCCCAGCGAACGGCCATCAAACGCCTGATCGAGTTTGGCCTTGCGCACCTTTATGATCTTGCGGATGAGCGAGTAACCGTTTGAATGCGCGCCGCTGGAGGCAATGCCGATCAGCGTATCGTTGGCTTTGACCCGCGAGCCGTCGATGATTTTCGATTTTTCGACCACGCCCACGGTGAAGCCGGCGAGATCGTAGTCGCCCTCGCCGTACATCCCCGGCATCTCCGCCGTTTCACCGCCCACCAGCGCGCAGCCCGCCTGACGGCAGCCCTCGCCGATGCCACGAATGACCTGCTCGGCGACACGATTGTCCAGCTTGCCGGTGGCGAAGTAGTCGAGGAAGAACAGCGGTTCCGCGCCTTGCACGATGAGGTCGTTGACGCACATGGCGACCAGGTCGATGCCGATGGTGCCGTGGCGATTGAGTTCAATGGCGAGCCTGAGTTTGGTACCGACGCCGTCGGTGCTCGAAACCAGCACCGGCTCGCGATATTGCCCCGGCGGAATCTCGAACAGCGCCCCGAAGCCGCCGACGCCCGCCAGCACCCCGGGCCGCTTGGTCGCGCCCGCGATCGGCCGGATGGCCTCGACCAGCGCATCGCCGGCATCAATGTCCACGCCGGCATCGCGGTAGGTGAGGGAAACGCGCGGTTTGGTCACGTCAGGCTCCGGGATTCGTCAGGGATGCGTATGGTAAGGTGTGCCGGAGTTGGCGTAAACCTCCAGCGATTGATCGGTAACCACGGGCGGACAGAAGCGTCAAGCCATGGGCCGAGGGTTGACTTGGGCCAAAACCCTCACCCTCATTCCCTCTCCCACTATCGCGGGAGAGGGAGGCGAGCCGGATGCGCTTCGCGCATGCTCAGTAAGATTGGTAGCCCTGCTTCGCTCGTCCTGTCATTTATAGTATCGTGCAGCGGTACCTGGATGGCCGGGGCCGAAAATACACAGTCCGGCGTCGACTTTGGCATCGTGAGCAAACCATGGTGAGCATCTCCCATCTGCCTAACCTGATAACGATTTTCCGCATCGGCTTGGCGCCGGTGCTGATCCTGCTCCTGAAGGAGCAGGAATATGCCGCCTCGCTGGCGGTGTTCGTCATTGCCGGCGTGTCCGACGGTCTCGATGGTTTTATCGCCAAGCGTTTCCATTACGAGAGCCGCCTGGGCTCCATTCTCGATCCGATGGCCGACAAGATCCTGCTCTTGAGCAGTTACGTGATGCTCACGATGCTGAACCATCTCCCGTTCTGGCTCATGCTTACCGTGGCCTTCCGCGATCTCCTGATCGTGGGCGGCTATCTCGTCTACACCTCGATGATCGGGCCGGTACAGATGCGCCCCAGCTGGCTGAGCAAGTTCAATACCTTCCTGCAGATTGCACTCGTCATTGTCATCCTGGGGCAGCAGGCATTCCAGCTGGTTTATGCGCCGATGGTGGATGCATTGATTTATGGCGTGTTGTTGTCCACGGTCGCAAGCGGTCTGCACTATCTCTGGATCTGGCTGGTGATGAAGGAGGTCGAACTCGTGAAGGAGCGCCATGACGGATAGCCGCCCGCTGTTGCCACTGGCCCTGATCGCGCTGGCGGCCTGGCTGGTTTATCTGCTCACGCCCATTCTGACGCCGTTTTTGGCGAGCGCTCTGCTGGCCTATCTCGGCAATCCCGCGGTGAACCGTCTGGAACGCTGGCATTGGCCACGGCCGCTGGCGGTGGCACTGGTGTTCCTGCTGTTTGCCCTGCTTGTGATGGCGCTGCTGTTTTTCCTGATACCCGCGTTGCAGGCGCAGATAACCTCTTTTATCGCCAAGGCGCCGTCTTATTTTGACTGGCTGCAACACACCGCGCTGCCGTGGCTGCAAGCCATGCTGGGTGTTGAGCTGTCGCTGGACATCACGACGATACGCCAGACGCTGCTTGGACACTGGCGCGAGATGGGCGACTGGGCGACGGCCTTTTTCCTTTATGTCGCCCGGTCGGGGCTGAGCATCATCGGCTGGTTCGCCACCACGCTGTTGGTCCCGGTCGTCACGTTTTATTTGCTGCTGGATTGGGACAAATTGCTTGCACGTGCGCTGACCTGGCTGCCGCCGCGCCGGCGCGGGCAGGCCTTGCGGCTGGCGCGCGAGACCGATGAAGTGCTGGGCAGTTTTCTGCGCGGCCAGTTGCTGGTGATGCTGTCGCTCGCCACGGTTTACTCCGTGGGTCTGACGCTGGTGGGGCTGGATCTGGCCTTGCCCATCGGCATCGTGGCGGGCTTGGTGAGTTTCGTGCCTTATCTCGGCTTTATCACCGGCCTGCTGTCGGCGGTCATCGCGGCCTATCTTCAATTCCAGGACATTATTATGTTGCTGGGCGTGGCGATCGTTTTTCTCGTCGGGCAGATGCTGGAAAGCCTGTGGCTCACGCCCAAGCTGGTGGGGAACCGGATCGGGCTGCATCCGGTGGCCGTGATCTTCGCCGTCATGGCGGGCGGACAGCTTTTCGGGTTCACCGGCATCCTGCTGGCATTGCCGGCGGCTGCGGTGTTGAAGGTCTGGTTGCGGCACCTGCGCGCCTTCTATTCCGGAGATGCGATTGGCCTTCCCGCAAATAAACGCCGCGCGGTCAGGCGCCCATCGCCGTGAACCATCAGCTCTCGCTCAACCTGCGCCTGAAGGATGCGTCGTCCTTCGGTAATTTTCATCCCGGACCCAATCGGGAGGCGCTGGAACGGTTGCGCGCCGCCGTGGTCACGGCCGCGACACGCGATAAAGCCTCGGAACCGCTGATGTTCCTCTGGGGTGCGGAGGGTTCGGGCAAGACCCACTTGTTGCAGGCGGCCTGCCGGCTGGCGCAGGAGCTGGGCATGGCGCCGGTGTATGTACCGCTGGCCGATGTCGTGGAGCTGACGCCGTCCCTGCTGGAAGGCGTTGAGGCGGCGCCATTGGTATGTCTCGATGACGTGGAGCGCGCCGCCAATCGTCCGGAATGGGAAGCAGCGTTGTTCAGTCTGGTCGAACGCCTGCGCACCGCCGGCGGCATGCTGGTGATCGGAGCAATCGCGCCGCCGGATCGCCTCGGTCTGCGGCTGCCCGATCTCGTCAGCCGTCTTGCCTGGGGCGCAACTTATGCCTTGCAGCCGCTGGACGACACGCAGAAACTGGAAGCCGTGCGGCTGCGTGCGCAGCATCGCGGTTTCGAGATGCCGGAGGACGTGGCGCGCTATATTCTCAGCCGCTACCCGCGCGACATGCGTTCGCTGTTCGGTCTGCTGGACCGCATCGACCAGGCCTCGCTGGCGCAGCAACGGCGCGTGACCATTCCTTTTCTGCGCGGCCTGGAGGAGCTGGGCCGCGAGAATGCGGAAACTGTCTAGAACTATCTCAAAAAAAGACAAAGCAACCGCAGATGAACGCAGATGAAGAAGAGATAAACGCAGATGGCTTATACGATTTATTTTTTATCTGCATTCATCTTAAAAAAATAAATCCGCGTTAATCTGCGGTTTAAGATATTTTGAAATAAGCTCTGGAGAATTTTAAGGACATTCTCGGGCGGTCGGCCGAGCTCGGGTAGGAATTTCGATTTTGACTATGCTCTCAGCCGGCGGCAAGTGCCAGCGGTAATAATTCGACTAACATAAGGGCATGAACTTTTTCAGTGCACTCAGGCGGTTCACACACTGGGTCGTGCAGCGGTTCCGGGAAGACCGCTGCACGCGCGTGGCCGGGGCGCTGTCATTCACGACACTGCTGGCGCTGGTGCCGCTCACGGCAGTCACGTTCGCGATCTTTTCCCGTTTCGAGATATTCGAGTCGTGGATGACGCTGGTGCAGCAGTTCATCTACGGCAATTTCGTTCCGGCCGTGGGCGAGGCGGTCAGCCGTTATCTGCAAATATTCGCCGCCAACGCGGGCAAGCTCACGATCTGGGGTCTGTTGTTTCTCTTCCTCACCTCGCTCATGCTCATGGCCACGATCGAGCGGGTGTTCAACGACATCTGGCACGTGCCGCATACCCGCAAACGCCTGCACCGTTACCTGAGTTACGGCGCGCTGCTGGTGCTGGGGCCGGTGCTGATCGGCATCAGCCTGTGGTCCACTTCTTATCTGATTTCCCTGCCGCTGTTTTCGCGCCACGCGCCCCTCGGCGACCTGAAGGTGTTTTTGCTGGCCGCGGCGCCTGTGATTTTCGAATGTCTCGCGTTTTGGGCGCTGTACGTCGTGGTGCCGAATTATCGCGTGCGGCTGCGTCACGGCCTGATCGGAAGCCTGATCGCCACGATGACGTTCGAGATTGCCAAGCGCGGCTTCGCGTTTTTCGTGACGTACTTCGCGAACTACAAGGCGATCTACGGGGCCGTGGCGGCGTTGCCGGTGTTCCTGATCTGGATCTATTTGTCGTGGACCATCATCCTGGCGGGGGCGGTAATGACGGCGACCCTGCCCGAGTGGCGGCGCCCGCAGGCCGTGCGCCAGTGGCGCCGAAAGCGTCCGGTGTGATCCCGAATCCAGTTACTTCGGATCAGGTGTTCAGGATGTCGAAACTGAACTGCTCGAACGAGTGACTGGCCTCGATGAGCCTGGCCGGCGCGATTCGGTACAGGTGGTAACCGTTGTCCATGAAAACCCCGACCTCCGGCTTGAACACCCCGCGGTGTGTGATGAGCGTTTGCGTTTGCTTGAGCGGCTTGATTTCCGGCAGCAGCAGCGCCGGGAGGAAGTCGCTCTCCTTTCCGTCTTCGTTCACGGTTTTGATGACCACCGGGTCGGCGCGCGGAGCGAGGTGCCGGATGCCGATCTCGATATTCGACGAACCCGTGCTCCGGACCCAGCGGATGACGCCCACGGTCCAGGGATTGCCTTCCCCCGGCGTGCGTGTGACGAGCAGGTCGCCGACTTGAATATGCAGGCGGATCTGACCGCTTTTGGAAAGCGCCAGCCCGCCGGCGCTCTCATCCTCGACGTCCCATGTGGACAATTCCCGCCCGGGAATGCGTATGTCCTTCTGTTTGACTTCCTCGGAGGCGAGCGTGGTGCGTTGCGGTACGGGACCCACGAAGATTGAGCTGACAACGAATTTTTTCCCGCCGTTGATCCAGTAATTGATCCGGTCCATGCCGACGGCGATTTCCATCCGGCGGTCGGTCGCCTGACTGCGGTGGAAAGACCGCTGCGGATTGACGCCCCAGGCGTTGACCAGCCGCCGCAGCAGATCCTGACCGCACTCACGGAAGAAGTTTTTCTGCAATCCCTCGGTTGGCGGCATCTGCCCATTGTTGAGCTGGGTCAGTTGTGCGTGCACCTGACGCGCCAACTCGATGGTATTCAGAATGCGGTAGCGTTTCGAATCCTCCGGGACGGTGCCGGCGGTATAGGCGATGCCCGCGTGGTTGTTATGCAGGTCTATCAGGAACTGGCAGGTGGGATTGTAGGCGCTGCTTGCCTGCGTCAGTTGGGCCAGCGGCGCCCAGCGGTCGAGGTAATGATGCGTCCAGTCGATCATGCGCGGCGGCAGGTGGTAGGGGTCGCTGAAATCGAGCAGCAACGCCTGCTTGTACGCGTGACTCACGCTGCACGCCGACACCGCCTTGTTGAGGGAATCTTCGACTGCGATCTCGACAAGCCCCAGGTTCTCTGCATGCGCATAGAGCGCGTGAATTTCCTTCCAGGCGCCCTCGGGACAGGGTGAATAGGTCTGATAGGAAACCGCCAGTGCGCCGGTCAGGTAACGTGTTGTGCGCTCGATCACGAGGGCCCGGAATGCATGTTCCTGGGTGCCGTGCGTGGACGAGGAGGGCATACTCAGTGCGATGCGCTTATATCCGTTTGCCATCTCCATCTGGAACTGGCGATTCTGTTCGGCGACGCTCTTGTGCTTTTCGGAAAGTGGCAACGGCAGGCCGATGTACTGTTTGGTGAATTCCAGTGAAAGCTGGCTCACCGGATAGCGAAACATCTCCAGCAGCTCTAACCGGAGCGCGTCATCAACTTTGATGCGGTTGAGGAGCGAAAGGGTGGAGAACAGCTTGCGGCTGGTCTCGGCAACATTGAGCAATGGCAGCTCATCGAGCCACTTTTTGACCTTCTGGGGTTGCAGCTCGATATCGTCGGCACCGCGCGTCGTCAGGGTGGGTACGGCCAGGGTCAGGGGCATTCAGTATCAAAATGTGGTCGGGTTGGCATCTACCTGTAAGTGTAGACGCCACTTCGGGGGTCCACCATTTCAGGGCAGGCAGGCATCAACCCGTGCCGTGCCGCGGGCGCACGGCTGAAATGTCCCGGTTTCTAACGGCGGGAAGGGCTGATATTTCCGTCGATGGCGGCGCGCTCGACCAGGCGGTCGAACTCCGCGGTGCTCATGAGGCCCTTTTCGGCGACGATGTCGCGCACCGGCCGCCCGCTGCGTTCGGATTCCCTGGCGACTTCGGCGGCGGCGCTGTAGCCGATGGAGGTATTGAGCAGGGCGGCCAGCCCCACGCTCGTATGCGCCAGTTCGCGGCAGCGGTCGCGGTCCACCTTGAGGCCACGCAGGCCTTTTTCGGTCACGGCGTTCACGGCGTGGGTGAGCCAGTCCATGGCATCGAACAGTGCCGAACCCAGCGCTGGCATCATGACGTTAAGCTCCAGTTGTCCCGCTTGTGTCATCAACGCGATCGCGTGATCCTGTCCCTGCACCTGATAGCACACCTGGTTCAGCATCTCGAACATGACCGGGTTCACCTTGCCCGGCATGATCGACGAACCCGGCTGTACCGCCGGCAGTTCGATCTCGGCGAAGCCGGTGCGCGGGCCGGAGGCGAGCAGGCGCATGTCGTTGGCGATGCGCGTCAGTTCCAACGCGAGCGCGCGGATGGCGCCGGACAGTTGCTGCAGGTCATGCATGGACTGCATTTGCGCCGCGAGATCGTCGGCCGGGCGAATCGGTTCGCCGGTGAGGCGCGCCAGTTCCTCGGCGATATGCACGGCGTACCCGGGAACGGTGTTCAGGCCGGTGCCGGCGGCGGAGCCACCGAGCCCGGTCTCGCACAGCAAGGGAATGGTCGCGCGCAATTGATGCGCGCTGCGATGCAGTATCCAGGCGTAGGCACCGAATTCACGTCCGAGCGTGGTCGGCACGGCATCCTGCAAATGGGTGCGCCCGCTCTTGACGGTGTTGGCCTCGCGCCGTGCGATGGTTTCGTATGCGTCGGCCATGCGGTTGACGGCCTCCATCAGACGCGGCAGCTTGGCGAGCGCCGCGAGACGAATCGCCGTCGGGATGGTGTCGTTGGTGCTCTGACCCATGTTCACGTGGTCGTTGGGGTGCACCGGTTTGTACTCGCCCTTTTTGCCGCCGAGCGCCACGTTCGCGAGGTTGGCGATGACCTCGTTGGTGTTCATGTTGTGGGAGGTGCCGGCGCCGGCCTGGAACCGGTCCACGACGAATTCCTCGTGGTATTGGCCGGCGATAATCGCATCGGCGGCTTCGACAATAGACATGGCCAGACGCGGCTCCAGCGCGCCGGCGGATTCGTTGACCGCCACGGCCGCGCGCTTGATGCGGACATGGGCGATAATGAAGTCGGTATCGGGCCGCCGGCCGGAAACAGGGAAATTTTCCACCGCCCGCGCCGTCTGTATGCCATACCAGGCATCGGACGGCACCGGATACTCGCCCAGCGTGTCTTTTTCGGTGCGGAATTTTTTGCTCATGGCGGACTCCAATTGGTTTGTGGATTATAGATATGACGTCGCGGGAATGCATCCGGAGCGATTCGTATATATAGATGGTGTATCAACAGGAGGCTAGCGTGTTTCAACGAATCAGGTGGTTGGCTGTGGTATTGATGATGATGCCGGTCCTGGCGCTGGCGGCGGGCCCGGACATCCGGCTCATGGACATCGAG
>MFTB01000030.1 GCA_001785195.1 Candidatus Muproteobacteria bacterium RIFCSPHIGHO2_12_FULL_60_33
CAGACCGGAGATCAGGAATAAGGATGTCCTCCGCTAAGAAACATGCCATCGTCGTATTGGGGGCTGGATCATGGGGCACGGCGCTGGCGTTGCTGCTCGCGCGCAACGGCTATGCTGCATCGCTCTGGGGCCATGACCCGGCAGGACAGGCGCGGCTGGAGCAGGAACGGGAAAATCGTGCCTACCTCCCGGGAATTTCCTTTCCCGAAGAGCTTCATGCATACGAATCGCTCACTGTTGCCGTCAAGGACTCTTCGCGTTTCCTGATGGCCGTCCCCAGTCACGCCTTTCGTGCCACGCTCAAAGCGCTGCAACCGCTCCTGCCCACGCAAGCCATCCTGGCGTGGGCGACCAAGGGGCTGGAACCCGGGAGCGGAAAATTGCTGAGCCAGGTCGCGGCGGAAGTGCTCGGTAATCGGTGTTCACTCGCCGTGGTATCGGGACCCACGTTTGCGCGCGAAGTGGCGCTTAACCTGCCGACGGCGCTGACGGTCGCCTCGGAAAGCGAGTCCACGGCGGAAGAAGTGGCTTCGTGGTTGCGCAACGAGCGCGCGCGCGTGTACACCAGCCGTGATGTCGCCGGCGTGCAGTTGGGCGGCGCGATCAAGAATGTCATGGCCATCGCCGCCGGCATCAGCGACGGACTCGGGTTCGGCGCCAACGCGCGCGCGGCCCTCATTACCCGCGGGCTGGCCGAGCTCATGCGCCTTGGCGTGGCCATGGGTGGTCAGAAGGAAACCTTCATGGGGCTTACCGGCGCGGGCGATCTGATACTGACCTGCACCGACAACGCCTCGCGCAACCGGCGCGTCGGTCTGGCGCTGGGACAGGGAAAAAAACTGCCCGACATTCTTTCCGAACTTGGCCAGGAGGCGGAAGGCGTGGCCACGGCGCGTGAGCTGTATCAGCTCGCGAAGAAATTGAATGTTGATATGCCCATCACCGAGCAGGTATATCGGGTGTTGTACGAGAATCTGCCGCCCCAGAATGCCGTGGAAGCGCTGCTCAGCCGCGAGCCGCGACAGGAGTAAATGTCGCCCTACCGCGAATGGCACTTACTTAACCCAAATGTAGGGCGGGTTAGCGCAGTTTGCGTAACCCGCCAGGCGTTGCGTAGCAACACAAGGCGTTTTTTAATGAGTGCCTGACGGCACATCCGGCGGGTTACGGCACAAACGATGTGCCTAACCCGCCCTACATCGATGATGAAACCGCTTATGTAAGTGCCATTCGCCCTACCGCGCGTTCGTCTGGACATGAATAATTATTTCCCGCCGCTGAACCCCTGTTGCCGCCAGGCTTCATAGACCACCACCGCCACGGCGTTGGAAAGATTCAAACTGCGGTTACCCGGCAGGAGCGGCAGGCGCAGTTTGTGTTCTTCCGGCAGTGAATCCAGCAAGGCCTGGGGCAAGCCGCGCGTTTCGGGACCGAAAAGGAGGGCGTCGTTCTCCTTATATTCAGCCTCCGTATAGAGCCGCCGTGCATGCGTGGAGAATGCGAACACGCGCAGCGGTTTCACACTCCCGAGAAAGGCCTCGAGGTTCGCATGAGTTTTTACCTCCGCCCACTCACGGTAATCCAGTCCGGCGCGCCGCAGTTCCTTGTCCTCCAGCCGGAAGCCGAGCGGTTCGATCAGATGCAGGCGCGCGCCGGTGTTGGCGCACAGCCGCATGATGTTGCCGGTGTTGGGCGGAATCTCGGGTTGATAGAGCACGACATGAAACATGTTTCTGCCGCCTTTGGAACGGGTATGAGCTGGTGTTTCATCCCGGATTGTATATAAGTAGGTAAGGAATCCGCAGCCCCGTAACCGTCCGTTCAAGGAGGAACTCCACGGTGATCAGAAAAAAAACAGCCAACCTGCCTACGGTCCATGTCAGCTCGCTGCTGTTCATCTGCGCGCTTCTTCCGGCCCTGCTGTTCAAGGGCCCGCAAATCGAATTCTTTACCATCACCCAGATTGTGCTGGTGATCTGGCTGGGCTGGATCTTCCTGCATTCTTATAACTCGGGTTTGCGCATTCCCAGGACAGCGCTGGCGCTGTGCCTGACCCTGTTCTGGTTGTGGCTGGCGCTGTCTCTTTCGTGGAGCCTCGCGCCCAACATCAGCGCGATCAATTTCTGGTGGGTCGGCAGTCTGGTGCTGGTGTTCTGGCTTTACACCCTGACGCCAGACCGCGACGTTTTATGGTCGCATGCCGCCGCCATCCTTTTGGTAATAGGGGTGGTGCTGGCATTGATGGGGATCTATCAGGTACTGGCGCTGGAGCAGCACGCCCGATCGGTTTTCGAGACGCGCAACACGCAAGCGGCGTTCCTCAATCTCGTGGCCCTGCCGGCTTCGGCGTACTTTCTGCGCATGAACTCGGAAAGAAGCATCGCGCGTCATCATGTCGTCATCCTAGGGGTAGCCCTGTTTATTCTGTTTTTATCGATTTTTCTGAGCGCGAGTCGGGGCGCCAGCCTGAGCCTCGCCATCAGCATGGGTCTGTTGGCCGTACTGACGGTAAAGTGCGTTCCCAAGCGTGCGATATTTCTGCTATCTGGATTGCTGATAACGGCCTTTCTGGTCTCGAAGATTTCGCACGGAGAACTGGGTGAGCGTCTTCCCCAGTTGATGCAGGATTCGCCGCGCCGCGTGATCTGGGAATCCTCCTGGAATCTGCTGCAGGCCTCGCCGTGGCAGGGTATCGGCCTCGGGCTTTTTTATCTGGCATACCCTGCGTACCGCAATCCGGTGGACAGTTCCGGCGGTTTCTTCGCCCACAACGATTATCTCCAGATCTGGATTGAAACCGGTTTGCCCGGGCTGCTCCTGTTGCTTTCGGTGCTGGTTTCAGCCGCATGGCTATTTGCACGCGCCCTTGGCAAAACCAACCTGAGCAAGGATACCCGCGTGGAATTAACGGGTCTTTTCTGCGGGTTGACGGCCGTGGCCGGCCACAGCATCGTCGATTTCAATCTTTATATCTTGTCCATCATGATGATTTCGGGTCTGGCGATGGGACGGTTTCATGAATTGGCCGCCCGCGAACTCAAAATATCTTCGATACACCTGCATCCCTCCCGGCTCATGGGCAAACAGGCCTATCCCGTGATCGTCATGCTGTTGTTCCTTCTGCCCTTGCTTTACTTTATCGCGCTGGGGTTGGCCAATTCATATTATGACAAGGCGCTTGCGCAAGCGAAGCAAGGAAGTCTGAAGGAAGCCGATCTAAGCCTGGCCACCGCGGAACGCCTGACCCCCTCGGATGACCGCATGCTGATCGCGCATGCCGACCTGTACCGGCACGCCATCGCGCTGCTCCCGCCGGGGGCGGATGACGGAAAAAAATTCCTTTATGAAGATGCGCTCCGGTTTCTGGATCGGGCGCAGGCGGCCAATTCGCTGCGGGGATTGACGTTTGTTATCCGAGGCCGGCTCTACCAGCAAAACCCGGCGCTCGCGGGCGAGAACGGGCAGGAACTCGCGGCAGAATCCTTCCGGCGCGCACTGGCCCTGAACCCCCGGCTGTTCCAGGGGCGCATGGATTATGTTTCCTTGTTGTTACAAGTCGGTAAGAAAGAGGAAGCGCTTCAAAGCCTGGATGAGGGTGTCAGGCACGGCTATTTCAACGGACCAGAGCTGATTCCTTTCTATTCACTGACCGCCAAACTCAGGCGGGAGGCTGGAAGAGTGGAGGAGGCCAAGGTTCTGGAAGACAGAGTCAAAGAGCTGGAAAAACTGACTACCGCCGGTTATCACCTGCGCGGATACTGAACAACCAGATGCCGTAGTTCTGCTGTCTCCGGCCTGAAAGAGGCTTGGTATTTGCCAGAGATTCAAGGGTATTCAGGCCCCTGCTTGAACCTGGAGGGGCCAGGCTTTGCCTTGGCCGATAACCGGGAACGCCGGTTTTTTCGACTATAGTGGGGTTAAGTCAATATTTTCAGCATAAAAGTAGCCCTACTTCGTTCGTCTTGACCATAGATTAGGCCGCCGGTTTCATTCCCGGTATTAAGGAGCGGCCCGACGGGGAATCACGATGGCAGCGATAACCGAGATGAAGCCCAAAAAGATTCGCCTCGGCGACCTGCTGATTGCGAACAAGGTTATTTCACAGGAACAGCTCAACACCGCCCTGGCGGACCAGAAGAAGAGCGGCCGCAAGCTCGGGCGCGTGCTGGTGGAGAACGGTTTCCTTTCCGAGGATCAGTTGCTCACCTTCCTGTCGCAGCAGCTCAACATTCCTTATATTGACCTGCGGCGCTATCACTACAAGCCCGAGGTCGTCCGCCTGATTCCCGAGGCGTACGCCCGGCGCTTCCGCGCCATCGTGCTCGAGGATAGCCGCGAGAACCTGCTGGTGGGCATGGCCGACCCGACCGATATTTTCGCCTATGACGAATTGTCGCGGGTGCTCGATCGGCGTGGCGGTATACAGCAACGACGGCAGACGGATAGCGTCGCTGACGACGAGCTGCGCCGGCCGCTGCGGTTGGCGGTGGTCAAGGAGTCCGAGCTGCTCAAGACCATCGATCGCGTCTACCGGCGCACGGAGGAGATCAGCGATCTGGCGCAGGAACTCCATCAGGAATTGACCGCCCAGGGCGGCGTGGACCTGGCGACGCTGGCCGAGACTGAAGGTCTGACCGATGCCCCGGTCGTCAAGCTTTTGCAAAGCATGTTCGAGGACGCCGTGCAGGTGAACGCCTCGGACATTCATATTGAGCCGGATGAAAAGGAACTGCGCATCCGTTTCCGTCTCGACGGCGTGTTGCGCGTGCAGACCATCGCGGACCGGCGCATTGCCAGCGCGCTCGTGTCGCGCGTGAAGTTGATGGCGAATCTGGATATTTCGGAGAAGCGCCTGCCGCAGGACGGCCGCACCAACATACGCATCCGCGACAAGAACATCGACGTGCGCATTTCGACCATGCCGGTGCAATTCGGCGAGTCGGTGGTGATGCGTCTGCTCAACCCCTTTGCCGGTGTGCTCAGCCTGGAACAGGTGGGCATGCCGAAGAACCTTCTCGAACGTTTCCGCCGGCTGATACACAACCCCAACGGCATGGTACTGGTGACGGGCCCGACGGGCAGCGGCAAGACGACGACGCTTTATGCGGCGCTCAGCGAACTCAACCGCCCCGAATTCAAGATTCTCACGGTCGAAGACCCGGTGGAATACCGACTGGCCGGCATCAATCAGGTCCAGGTGAATTCGCGCATCGAACTGACATTCGCCCGCGTGCTGCGGTCCATGTTGCGCCAGGACCCGGATATCATTCTCGTGGGTGAAATGCGCGATCAGGAGACAGCGGAAATCGGACTGCGCGCGGCGATGACCGGCCACCTGGTGCTGTCGACGCTGCACACCAACGACGCGATCTCCACCGCCCTGCGCCTCATCGACATGGGTGTGGAGCCCTTCATGGCGGCGGCTTCGCTGCGCGGCATTATTTCGCAACGCCTGGTACGGCGCATCTGCGAGTCCTGTGCCGAACCTTATGAACTGCCCGCCGCGCAGATGGCCATTGTCCGGGCTGAAGCCGGTGACAAGGCGGAGACGCTCAAGTTCAAACGCGGGCGCGGATGCACTCATTGCAATGGCACCGGCTACTCGGGCCGTATCGGCGTTTTCGAATATCTGGAGATGGACAGCACGCTGGTGGAGGCCCTGCACACGGGTGATCCCATGAAATTCGCCGCGGCCGCGAAGAGTCAGCCGGGCTTCCAGGCATTGCGCCGCGCCGCCATTATTCTCGCGGCGCAGGGGCTGACCACGATGGATCAGGTGGCGCGCGCCACCTTCTCGATGGAAGAATAGTCGTTAGAACCCCTAAATGAAATTGACCGCCAGGACGCCAGGAACGCCAGGAATTGGAAATTCCCTAGGATCGTTTTTCTTGACGACCTTGGCGTCTTGGCGGTTCAAAATCATATTTCTTAGAGACTCTTAGTATGCCGCTGTTTCAGTACAAGGGGCGCAATCAGCGCGGCGAGGCGGTGCGGGGTCATCTCGAGGCGATCTCATCGGATGCCGTGGCAGCGCAGCTGATGAACAGCGGCGTCATTCCGATTGATATCGGTGTGGCTCGGGTGCGAGAGGATATTTTCACCGCCTTGCGGGCGCGCCTGGCCGCCAGCACCCGCATCACCCTGACCGACCTGTCGCTCTTCAGCCGTCAGATGTATACCCTGCTCAAGGCCGGTGTGCCGATCATGCAGGCCCTGCGCGGGTTGCGCGAATCCACGCAGAATCCGGCTTTGGCCAAGGTCATCGCGAGCATCAGCGAGAGCCTCGACACGGGCCTGGATCTCACCAGTGCATTGCGGCGCCATCCGCAGGTGTTTTCATCGCTGTATGTCAACATGGTGCAGGTGGGAGAGACCACGGGCAGCCTGCAGGAAGTTTTCCTTCAGATCGCGGTATATCTTGAGCGCGAAAAAGACACCCGCGATCGCATCAAGTCGGCGACGCGTTACCCTATCTTCGTCGTGGCCGCGATTTTCATCGCGATCTTTATCATCAATCTGTTCGTGATCCCGACGTTCGCCAAGGTATACGCCGGGTTCAAGATCGAACTCCCGCTGGCAACCAAGATTCTCATTGCCTCCTCCAATTTCACCGTCGCCTATTGGCCGGTGATAGTGATGACGGTGATCACGGCGATCTTTTCTATCCGCTACTACGTTCGCACGCCGGAAGGCCGTTATCGCTGGCACAGAATGAAACTGGGCATCCCGGTGGTGGGCAAGGTGATTTACAAGGCGACGCTGGGCCGGTTTTCCCGGGCGCTGGCGGTGATGATGAAATCCGGCGTGCCGCTGGTGCAGGGCATGACCGTCGTCAGCCGCGCCGTGGACAACGACTACATCAGCGACCGCATCGTGCAGATGCGCGACGGGGTCGAGCGCGGCGAGACCATCGCCCGCACCGCCGCGGCCACCGGCATGTTCCCGTCGCTGGTGATCCAGATGATTTCGGTGGGAGAGGACACCGGGTCGGTCGATGATCTGATGTTCAACGTGGCGGAATATTACGAGCGCGAGGTGGATTACGACATCGCCAACCTCAGCACCGCCATTCAGCCGATCCTGATCGTGTTTCTGTCCATCATGGTGTTCATCCTGGCGCTGGGCGTGTTCCTGCCGATGTGGGACCTGGTCCAGGTGGCGCGTAAAGGCTAGGCAGAATGCGGGAAATGGCTGGCCCTGAGAAACTGGACAAGCTAGAAATCGTATCCTACTGTTTTTATAAGCTGTCATGACGGTAGCCCTACTTCGTTCGTCCTGACATAAGACTCGAGCAGGAAGGCCAAAAAGTGAGCCGGGAAAGCCAGGACCCAAGGGGTCGGGGGTGCCTAAAGCATCGTAACGGTGGCTTTTCCCTGCTGGAACTGGTCATTGTCATCGTGATCATTTCCGTGCTGCTGGTAGTGGCCGTTTCGCGCTTGCTGGCCCTGATGGTGGATGCGGAAAGGGTGACCATGGAAACCGTGGCCGGGACGCTGCGCAGCGCCATTGGCATGAGAGTTGCAGAAAGTATTGTGAAATCGAAAGTATCGGACCTTCCGGCCTTCGAGGGCAGCAATCCAATGGCGCTGCTGGCGGAAGTGCCGCGCAATTACCTGGGCGAGCTGGATGGCGCCAATCCGGCGTCGCTCGAGGATGGTAATTGGTATTTCGACAAGCGCGACAAGGCGCTGGTCTATCTGGTCCGCAACAAGGGGTTTTTTACCGGCGGACTGGCCAACCCCCCGCGGGCGCGGTTCGCCGTGAGGCTGGTCTATAGTGACAGGAACGGGAACGGGGTGTTCAACCCGGGCGTGGATGCCATAGAAGGTTTACGCCTGAGTCCCGTGGAAACATATTCCTGGTCCCGATCGTGAAGCCGGGACGGAAAGGTGAAGGGTGGCAGGTAATATGGCGCCTGCCAGGATGCGGTAAAGCAATTAATTTTCTGATACGGAGATTAAAGTATGTCTAAACAGCAAAGCGGTTTCACTCTCATCGAACTGGTCATCGTCATCGTCATCCTCGGCCTGCTGGCGGCCACGGCCCTGCCGCGGTTTATCAGCATCACCACGGACGCACGCATCGCGAGTGTTCAGGGTGTCGCGGGCGGTGTGCGTTCGGCGGCTTCACTGGCCAAGGCGGTGGTGCTAATCAAAGGCAGCGGCGGCGGTACGATCACCATGGACGGCGTGTCTGTCCTGGTCAATGCCTCCGGTTATCCGACCGCCGCCAGCGGCGGCATCGAAGCGGCGATGCAGGGAGTGGATGGTTATAACGTGGCTCACGCCTCGCCGAATTCTACTTTCCAGCCCACGAACGGCGGCAGCTCGACCTGTCAGGCTTCGTACAACGCTAACACCTCCGTTGTGACGGTCACTTCGACCGGCTGTTAAGTGGCGGGGTATTTGATCTTTTGAAAGAGTCGGTGGCCGCCTAGCGGCGGTCGCCAAACCGGCGCAATTCCCCACTGGGGTTGCTGCGTCAGGCCGGTGAAACCGCAAAGCATGGGGGC
>MFTB01000031.1 GCA_001785195.1 Candidatus Muproteobacteria bacterium RIFCSPHIGHO2_12_FULL_60_33
GTTCGTGCTGGCCGTGTTTGCCATGGTGTTCGCCTACACCGACATGCGCCGGGGCCGGATGTCCAACCTTTTTGTCGCCATCGTGATTTATTTCGTTTATTCCAACCTGCTCGGTATCGGCGAAACCATGTTGCAGAACGGGCGGGTGCCTCCCGCGGCCGGCCTGTGGTGGGTGCATGGCGGCATGGGTCTGGTGGCCGCCTATCTGTTGTGGCGGCGCCTGCGTAACCGGCCATTGTTTTCCCTGCCCATGAGGTTGAAACGCGCATGATGCCCTCGCTGCTTGACCGTCTGATCGCACGGCAGATTCTCTACAGCACCCTGCTGGTGCTCAATGTGCTGGTGGCGCTGGCGGTGTTCTTCGTCCTGATCGACGCCCTGAAGGATTACGGCCAGGCCAATTTCGGGATGTTCGAGCTGATCAAGTATGTCGTTCTGAGACAGCCGCAGCAGGTGTACGAACTGTCGCCGATCGGCGCCCTGATCGGAACGATCATGGGCCTGTCCACCCTGGCGCTCAATTCCGAGCTGACCGCCATGCGCGCCGCCGGGGTGTCGGTGGCGCGCATCGTGCTGGCAACGATGAAAGTGGGGCTGCTGTTCGCGCTGTCGATCCTGCTGGTGGGTGAATACGTCGTGCCGGTTTCGGAAAACCTGGCCCAGACCGGCCGCGCCCGGGCGCTGGAGACGTCGTTGCAGAAGAAAAGCACCGGCATCTGGCTGCGCAGCGGCACGACGTTCGTGAACATCGGCGAGGTGCTGCCGGATCTCAGCCTGCTGCGGATGAACATCTATGACTTCGACAGCCATTCCCGCCTGCGCATCCAGACTTCCGCGCAGCGTGCCCGGTACGACGGCGGCACATGGCGCCTGCAAGACGTGCGCGAAAGCCTGATCGTCGGCAACGAGGCGGTGCAGTCCCGCCGCGCGCCGGAAGAAGACTGGCGCTCGGCGCTCACGCCCGAGGTGGTGTCGGTGTTCGCGATCCGGCCCGAGAGCCTTTCCATCCAGCAACTGCATTACTACATCGGGCATCTGCAGCAGAACAATCAGGACACGCGCAACTTCCGGCTCGCGTTCTGGCAGAAGATCTTCATGCCGCTGGCCACGCTCATCATGGTGCTGCTGGCCACGCCCTTCGTTTTCCGCCAGATCCGCAGCGGCGGCCTGAGCCAGCGCGTGTTCATCGGCATCATGCTGGGGTTGGTGTTTATCATTTTTCACAAGAGTCTGGGATACTTCGGCGCGCTGTACGCCTTGCCGCCCGTGGCCGCTTCGCTGTTGCCGATCGCGGTCTTTTTTGCTCTTGCCCTGTTCCTGTTGCGCCGCGCCGCGCGCGGTCTGTGACCCTGTAAATAGGGGACAGCCTCCTTCAGGCATTATGTGCCTATTGGGGTGTCCGTGAAATCAGGGATGCCTCAGTTCCCACCACAGAATAAAAAACGGCGGCACTCAGCCGCCGTTTCTGGAGCAGGAAAAGTGCAAGAGTTACGCAGATTTCCTTAATCCCTTGAAGCCCAGCAAGCCCATGCCGGACAGGAACAGCACCAATGCACCTGGAACAGGAACTTGTGGAATCACCGTGCCATTGCGGACATTGAAGACGTACTGGCCTGCCGTGTTTGAGTTCAGTGAATTATGAATCAAACCTGTGCCACCATTGGAATCCAGCAAGCCGCCATTAACCGCAGAGCCATTGATTTCGTAGCTGGCAGAAACGCCATTGGACCAGCCCGCACGCGCCGAGTCACCACCGAATCCGTTTGAACCGCCGCTCGCGCTACCGGTTTCCCACAGAATCTGGTCGTAGTTGAATTCGAAGTCAAAATTGCCTGCGCCCGTGTCGGAGCGATCTGTAATGATGAGCTGGAAGCTGTTGAGCTTGTCAGTCTGGCTGGGGTAATAACCTACGCCAATCCAGTTGACGCCAAATGCAGCGTGGCCGCCCAGCGTGGCTTGGCCATATTGCGTTAAACCGCTGCCTGGGCCAAGAGTATCCACGTCGGCAAAGAACGGCGCGATGATGGGTATGCCGGTGGACAGCAGGTCGTAGGGAGTGTAGGTGCCTTGGGGCCCGGTAAAGGTGACGTTACCGTTGTTATTCACATACAGGTTGGTGTAGTTGCTTCCGTAGAAATCGATACTAAACCCGATGGCTTCCAGGCCAGTGGAACCGTCATCGTTGGCGGAGAGGGTGTTGGTGGTGAATAGCCCCTGATCGTGGATCGCGGCTGCTTGAGCAGCGTTCACTGCCAGAGCTGCACACAGGGTTAAAGAGGTGGCGAGTAGTTTCATTTTTTGATCTCCAGTTTATATTTAGGATTGTGGTTTATATTTAGGATTGTGGAGCAATAGCTCAGACTCGATTGCTCCGCGTTTCTGTGTGGCGGGATGGTACCGCTGCCAGATTGATGAAATCATCGTGATTCTCCTCGTGGTGACGCGCCGATTTTGCGGCGCTTATTTTTGTTTCAAGTTTTTTGATTTTTTGTGCCGTCGTTATGATTGCGACAGTCAGGTTATTTTTCGCACCCATTACGCCGTGTTACCCCACACTTGTCAAGTCACCTTCGGAATAAAGCTTTATCCGGCTAAAGGCGAAAGGCGGCTAAAAGGCGGCTAAAGAACGGCTAAAGGGGTCAGTACCCTTATCCAGTAATTTTCTCGGGCCGGCCTCTGCGCGATTGCCCGACCTTGCGATGCAAGGTCTGCTCAATCTGCTGTTTGAAGCGATCGTTCCCCAGCGGAGTCCCGGTTTGAACCGTGGCCCGGATATTATGCACCTGGTCTGGATCCAGCGCGCTTCGGAACAGTTCCCGGTAGGCATAACCCCTTGCTTCTTGATCCTGGCCGAGCGCCAGATACAAGGGATGCGGGGTAATGTCGGGGTGCTCGCCGCCGCCGGCATTGATTTGATAACTGGACCAGCGATAGTCGCCAGGGGACCTGACCATGCCCGCGCGCACCGGATTGAGTTCGATATAGCGCATGCAGGTGAGCAGGTAGTCATCACTGGAGATCAGGCATCCTTTGTGCCGTCCTTCCCAAAGAGTGCCGCTTTTTGCATAAGCATGGTTCACATATGTGACGTAATGACGGCCGACAAATTGAATCAGTCGGCTGATGGATTCAGTGTCCGGCGGGGTGATCAGCAGGTGGACATGATTGGTCATCAGAACATAGGCATGAATGGCGCAATCATGTTGCTTGACGCCTTCGTGAAGCCAGTTCAGGTAGGCGGCATAATCCTCGTCGCCAAAGAACGTGGCTTGACGACAATTGCCACGCTGGACGATGTGAGCGGGGATGCCCGGCAGATAGAAGCGAGGCTTTCTTGGCATGTGATAGCTCTTGTCACGTTTGTTGTTGGATTGGAGTTTAGAGCAATGGATGGTTAAAGGGTACTGACCCCTTATGGACCGAGCCCGGGGGCGTACAGCTGGGTAGGGTTGTCCGCCGCGTCGTAGGCGGTGATGTTTTGAAAGTACGCCCCTGACCCGTCGGAGCGCAAGGTGGGGCGGTAGGCGGTGTCCACCAGGGTGTTCAGCGTCTTGCCGTTGCCGTAGGTCAGGCTCTTCACCGGGCCGAAGGGGTGATAGACAAGGTTACTGGCGAGGACGGCGGTGGTGCCGGCAGTGGTGCCCAAAACTTGGTCTACGTAAATCAGTGGAATTTACGTTTTCTTGCAATTCCAATGAGTCCAAGCAAGCCTGATCCGAACAGCCAGAGAGCTGGGGGGAGAGGAACAGTGGAGACCACGCTCAGGCGTACAATGTCAGTGGTGTCGATTGCATCGGTGAGATAGTTGATATTCCAATCCAGGCCGTTGTCAAGAGCGGCAAGATTAAGCGTGCTGAATTGGCCGCTTAATATCTGGGCAGTGAGAATGTCGAAGAAATCGCCGGCCTGTGGGGCAAAAAGCCCCGAACCATAATCAAAGAGACTCACGTTCAGTGTGCCGTCGAGCGTGGCGGTACCGGATATATTGAGCACGTCGAATTGACCAATGCCCGTGCCACCAATCTCAACTGCAAAAGTGCCCGCATTCGACTGGCTATAGTTGCCCGTAACGTTTGTGGTACCGGGTGAATTGCCCGGAGCAAGCGTACCACCAAGGTTGGTAAGGTCGCCGTTGAATTGGTTTACAGCAAGTGTACCGCCATTGAAATTGAAAGTTCCACCGTTGTTGATTGTGATGGTGTTTGCGTTCAAGAGGCCATCATTGAGGTTGTAGGTGCCAGCGCTACCAGCGTTCGCGGCGAGCGTTACCGTGCCGCTAATCGTATTGGTACCACCTGTCTGGCTGAATGTGCCGGTGCCATCTCTGCCAAGGATAAGGTTGTTTGTTGTGAGTGCACCTGCGACTTTGTTGGCATTTTCATACAGGCCTGTGCCCGATAAGGTGTAATTGATGTTAGAACCTGCGGTTGCCCCGAGTACGAGGTTTCCGACATTGATAATGCCGTTGCCTCCACCAACGGTGAAGGTCCCGCCACTAACGTTTAGCGTACTGGAACCTATGCCTCGTGTGACGTTGCCACCTACAGTGAATGCGCCAGCGTTGAGATTATAAGTGCCGCTGCTGCCACCAATGTAGCTAAGGTTAATGTCGCCCTCTACATTGTGTGCGCCACCGTCAAGCGTATAGGTGCCAGTACCATCATAACCAAGATAAAGATTATTGTTTACGGTATGCGTACCGCCAGTTTGAATAAAGCTGCCAGTTCCATAATATGCGGGATAGGAATAGCCGATGTATTCATCGTTAACCGAGAGGCTACCCGCACTTAAATTATAAGCGCCGCTACTGTAGCTATAGTAACCAATATACAAAGTATTGCTGACTGTATTCGTGCCGCCGGTCTGGTTGAAGACGCCAGTACCAGCTTGACCAACGATTTCGTATGATGCCGTAAGATTTGCGGTGCCGCTTAGTGAGTACGAACCATTTGCGCCGTTGCCGCCAATAAAAATGGAGCCCGCTGCAACGCCACCACCGGTTTGTGTGTAGGCACCATTTGATCCGGCATAAACGCCAACGCTCAGGCTTCCGGTAGTAAGCGCGCCGCCGCTTTGGTTGTACGTGCCATTTGCATGAGTGCCGATGCTTAATGGGCCGTTAACCGTATGTGTTCCTCCGCTCTGCGTGAAGGTTCCTGTGCCAAACAATCCAATATATTCTCCCCCACCATAAACACCGACAGTCAAGTTTCCCGTACCGCTTAGGTTATACGACCCGCTTGACGTGGACGTGTTGCCAACATACAAACTGCCATAGACAGTATTCGTCCCGCCGCTTTGAGTATGGCTGCCGATACCAAAATGGCCCACGTACTCAAATTGACTTGCCAGTGAATCCTTAGCTTGATCAAGGGTGATAATTCCGGTACCTGTGGCGTCGATATACACCTGCGTGAGTAACGCTGAAGGGTAAAGCGTATTGGCGTAGTAAATAGTCCTGTTGGTGCCGTCCGATTGAGTCAAATAAACATAGTCACCATTCTGCGGTTGTCCCGGAGGATTCCAGTTCGTTCCAACATCCCACCAATCACTGCCACCGATCCAATATTTATTTGCTGCTGATGCAACAGAAGGCGCAAAGACACTGACAGACAAGAAAGCAATAACTGTCAAGCGCGTAATTAGCACTTGTAGTATGGTTTTCGGATTCATGCCTTTGCTCCTCCAAGAATACTTTTTTGTTCTTTGTTCGCTTCTAGTACACAGCTTAATATTTTTGGGTCAACGCGGATTCGTGTGAATGATTTTCCGTAGTATTGGCCCGGTTCGAAGCTGTAGGATAGCGTTTTCCACGTGTCTGTACTCCTTACTGAAAGGGAACGCCGATGAAGCGTGCGCGCACATGGTGTGAGATGTATTCGTTTCCCGGATTTCGGGCGGCGGCGGAACTCAAGGGTGTGTTCGGCGATCCGGATTTACGCGTGGCGCCACTGCGGCGCAAAAAAAGACCGGGACGTGTTCGTGCTGTAGCCGCCAGCGCTGTTCGATTTACGACCGGCGCGTGGCGCGGGCGCGGGATCTGGGCGCGGGCGGTTATCGCATCGAGCTGGAATTCGAGCGGGTGCGCGTAAGCTGTCCGGACTGCGGGGTGCGCAGGGAGTACCTGGACTGGCTGGCGCGCAATCCGCGGTACACGGCGCGTTACGCGCGGCACGTCGGGGCGCTGGCCCGCAAGATGACCGTCCAGGACGTGGCCCGATCCGAGCGGTTGCACCACACCACGGTGAAGGACCTGGACAAGCTGTACATGGCTGAACAACTGCGCCGCCACCCGATGCCGGCCACCGCGGCGATCGGCGTGGATGAGATCGCTATCCGCAAGGGCCACGACTACCGCGTGGTGGTGAGCGACCTTACACGCCAACGGCCGATCTGGTTCGGCGGCGCGGGGCGCAAACAGGAAGACCTGGCGCAGTTCTTCACCGCCTATGGCGCGCGGCGCTGTGCGGGCATTCGGGTCGCGGTGATGGACATGTGGAAACCGTTTCGGCAGGCTTTGCTCGAACACGCCCCGCAGGCCGAGATCGTGTTCGACAAATTCCACATCCTGCGCCATCTGAACGAGGCACTCGATGACGTGCGCCGGGCCGAGTATGGGCGGGTGCAGGGCAAGCAACGCCGCTTCATCAAGGGGAACCGCTATACCCTGCTGTCGCACCGTGAGAATCTGGACCTCGATGGCCGCCAGGCGCTCAAGACGCTGCTCGCCGCCAACCGGCGGCTCAACACGGCTTACCTGCTTAAGGAATCGTTCGGACAACTGTGGGACTACCGAAGCGAGGCCTGGGCCCGGAAATTCTTCGAGAACTGGAAGGATGCACTCAAGTGGCAACGACTCAAGCCGTTCGAGAAGTTCGCGCAGATGATCGAACGTCATTGGGACGGCATCGTTTCTTACTGCCAGCCCGAGAACAAAGTCTCGCTCGGCTGTGTGGAAGGGCTGAACAACACGATTCGCGTCATCCAGCGCAAGGCCTATGGCTTCCGCGACGAACAGTACCTGGCCATGAAGATCATTACGCATTTTTTGCCACCGCTCCCGGATCATGCAAAAATCACCCACACGTTTCCGCGTTGAGCCATATTTTTTAGTGAGCTTTAATTTCGAACTATGATGCACTAAAACATGGAAGATCCAAAGTTGGACATCAGGGCACGTTTCTATGTGGTTGAATTCCCAGTCACTTATTAATTGATTGTAAGCGCTAATTTGCAGGGTTTGCTTTAGTGTTGGGTAATCGTATCAACCGCGTTCCCGACAGCCGATCATGCCACGCAAGCTTGTCGCGGTCGTAAATCACCCACAGGAAACCCAATCCAAGACAGAGCAGGGAGATCCACGCTAAGACGAAGCGTTTTAGTGCGATGGCCCAGGTGATCGGCCCGCCGTCGTCGCGTACGAGCTTCATGCGCCAGGTGCGCAGGCCGAGTGTTTGGCCGCCGCGGACCCAGAAGCCGGCATAAAAAAAGAAACAAATTGCCAGCAGATAAAACTGGTAGAGGGTTTTGACGATCAGGCCGGGTTTGTCCCCGCCGGTGAGCCAGACATAGGGATAACTCAGCATCATAAGCAGGGCGAGCAGCAACAGGGTGTCGTAAAACATGGCGCCGAGGCGGCGCGGGAAACCGGGAGGCGGCAGTTCTGATGTCATCATGTATTTTATTTGGAAAATTCCTGGCTTGTTTAAAAGATGTTCAATCTAATACCCGCACGGCTGGTTAACTGGTTTGGGTCCGTCCGGCGGCGATTACGCACAAAGTTATGCACAAAATCTGTGAGTAGTTTTACGGACATCCAGCGATTTCCTCCGTCCATCCGGATGCACAAAAGGCTGTCTTGGCAGGCGCGTCCAACCCTATACGAAAGCAGTGCGATAGGATAATCTTGTAAGCCATTGATGGGCGAAGGATCGATCTCATTGTATGCAGTTCTCCCGCATATCCCCAGGAAATTTATTTTAAGTGCCGGCCAATATTCTTTCACTGAATCTGGTTGAACTCGGGCATTTCTGCGCCTACCTCGCCATGCTGGTGGCGCTGGTGCAGGGGCTCGCGCCGATCGTGGCGCATTATCTGAAACAGCCGCGCCTGGCGCAGCTCAGCGTGAATGGCAGCGTCGCGGTGTTTGCGCTGACCACGATCGGCGGTTTGGGGCTCATCCATGCCTTCGTCACCAGCAATTTCTCGGTTGAGTATGTCGCGGTCAATTCCAACACCCTGTTGCCGATGTTTTACAAGGTCGCGGCCCTGTGGGGCGGGCATGAAGGCTCGCTGTATCTGTGGGTGTGGGTGCTTACCTTATATACGATGATTGTCGGCTGGCACGGACGCCGACAGTACCCGGAACATCTGCCGGTCATTCTCGCGGTGCAGGGCTGGCTGGTCGTCGGTTTCTTCGGCCTGATCCTGTTCCTGTCGAATCCGTTCAATCGGCTGTTCCCGATCCCGGCCGACGGGCATGATCTCAATCCGCTGCTGCAGGACCCCGGCATGGTGATTCACCCGCCCATGCTGTATCTGGGTTACGTCGGCTTCTCGGTGCCATTTGCTTTTGCCATGACGGCGCTCATTACGCGCTGGCGCAGTGAACTCTGGATCGGGCTGATCCGGCGCTGGGCGCTGATCGCGTGGGGCTTCCTGACCACGGGCATCCTGCTCGGTGGCTGGTGGGCCTATTACGAACTCGGCTGGGGCGGTTACTGGGCCTGGGATCCGGTGGAAAACGCCTCGTTCATGCCGTGGCTGCT
>MFTB01000032.1 GCA_001785195.1 Candidatus Muproteobacteria bacterium RIFCSPHIGHO2_12_FULL_60_33
CGCAGGGTGGAGTCCAGGGATGGACTCCACAAATCCAGGAAACATGCCTCACCCATTCTCACCGCGTGGTTTCCGGACTACGCTTCGCTTCATCCGGGCTGCATTTTTTAAATCAAGCCAACGGCCGCGTCTGAAAAATCCGGTAATCCATGTCCGGAAACAGGCTGTCCCGCGCGGTGACTTCCCGCAGGTAATTCTCATCGTAGTTGCCGGATTCGACCATGCCGGCGATACGGTGGAAGCGGTGCAGATGGGTTTTGAAACGGCGCACCGCATAATCCACGCTGGTGCCGGTCTTCATGATGAAAGGCCAGTCGCTGGATTGCGCCAGCAGCAGTTCACGCGCGGTTTGATCCAGCGTCCAGCGTTGTAAACCCTCCGCATTCGGGAAACGTTGCACCAGCGCACTCATGCGCTCAGCGGCGGTGTGCAGGTACGGATAAATCCAGTCATTCGACCCGTTCAGCCACACCTCGTGAAACCCGCCCGCCCCCCAACTGCATTCGGGCGGCGCGACCGGTTGCAGGTCGGAAAAACGATCGAGATATTCCGATGGCGTGATGGTTTTGATGTCGTTCTGGTCGTAGGCGATCTTGCGCAGCAGGAAATCAATCCACTGCGGTCCTTCGAACCACCAGTGTCCGAAAAGCTCGGCATCGTACGGCGCGAGAATGACCGGCGGGCGATCGAAGAACGACGTCAGCCAGTTGACCTGTAACTGGCGGTTGAACATGAAATGCCCGGCGTGCTCGGCGGCACGCTCGCGTGCCCAGCCGGGGTGATAGGGTTCCTTCCAGTGGGTCTTGCCGGTGATGCGGTGATATTTCAGGCCGGTGAAGGTGGGGATGCCGGCGTGGTGGAGTTTCTCGATATGCGGTTCGTGCACGTCAAAGCCCGCGTCGCGATAGAACTCGCGGTAGATGGAATCGCCCGGATAGCCTTCTTCGGCGGCCCATACCTGTTTGCTCGATTCGTAGTCGCGTCCAAACGCGGCCGTCCCGCCGGGCGTGCGGATCGGACGATGCACGCCATATTTCGGCCTTGGATCGGCATTGAGCAGTCCATGCGAGTCGAGGATGAAATACTCGACGCCGAATTCTTTGAGAATGCGATCCATGCCCGGCTTGTAACCGCATTCCGGCAGCCAGATACCGCGCGGGCGCCGGCCGAGGATGCGTTGATGCGTGCGCACCGCCATGGAAAGCTGGGCGTAGAGGCTTTCTTCGTTGACCGCGAGCAGCGGGAAATAGCCGTGCGTCGCGCCGCAGGTGAGGATGTCGAGATAACCGGCTTCCATCAGGCGGCGGAACGCCTGCGTGACGTCGAGGCGGTCCTGCTCGACGAAGCGGCGGCGCAGGCGCGTATACAGATCGGTGTAGAACTGCACCACCGGATGAAAATACGCATTGTTCTCGGTGCGCCGATGTTCGCCTTCCAGCGCCTCGAGACGTTCGTCGAGATAGCGCACATAGCGGTTCTGCAACAGTGGATCGGTCATCATCGAGAGCAGGGTCGGCGTGAGCGACATCGTCACGCGGAAATGCGCGCCATCTTGCGCCAAGCCCTCGAAGACGTTGAGCAACGGCAGATAGGTTTCGGTCATCCCTTCGAAGAACCAGTCTTCTTCGAGGAAGCGGTCGTGTTCCGGATGGCGCACGAACGGCAGGTGCGCGTGCAGGACGAGCGCGAGATAACCTTTGGGAGTCACACAAGTGTTCCGGCAGATCGCGTCTGAAGGATTTCTCTCACCCCCACCCCTTGCCCTCCCCCGTCAAGGGGGAGGGGGAGTTAGTGTGAGTCTTCATTTCTGCTGGCTGCTGATGCCGCCCGGCCAGGCGAGACGCTCGGATGTGGGTGCGCGCGCCGCGCCGCCCGGACTGCTGATCGAAGCGAACCAACCCAGGCGCCCCCCGTGTAGGTAACCGCCGGCGCGGCGATACATGGTGCGGAATTGTTCCTCGCTCACCCACCACAGGCGATCGGTGCGCTCGGAGGCATGCAGGCTCGGAATGCGCGCGATGCCGCGGCGCGTGGCGGTGACAAAACGTCCGTCCGGTTCGTAATAGCCGAGCTGCAAATAGATCGCGCCGGCGTCGGCGGATTCATCGAGATGGAAATACCAGTGGCCGCGCTCGTGCGGCAACGAGATTTCCTCGATGATTTCAAAGGCGTCGCGCACGATGCGTCCCAGTCGCAGCTTGAGCGATTGGGGATACGGTACGGTGTTCGGTGGAATCACCCAGTATCCGTGCAGCACGCCCGGCTTCTGCGGCAGCAGGCAAAGCATCGGTTCGGTGACCGGCGGCAGGTAATCGATATCTTCGCCGAGATCGGCCGCCACGGCGGGTGGAGCGACGCCGCCGGGCAGGACCGTCGCGTATTTCGCGCTTTCAACCTGTTCTTCCTCGGCCGATTGGCGCGAGACGTCGGTCGCCCATTCCCATTGCGGCGTCAACGCGGGCGCCGCCGCGGCGTGCGCCGTGGATCGCGTGGCAGGGGCGGTCAGCTTCTTTTTGCCGGGGGTGCGCGCGGATTTTGCCGGGGATGGGCCGGATTTCGGTTTGGCTTTGGCCGAAACTTTTTTGGGCGCCGCTTTTATGGCTTTTTTCGGGGCCGCCGATTTTTTTCCGCCATCGGCGGACAAACGCTTTTCAAGTTCGCCAGGCGACAATTGGGTATATCCCTTAAGGCCACGGGTTCGGGCCAGGGCGCGGAGTTCTGTGAGGGTTCTGATTGGCATGGGCTCACCCTTTATTTTCCTGAATTACAGCAGAGCGAGATCGAAGGCTAACGTTCGTCGAATCCATGTAATCCTTTCACTCCCGGCCGGAATTGTAAAGACCTGCCGCCGTGGACGGGCTGAAATGCCGGGCCTATGGCGCCGTCGGCACAGATGTGGTTTTATTGATTTCCGTCAATGTCGGACCACGCCCGCCGCGCCATGATTTTGCCAAGCTGGCGGCGTGCCTTTGGAACTTCCGAGAAATCTCAAGGAGACGAGATCATGAAAATCCAGAGAGTACGCGAGATTGCCCGCGAGCGGGGGCTGGACCCGGGCAAGGCCGAAAGAGTCGAGTTAATCAAGGCAATCCAGCGGCAGGAGGGAAATTTCGACTGTTTCGCCAGCGCTTACGCTGGCCTGTGCGATCAAACCGGTTGCCGGTGGCGCGAAGACTGTTTTGCCGCGGCCAGGAGTGGCGGGCATTCCTGACCCCGGTGGCAAATGAGGTGACGGAGGAGCCATGTTTTTAAGGCATGTTTCGAGCGGTGATATTGTGGAAGTGATGGACCTCGAAGCACTCTTCGATCCTTTCAGGAACGAAATCAAAGGGCGATTTCACGCGGGAGAGGAGATGCCGGACCCAACCGGGTTTCGCAAGTCCGACATGCTGTTCCTCTCCGGTGAGCGCCTGCCGCGTTGCTGGGTGGACCCGCATTACAAGGAGCGAAAGATTTGAAATCAGGGTATTCTTCCGTCATTCAGGATGTGAATCAGGAGGGGAGACGCTATTGCCCACCTACCTATGCACCAAAGGGGAGCATGATCATGCAGATTCCGTTGCAAATAACCTTGAAAGACATGCCGCAGTCCGAGGCGGTCGAGTCCCGTATCCGCGAGAAGGCCGAGAAGCTCAGCCGCTTTCACGACAAGATTGTCAGCTGCCGTGTGGTGGTCGAGTCGCCGCAGCGGCACCAGCATCAAGGCAAGCTCTACAGTGTCCATATCGACCTCTCCGTGCCCGGTGCGGAACTGGTGGCGAACCGTGCCCAGGATGAGGATGTCTATGTCGCCATCCGCGATGCCTTTGGCGCCATCACCCGGCAGCTGGAGGATTTCTCGCGGCGCCAGCGCGGCGACGTGAAGTCCCATTCCGCGCCCGGCACCTGAACATACAGCCCGGGCGGCCGGGTGCGCCTGCAAGCATGATGCCAGCATGGGGGGTTATGCGCGTGGATATCAACGCCGTTCAGAGGGTCTATCGACGTTACGCCCCGGCTTATGATTTTTATTTCGGGGCCATGTTCCAGCCCGGCCGCGAGGAAATCATCGCCAGGATGGACTGCCGCCCCGGCGACCGCATTCTCGAGGTTGGTGTAGGGACCGGTCTCTCTTTATCCATCTATCCACGCAATGTCGAGTTAACGGGGATCGATCTTTCCCGGGAAATGCTGGCGCGCGCCCGCGTGCGTCGTCGGCGCGAACGGCTGAATCAGGTAGTGGCGTTGCGGTTGATGGATGCCGAGTCCATGCAATTCACCGACGACAGTTTCGACAAGGTCGTGGCGATGTATGTGATGTCCGTGACGCCGCATCCGGCGCGGTTGGTGGATGAGATGCGCCGGGTGTGCAAGCCGGACGGCGAGCTTCTTATCGTCAATCATTTCCAGCACGCCAACCCGGTGGTGCGCGGAATGGAACGGCTGGTTGCCCCCTTGTCGCGCCTGATGGGGTTCCATCCGGATTTTTCACTGGAGAATTTCATACAGGAAACTCACCTGGATGTCGTGGAACGGATACCCGTGAACATGCTGGGTTACTGGACCCTGTTGCAGTGCCGCAACAATAAAATTCCCACGACGGGCATTTCCTCGATGCAGGCGATCGCCTGAGGCCATGGTCCTCGGCCGCGGGGCGAAATTGGTGTTGTGGTTTGCCGTGGCACTCGGGGGCGGATGGAGCGGGACAGCGCAACCGGCGATGACCGAGGAAGCCAAACTTGAAACCAGCGTCTGCGGATTTGTGCGCGAGCCCTTGGCGTTCTGGATGTTCCGGCGTGCCGCCGGTTCGCCGGATGCCCGAAGACTGGCGGGCATCCGCGACATCGAGCGCATCCATCTTGAGACCCTCGACAAACGAACCCTCGGCGGTTACAGGTTGCGCGCCTCGGGAATTCCCAAAGGATATCTGCTGGTGGCGCCAGGCAACGCCATGCTCGCCGATCAGATCATGGGCGAACTGCAAATCTTCCGCGACCGGGGCTTTGACGTTTACGTTTACGATTATCGCGGTTACGGCCTTTCCGGTGGCAGCAGCCGGCTGAACGCCATCGTTTCCGATTATCACGAGATCGTCGCGCACCTGAACCGCCAGGATTATCGGCGGCGCGCGTTATACGGCATGTCGATGGGCGGGGTCATTCTTTTGAACGCCATAGGTGAAAGCAAGGACTTTTCCGCGCTGGTGGTGGATTCCTCGCCCAGCCGGATATCGCCGCTGGGTTGCCCGGAGCAATACGATCCGGTCAATCATTTGCCGGCGGACAGCTCCCGCATCAAGATCATCGCCGGCGGGCGCGACCGCGTAGTCCGACCGGAAGAAATGCAGGAGCTTCTGCTCGCGGCAAAATTCCGCGGCGCGCAGGTCGTGCAGCGCGCCGAGTTTGCACACCCGTTCCAGGACGCGACCGCCGCGATCCATCGGCGGCGAATGCAGGACGTCGCGGATTTCATCGCGCGGTAATTTGAGACTATGACAAAAAATAAAATTGACCGCCAGGACGCCAGGGTCGCCAGGGAAAACCGTTTTGAATCAGAAAACCTGGCGTTCCTGGCGTCCTGGCGGTTTAAGCCATATTTTTATTGAGACAGCTTGTGAAGGAGGCGCTAGGCCAGATCGGGCTCGCCGCAATGCCGCAGAATCTCCAGGCGCGCGGCGTCGCGCAGTTTGATGGCCGTCGCCCAGTCGGAGCCTTCGGGTTGGATCGGTGCGCCGATGACCACGCTGATTGTCCCGCGGCGCGGAAACCAGTGGTCCGAGCGCAGGATGGAACGGGTGCCACGAATCGCCACGGGCACGATCGGCACGCCGGCCTCGGCGGCGGCGACGAACGCACCCATGTGAAACGGGAGCAGGCCCGGCGTGCGCGTGAACGTGCCTTCGGGAAAAAACACCAGTGTGCGCCCGCGGCGTGCGGCGTGCGCCACTACGCGCGCGTCCTCCACGCCGCGCGCCAGTTCGAAACGTTCCACGAATTCCGTCCCGATATTCTGCAAAAACACGCGCGCCACAAGGCGCTCCGTGAACTCGCGTTTGGCGACGAAGCTGAATACCCCGGGCAACACGGCGGTAAGAATGATGCCGTCCAGATAACTCGCGTGATTGGCCGCGATCACGCACGGGCCGCGCGGCAGCTTGTCGAGCCCGTGCACATGTAAAGACACGCCGGACAGCCGACGCAACAATTTTGCCGCCGCGCGAATCACGGCCAGCGACCAGGCGGGGCGTGGAAGCGCCGCCACCGCCAGCCACACCAGCGGCGCCAATATCCAGAACAGCGTCCAGGCATGGAGCGCATACAGCAGGGCGCCGCCCGCGCGCGCCGCCCGGCGCAGTTGCGGCGTCACACCGGTCCAGGCCAGACGCAAAATCTGTTGCCACGCGGGACGCGTCGGCGCGGTCAGGCGGCCGCGTTCGTAAAGTTCGCGGCTGGCGGCGCGGCGCACCTTGCCGCTCGAGGTTTTGAGCACGGTGTGCGGGGACACGAGCACCACGTCATCCGGCGCGGCCCCGGCCAGATCCACCGCCAGCGCCGTGATCGCGGTTTGCAACCGTTCGCGGGCGTCCGGCTCCGTCTCGCGGGTTTCCGCCAGCACCACCAGCTTCTCGGTGGCGGTGGCGCGATCGATGCTGCCAAAGACGGCGATGCATCCCTTGCGCATGCCCGGCAGGTTGCCGATCGCCTCTTCCAGTTCATGCGGGTAGATATTTCGCCCGGCGCGGATGATGACGTCTTTCACGCGCCCGGTGATGTACACGTCGCCGCCGGCCATGTAGGCGAGATCGCCGGAATCCAGCCAGCCGTCGTGAAACAGACGCCGGGTTTCCTCGGGATTGCGGAAATAACCGGAGGTCGCCGAGGGTCCTTGAAACTCGAGCCGCCCTTCTTCGCGCTCGCTCACCTCGTAGCCGGTGGAATCAATAAGGCGAATCTGGTGTCCGGGGAGAGGTTGTCCGCAGGCGACAAAGCGCAGCGCGGTGGCGTCATCGGCGCTGGTGGGTACGGCCCGGCCTTCGCGCATGAGTGACTCACGTTGAATGCAATCGATGATGGGCGCGCGGCCTAACGGCGGGAACGCGAGGCCCACGGAGGACTCCGCCAGCCCGAACACCGGGTACATGGTCTCGCGCCGGAAACCGTAGCGGGAGAAGCGTTCGTGGAAACGGGCGATGGTGTCGGGGCTGACCGGCTCGGCGCCGTTGAACGCCGTGCGCCAGGAGCTCAGGTCCAGGCCCTCGAGGTCGCGGTCCTGGACGCGCCGCAGACACAGTTCGTAACCGAAGTTGGGCGCGCCCGAAAGCGTCGCGCGATGCCGATGGATGGCCCACAACCACCGTTCCGGTCGCGTGAGAAAGGTGAGCGGCGACATCACCGCCAGCGGCACGGCGTAGTACAGGCTTCCGAGCCACGCGCCGATCAGGCCCATGTCGTGATACAGCGGCATCCAGCTCACGAACACATCGCTTGAGTTGGCGCCGATCGCCTCGCCCATGGCGCGGATGTTCGCCAGCAGGTTGGCGTGCGTGAGAATCGCGCCTTTCGGATTGCCGGTGGACCCGGAGGTGTACTGCAATAGCGCGATGTCCTGTGCCTGCACCGCGGTCTGGCCCGCCGGCGCCGCGGCCTCGAGGAGTTCCGCGGGGGTGACGACCGTGCGCAGCCCCTCTACTTGCAGGCGCAGCAGCCGCGCGAAGGGTTTCGCCTCCGCGACGGTGATCAGCATCGCGGCGCGGGCGTTGGCCAGGATGCGCGCATGGCGGCGCAGATGTTCCTCGATCTGCGACAGACGCGCGGGCGGGTAGATCGGGACCGGAATTCCGCCGGCCCGCAACACGCCATAGAAAGCGAAAAAATACTCCAGACCCGTGGGCAGCATGATCGCCACCGTCTGGCCGGGAAGCAAATCGCGCTTCCTCAATCCGGCCGCCACGGCGTCCGCGCGCCGCTGCAGCATGGCATAGGAAATTTCCTCTTCTTCACCGGTTTCCGCGATCAGATAGATATGCGGGCGCGCGGGGTGAGCGCGCACATGCCAATCCAGAACCGCCAGCAGGGTATTTACCTCAGCCGGCGGCGTCTCCGTTGTGCCGGGAGGCGGAGGCGGTGGAGCGGGTGCCAACGGCGGATGACCCGGCCTGGCGGCCTGCGTCGCGCGCAGCAGATCGCGCGGCGTTTCCACGGCCGCCAGCGCCCGTTCCGTGAGGCTCACATTGAAGGCGTGTTCGATGCGGGCGAGCAGTTCCACTCTGCCCAGACTGTCGAAACCCAGCTCCCGGTCAAGCAGACTGTCGAGCGTTATTTCCCTGGCGGCGGTCGGACGCGCCCGCAGCTCGGCCGCCAGGCGCCGCGTGATGTCGAGGATAACCGCCTCGGCGTTATGGCTTCGGTCCGGTCCGTTTTCCGCTTTTCCCTGGGACATGCGCATCCTTCCTGCCGGGCTCATGGTCCTGCCGTTGTCCGTTGGCCCGCGCGGCCTGTTTATAGAGCCGCAGATACTCCGCCGCGCTGCGGCGCCAGGAGAAATCCTGGCGCATGCCGGCGTGCATCATTTGCTTCCAGCAGCGGGTGTTTTTTTGCAACGCGAGCGCGCGGTCCACGGCGGCAAGCAGCGCACCGGCGCGCGCATCCTTGAACACAATGCCAGTCGCCTTTCCGCTTTTAATATTTTCATCCGTGGCATTTACCACGGTGTTGGCCAGCCCGCCGACACGGCGCACGATCGGGATGGTCCCGTAGCGCAGGCTGTAGAGCTGATTCAACCCGCAGGGCTCGAAGCGCGACGGCATCAGGAACATGTCCGCCCCGGCCTCGATCCGATGCGCCAGCCCCTCATCATAACCGATGCGCACCGCCAGCCGGTGTGGATAGCGTTGCACCTGCTTGCGCAACGAGACTTCGTATGCGGTTTCTCCGCTGCCGAGCACCACGAGTTGCAGCGGTCGGTGCATGAGGCCGGGCAGCGTATCGAGAATCAGATCGATGCCTTTCTGTTGCACGAGCCTTCCGACCATGCCGATCAGCGGTGTGTCAGTCTCCTGCGGAAGACCGAATTCGCGCTGCAACGCCAGTTTGTTGGCGGCCTTGTTTCCCGGTTGGCGGGCGGAATAGGGTTTGCCGATAAACCGGTCGCGCGCCGGGTCCCATTCCGAATCATCAATGCCGTTCAGAATGCCGCTCAGCCTGGCGGCGCGCCGGCGCAGCAGGCCATCCAGGCCATCGCCGAATTCCGGCGTCTGGATTTCGCGCGCGTAAGCGGGGCTGACGGTGGTCAGTTGATCGGCAAACAGGAGGCCGCCCTTGATAAATGACAGCCGGCCATGAAACTCGAGCGCTTCCGGCGACCAGAGTTCGGGCGCCAGCGCGAGGGCCGTGAAGGTCTGAGGGGGGAACAGACCCTGGTACGACAGATTGTGAATGGTGAAAACCGTCGAGGGGCGTGATTTTTCCCGCGCCAGCAGCGCCGGCACCAGCCCCGTCTGCCAGTCGTGACAATGCACCACGTCCGGCCGCCATTGGATGCGTGTGCGGCCGAGCGCGAGTGCCGTCGCTACATGCGCCAGCAGCGCAAAACGCATGGCATTGTCCGGCCAAGGTTGACCGCGGGGATCAAGATAAGGATGGCCGGGCCGATCGTAGGCCGGCGGAAAATCGGCCAGCCAGGTAATCACCGATGTTCCGGGAAGTCTGCCTTCCATGATTTTCACGGGTGAGTCGAGACCGGGAACCGTCAACGTCGCCATGGTTTTGAGCTTGCCGGCGCGCGTCACGGCATCGCGGTAGGCCGGCAATAGCAGGCGCACATCGGCGCGCCGGGATTGCAGGGCGGCCGGCAGGCTGCCGGCGACATCGCCCAACCCGCCGGTTTTAATCAGCGGATGGGCTTCGCTCGCCACAAACAGAATCTTTGGCACGTTCGTCCGATTTCCGGGAATTATCCGGCAAACAAGTTACTGAAGTTGCTAGTGTATTTGAATTCACGGCGTTGTGGTAAATTCCGGAACGGCGGCGATAAAAAGTTCATGCGCGCCAACGCTAATCAAGGAAGTGCGGCCATGAATCAGGACAATACCCCGCGTCATATCACACGGCTGACGCGCGAAACCCTGGCGCTGATTCTCGCCGGCGGACGCGGCTCGCGCCTGAAATACCTCACGCTGTGGCGTGCCAAGCCCGCCGTCCCTTTCGGCGGCAAGTTCCGCATTATTGATTTTCCGCTTTCAAACTGCATGAACTCCGGCATCCGGCGCGTGGGCGTGTTGACGCAATACAAGGCGCACTCGCTGATCAAGCACATCCAGCGCGGCTGGGGCTTCCTGCGTGGCGAGCTTGGCGAATTCGTGGAGCTGCTCCCCGCCCAGCAGCGCATCGAGACCTCGTGGTACACCGGCACCGCGGACGCGGTTTACCAGAACCTCGACATCATTCGAAACCACGATCCGACCTACGTGCTGATCCTTGCCGGCGATCATGTCTACAAGATGGACTACGGCGCGATGATCCTCCGTCACGTGGACAGCGGCGCGGATGTCACGGTTGGTTGCGTCGAGGTGCCGATAGCGCGGGCGCGCGAGTTCGGCGTGATGACCGTGAACGATCAGGGCCGCATCGTCCGGTTTCAGGAAAAGCCGGAAAACCCCGAACCGCTTCCGGGCCGCCCCGACACCGCCCTGGTTTCCATGGGCATCTACCTGTTCAATACCGGGTTCCTGTACGAGCAGCTTGTGCGCGACGCCGACACGGCGTATTCGGCGCATGATTTCGGAAAAGACATCATTCCCTCTATCATCGGATCCTATCGCGTCATGGCTCATCCGTTTCACGACCCGGCCACGGGCCAGCAGCCGTACTGGCGCGACGTGGGGACCGTGGACGCCTTCTGGGAGGCGAACATCGAGCTGGTCGGGGTTACGCCCGAACTCAATCTCTACGACGCCAAGTGGCCGATCTGGACCTATCAGGAACAGTTGCCGCCGGCCAAGTTCGTGTTCGACGACGACGACCGCCGCGGGATGGCGGTGGATTCGATGGTGTCGGGCGGCTGCGTCATTTCCGGATCGCGCATCCGCCACTCGCTGTTGTTCTCGGACGTAAAAGTGCATTCCTTCTGCGAGATTACCGACTCCGTGGTATTGCCCGAGGTGGTGATCAACCGTCACTGCCGGCTGAAGCGGACCGTGATCGACAAGGGCTGTCACGTTCCCGAGGGAACAGTCATCGGTGAGAATTTAGAGGAAGACGCCAGGCGCTTTTACGTGACGCCACAGGGGGTACGGCTGGTAACATGGGAGATGCTCGGTCAGGAACTGCATCATGTCCGCTGACATCCGCCTCAAGGTGGTGCTGTGCTGGCACATGCACCAGCCGCAATATCGCGATCTGGTGAGCGACGCCTATCATTTGCCATGGACCTATCTGCACGCCATCAAGGACTACACCGACATGGCGGCGCATCTCGAGGCCGTGCCGGCCGCGCGCGCCGTGGTCAATTTCGCGCCGCTGCTGCTGGAGCAGATCGAGGATTACGCGCGCCAGGTGGATGGCTATCTCAGCAACAGCCTCGCCATCCGCGATCCCTTGCTGGCCGCGCTGGTCAGCCCCGCACTGCCGCCGACGGATGAGCAGCGCGTCACGCTCATCAAGGCCTGCCTGCACGCCAACGAAGCGCGCATGATTGACCGCTTTCCCGCCTACCGCCGCCTGGCCGACATGGCCGCCTGGATTGTGTTGCATGTCGAGGCCCAACGTTACCTGAGCAACCAGTACCTCGCCGATCTCCTGGTGTGGTACCACCTCGCCTGGCTCGGCGAGACCGTGCGCCGCCAGGATGCGCGCATCAAGCGGTTGATCGACAAGGGCGCCGGTTTCACGCTGCATGATCGTCGCGAATTGCTTACGGTCATCGGCGAGTTGCTGTCGAACGTGATTCCCCGTTACGCCCACCTGGCCTCCCGCGGGCAGGTGGAGCTTTCCGTCACTCCGTACGCGCATCCCATTCTGCCGCTGCTGCTCGATTTTCACTCCGCACACGATGCCATGCCGCAGGCGCCACTGCCGCTGCTGCGGCGGTATCCCGGAGGGGAAGAGCGCGTGCGTTGGCATATCCGCGAGGGCATCGAGACCTTCCGCCGTCATTTCGGTTTTGTGCCGGCCGGTTGCTGGCCGTCGGAGGGCGCCGTGAGCACGGCCTCACTGAAGCTTCTGGCGGAGGCGGGCTTTCGCTGGGCGGCCAGCGGCGAGGGTGTATTGCACAACAGCCTGACCCTGTCAGGCCACGCGGACCATAGCGTTAAAGAGGCCTGGCTTTACCGGCACTACACCGTCGCGGACAGCGGCATGAGCTGTTTCTTCCGCGACGACAGATTATCGGACCTTATCGGTTTTACTTACGCCACCTGGCATGGGGACGACGCCGTGAACAACCTGGCGCATCACCTGGAAAACATCGCGCATTGTTGCCGCGCGCATCCCGAGCACGTGGTTTCGATCGTCATGGACGGAGAGAACGCCTGGGAGCATTATCCGGAGAACGCCTATTATTTTCTGGGCGCGCTCTATCGCCGCCTGTCGGAGCATCCCCGCATCGAATTGACCACGTTTTCCGATTGCCTGAAAACCGTGCCGGCCAAATCCCTGCGCCAGCTCGCGGCCGGATCGTGGGTGCACGGCACGCTCTCAACCTGGATCGGCGAGCCGGACAAGAATCGCGGCTGGGACATGCTCGGCGACGCCAAGCGCGCCTTCGATGCCGCGGCTGCTCACCTCAACGCGGAGCAACTCGAGCGTGCGCGGCGCCAGCTGGCCGTGTGCGAGGGCTCGGACTGGTTCTGGTGGTTCGGCGGCGACAATCCAACTGCGACGGTGGCTGATTTTGAAGGGCTTTACCGCCAGCATCTGACGAATTTGTACCAGTTGATCGGCGCGGAACCGCCGGAATATCTGGCGCAGGTGTTCACGCGCGGTGGCGGCGCCCCGGTGCACGGCGGCGCAATGCGCCCCGGCCAGCTTTCCACCGGATGATTCCCGCCGTCCTCGAACAGCGGCGCGCCGGGGTTTTGCTGCATCCGACCTCGCTGCCGGGCGGCGCCGGTAACGGCGATCTCGGCGCGGACGCGCACCGGTTCGTGGATTTCCTGGCGCAGGCGGGATTCAGCGTCTGGCAGATGTTGCCGCTCGGCCCCACGCATCGCGACGCTTCGCCCTACCATGCGCTGTCGCTGCACGCCGGCAATCCCATGCTCATCAGTCTCGAGCGGCTTGTCGAATGGGGATGGCTGGAGGCGGACCGGCCCGATGCCACGGTGAATGCCGCCGCCTACCGTATCGAGCGGCTGGCGCAGGCCCACAAGACCTTCATGCAGCGCGCGACGGAATCCGAGCATCAGGCTTTCGAAGCCTTCATCAACCGGGAGGCACACTGGCTCGAGGACTATGCGCTGTATCGCGCCTTGCGGCGGGAATTTTCCGGTCAAGCCTGGTTCCAGTGGCCGGCGCCGTTGCGCGAGCGCGAGCCGGAGGCGCTGGCCACGGCGCGCGTCCGCCTCAGCGATGAACTGGAGCAGGTCTGTTTCGAGCAGTTTGTTTTTGCCCGCCAGTGGGAGGCGCTGCGCGCGCACGCGATGGAACGCAACCTGCCGCTGTTCGGGGATGTGCCGATTTTCGTGGCGCATGACAGCGTCGATGTCTGGATGCAGCGTGAATATTTCCGGCTCGATGACAGCGGCCAGCCGACGGTGGTGGCGGGGGTGCCGCCGGATTGTTTTTCAGCGCAGGGCCAGCGCTGGGGCAACCCGCTGTACCGCTGGGAGCGCATGCAGACGGACGGTTTTCGCTGGTGGATTGCGCGCCTGACCACCGAGTTCAGGCGTTTCGATCTGTTGCGCGTGGACCACTTTCGCGGTTTCGAGGCCTGCTGGGAAATTCCGGTGGCGGCGGAGACCGCGGTCAACGGACGCTGGGTCAAGGCGCCGGGCGACGCGCTGTTTGAATCCCTGCGCCGGCATTTCGGCAGTCTGCCGCTGGTGGCGGAGGATCTCGGTTTGATTACGCCGGAAGTGCTGGCGTTGCGCGACAAATTCGAATTGCCCGGCATGGAAATATTGCAATTCGCCTTCGACAGCGGCGCGGACAATCCCTATCTGCCGCACAACCATGGCAAGACCGGCGTGGTCTATACCGGCACGCACGACAACGACACCACGCTCGCCTGGTTCGAGGACCTGCCGGCGGAGCGGCAATTGCGCGTGGTGGAATACCTCGGCTATCCGCATGAACCGATGCCGTGGCCGCTGGTGCGTGCCGCGTTTGCCTCGGTCTCACAACTGGCGATCATTCCGATGCAGGATGTGCTGGCGCTCGGGCGCGGGCAGCGCATGAACACCCCGGGCACGACCGAGGGAAACTGGCGCTGGCGTTTCGGGTGGGACCAGATTCCGCCGGGGCTCGACGAACGGCTGCGGCGGATGGCGCAGTTATATGGGAGACATGTAGCAAGTAGCGAGTAGCAAGAAACCTTGTTACTTGCCACTTGCTACTGTTTTTACAGCCAGATCATGTATCCCGACTCGAAGCGGTGCGACAGGGCGGGGTGGAACGGGAACAGGCGGATTTTGTAGTACTGCAATCCCGGCAGCCGTGGGTCAAGATCCAGCTTGAACTGGGTTTCGCCCGAGGCGTCCGCCGCCTCGGCCGCGAAAATGTGGCTGTCCAGTCGCACGAACTCGCCGTTTTCCGACTCATAACCCACCAGGCATTCGACCAGCACGTCGTCCGGATGCAGGCCGTTCAGGCGCGCCTTCACGCGCAGCGCCAGCGCTTCACCGGCGCGTATCTCGGACCGGCCGTCATCGACGCGCCACACACTGACCTTCGGCCAGTTCTGGTCGAGCCGTTTACGCCACGCAGAGACCTCCCTGGCGCGCGCGAAGTTGTTGCCCAGCATTATCAGGCGCTGGCGCTTGGCGGGCGCGTAATAGTTGCGGACATAATCCATCACCATGCGCTGGGCGTTGAAGCGCGGGATCAGCGACTTCATCGAGTTTTTGGATTTCTTCACCCACTGTTCCGAATAACCGTGGCCGTCGCGCGCGTAGTAAAGCGGAATGACCTGTTTCTCCAGGATGTCGAGCAGCTCCTGGGCCTCCTCGCGGTCACGGTAAGCGCTGTCGTACCGCGGCCCGTGCGGGGTGATGGCCCAGCCGTTTTCGCCGTTGTAACCCTCACCCCACCACCCGTCGAGCACGCTCAGGTTGATGACGCCGTTGATGCCGGCCTTCTCGCCGGAAGTGCCGCTCGCTTCCAGCGGATACTCCGGCGTGTTGAGCCAGACGTCGACGCTGGTCACGAGCTTGCGCGCCAGCGCCAGGTCGTATCCTTCCAGCAGGATGACCCTGCCTTCGAATTCCGGACGGCGTGAGTATTCGTGGATGACCTCGATCAGCCGCTGTGCCGGCAGGTCGTGCGGATGCGCCTTGCCGGCAAAAATCAGGAGTACGCGGCGTTTCGGATCGTTCAGCAGGCGCGCGAGCCGCGCCGGGTCGGAGAACAGCAGCGTGGCGCGCTTGTAGGTGGCGAAGCGTCGCGCAAAACCCACCGTGAGCACGTCCGCATCCTGCGGCGTCAGATACTGGACATAACGCTCGATCAGGGCCTCGCTGGTGCCATTGCGGCGGTGCTGCAGGATCACCCGGCGCTTCACCTCGGCCAGCATTTCCGCCTTGAGCGACTGGTGCAGGCTCCAGTAACTGTGATCGGGGATGTCGTCAACGCGTTTCCAGAATTCCTCGTTGAGCAGCTCGTTGCGCCAGCCGCCGCCGAAGCGCATGTCGAACAGGTTCGACCACTCGCGCGCCAGAAACGTCGGCACGTGCACGCCGTTGGTAATGCAACCGATCGGGTTTTCCTCCGGTGGTATCTGCGGCCAGACGTAGGCCGCCATGCGCGCGGCCACTTCGCCGTGAATGCGCGAAACCCCGTTGCGAAAGCGCGAGCCGCGCAGGGCCAGCGCCGTCATGTTGAAACCGCCCTGACTGCCCGGGCTTGAACCGAGGGAAAACAGTTTTTCCATGTCCAGACCCAGCGCCTTCAATTTATGCCCGAAATATCTGTCCATCAGCGTGTGATCGAAGATGTCATGGCCGGCCGGTACGGAGGTGTGGGTGGTGAAAACGGTATTGGCCGTGACCAGTTCCAGGGCGCTGTCGAAATCCAGCCCCTGGGCGATGTATTCGCGGCAACGTTCGAGAATCTGGAACGCGGCGTGGCCTTCGTTGATGTGCCATACCGTGGGTTTGAGGCCCACCGCATCCAGCGCGCGCACGCCGCCGATGCCGAGCACGATCTCCTGCTGCATGCGGGTGTTGATGTCGCCGCCGTAAAGCTGATAGGTGATGCGCCGGTCGGTTTCGTCGTTGTCCGGCAGATCGCTGTCGAGAAGAAAAAGGGTGATATGGCCGGCCTTGGCCTTCCAGACCTTGAGCATGACGCGTTTACCCGGCAGGTTGACGTGCACGTGGATTTCCTTGCCGTTCGCATCCAGCGCCGGGTCCACCGGCAGGTCGGAGAATAGCGTGGGGTGGTAATGCGCCACCTGGCTGCCGCGCGCGTCGATGGTCTGGGTGAAATAGCCCTGCCGGTAGAGCATGCCGACGGCGACGAAGGGAATGTTGAGATCGCTCGCCGCCTTGCAGTGGTCGCCGGCCAGAATGCCGAGACCGCCGGAGTAAATCTGGAAACTTTCATGCAGGCCGAATTCGGCGCAGAAATAGGCCACCAGGTCTTCCTTCGGGTCGAGATATTGCAGGATGTCCGCGCGCGCGGTTTCCTTATGGTAGGTGTCGTAGACCGACAGGACGCGGTTGTAGTCCTCCATGAACACGCGGTCCTCGGCGACCTCGTTCAGCCGTTTCTGCGCCACGCGGCGCAAAAACACCTTGGGGTTGTGTCCGCAGGACTCCCACAATTCGAGGTCGAGCCGGAAAAACAGCCTGCGGACCCCGCGGTCCCAGCTGTAGAGCAGATCGTTGGCCAGTTCCTTCAGGCGCTTCAGGCGCTCCGGGAGGATCGGTTGGACTTCAAGCGTGTAGCGTGTGCCGGGCATAAATTCTCTGGGTTCGTTCTGAAACAATCTCAGGCTACATAGTATAGTATGCCGGCCCGTTCAGGGTGACTGCGGCGATTCCACGCAGCTTATGCGGTACCCGCTCGACGCGCATGCGTAAATCCGATTTTAATTATTCCCTGCCTCCGGAATTGGTGGCGCAATATCCGGCGTCACCGCGCACCGCCAGCCGTTTGCTGCACCTTGACGGTGCCAACAGCGTTATTCAAGACCTGCGTTTTACCGACCTGCCCGCGCTGCTGCGCGCGGGCGACTTGCTGGTATTCAACGACACACGCGTGATTCCAGCACGCCTCTTTGGGCGCAAGGACAGCGGCGGGCATATCGAGGTGCTGATCGAACGCCTGCGCGATGCGCACCGTGTGCTCGCCCAGGTGCGGGCCAGCAAACCACCGAAGCCGGGGCAGAAATTAAAACTGGAAGGGGGCGTCACGGCGGTCGTGCAAAGCCGTGACGGTGAGTTCTATGAGCTTGCATTCGATGCGGACATGCCGGTCCTGGACATTCTTGAGCGCGCCGGCCATGTGCCGTTGCCGCCGTATATCGGGCGTCAGGATGAAATTGCCGATCGCGAGCGCTATCAGACGGTGTATGCGCGCCGGCGCGGGGCGGTGGCGGCCCCCACGGCCGGCTTGCATTTCGATGCGGCCATGCTCGGCCGGCTGCAGGACATGGGCGTGGACAGCGCCTTTGTCACGCTGCACGTCGGCGCCGGCACGTTTCAACCCGTGCGGGTGGACGATATTCGCGAACACCGCATGCATGCGGAATATCTCCGTGTCACGCCGGAGGTCTGCGGCAAAATCAACGCCGCGAAAAAAGAAGGCCGGCGCGTGGTGGCTGTCGGGACAACGGTGGTGCGGGCGCTGGAGACGGCCGCAAAGAGCAGAGATCATCTCAAAACCTCCCTCTCCCCGGAGGCGAGAGGGGTTATTGAGATGGGTTCTGGCCGTGTGAAACCGTTTGAAGGCGAGACCGATATTTTTATTTATCCGGGTTATCGCTTCCAGATCGTCGATGCGCTGCTGACCAATTTTCATTTGCCGGAATCCACGCTGCTTATGCTCGTGTGCGCCTTCGGCGGAACGGAAAACGTGCTCAATGCCTATCGCCATGCGGTGAAAAGCAAATACCGTTTCTACAGCTATGGAGATGCCATGTTCGTTGGGCGTTAACAGGCTGCTGAAACACTCGTTTTTCAGCCGCCTGCGGTGCGGTCGTGGGATCGACCGCCATTTTTCAAACAAACGCGGAACGGGTCGGAGGTTCCCTAGTCAAACCAGGGGGCGAGGGTTTCCAAATCCGGCTGGCCGAGGAAACCGGCGGCTTCCTTGAGTCTGAGGGTGCTCACGAGGTAGTGATAGCGATCCACGGCGTGGTCACGACGCGCGCGAAGGTGCACGCGCTGCGCGTCAAGCACGTCCAGGACCGTGCGGGTTCCGGCATGGTAGCCGGCCCGCACCGCCTGGAGCGCCGCTTCCGTGGAAAGCACCGACCGCGCCAGCGCCTTCACGCGGCTTACGTCCGCGACCACGGCGCGGTAGGCATCGGTCGCCGCGCGCACCGCCGCGCGATGCTGTTTTTTCTCGCGCTCGCTCGCCTCCACGTAACGCGCCGCGGCCTCGCGCGTGCGCGCGAGCACCTGACCGCCCTCGAACAGCGGCACGGTGAGCTGCAACGCTACCGTATTATTCTCGATATCGCTGGGGCCGAACCGCCCGCCGGCGGCGTCGTTTCTAGACTGTCTGGCGACGGCATCGAGCGCCGGATAGTGACCGGCGCGCTGGCGCGAAATTTCCTTCTCGGCGGTCGCGGTGGCGCCGCGCGAGGCGCGGAGCTTGAGATTGTTCGACTCGGCGAGACGGACCCAGTCCTCGAGCGGACCGGGGGGCGGCTCGAGCGGTATCTCCGCCTTCAGCCGGCGCAGGACCTTGTGGTATTCGCCGGTGCGCTCGCGCAACGCCTCCTCGGTATTGGCGAGGTTCGCCTCCGCGGCGATCTCGCGCGCCACCGACAAGTCGTGGCTCGCCTCCACTTCACGCAGGTCGATGAGGGTTGCCACGCCCACGGAATGGCGTGCGCGGACCTGCTGGAGCTGCTGGGCGATCGCGGTCTGCTCCGCGCGCGCGAACTCGAGGTTGTCCTGCGCGGCGAGCAGGTCAAAGTAGCGCTCCGCGACGTTGACGATCAGCGCCTGCTGCGCGGCGCCGTACTCGGCCTCCGCCTGCGTCACGCTCGCCTTCGACTGACCGAGGCGCGCGAACAGATCCATGCGAAACAGCGGTTGGCGCAGGGTGATGGCGTAGATATCGGTGTCGAACGTGGTCTCCCCCGGGAAGCCGATGCTCGTGGTCTTGACATTTTCCCGGGTGCGGCCGCTCTCGGCGGTCGCCGACAACGATGGCAGCAGCGCCCCGATGCTCTGACGCCTGCTCGCGCGCACGGCCTCGCTGGAGGCCTGGACGGCGCGGAGCTCCGGGTCGTTGGTGAGCGCTTGCGCGTGGATCTCGATCAGCCCCGGCGGCGCGGCCGCCGCGGGCGCCACGCCGCTCAGGTAAAAACCTGCAAGTATCCAGGCAGAAATCCGCATATCCCGTTAGCTCCTGTTGTTGGTATTTCTCCGCTTCCGTGCGGCCACCGCTGCGGCCCGGGAGCGCGTCTCGAACCAGCATGATTATAGTCCATGCCTCCGCTCTGCGGCGCGATCCTCTGCTATATATGATGTAGGAACGGCAGGCTGCGCCGCGTGTAAGTATTCGCGCCCGCGGGCGGGCGGCCCGGCCATGGTTGTGCCACGAGTTACTGCCAGATGACTGCAAACGCCCACCAAGCTCTCCATTGGCTCTCCCAACAGTGCCGGCTGATCGATGCCGCGGCGCGTGGCGTGGTTTTTCTGGGTGAACCGGAGAGCGGTTCCTACCGCGCGGTGGCCACCTGGCCGGGGGATTTCACCGCCGGCCCCGCGGTCGCCAACGCCGCGCAGGCGGCCGTCAGCCAGCGCGCGATCGTCTTCACGGCGCTGGAGGCGGCGGCCGCGAAGTCCGGCGCACCGGGTGAAGTCGCGGCCGCGCCGCTCATCATCGAGGGGCGGATTCACGGGGCGGTGGCGATCGAGCTGCCGCGGGCGACCAACGGGCAACGCCAGGCGATAGCGCAAATGCTCACGGCGGGGAGTGCGTGGTTCGGGCAGTGCGCGATGGACGCGGACTCAGCGCGCACAAAACAGCTTGCGCTGACGACCGATCTGATCGCCACCGCGCTCGCGCCGCGCCGCTTCGCGGCGGCGACCATGGCGCTGGCGACCGAACTTGCCACGCACCTCGGCTGCGAGCGCGTGAGCATCGGGCTGGTGCGCGAGCGGCGCGTGAAGCTCACGGCGCTCTCCCACAGCACGGGCTTTTCCGACAAGCAGCAGCTTATCCAGACGATCGAGGCGGCCATGGGGGAGGCGCTCGATCGGGAAACGACCATCGCCTGTCCGGCCGTGAGCGACCAGAATCCGGCCGGCGGCCTCGCGCACGCACAGCTCGTGCGCCGCCACCACATGAAGGCTGTGCTCACGGTGCCGCTGCACCGCGGCCAGGAGCTGCTCGGCGCCATCGCCTTCGAACGCGGCGCGGAGCAGCCCGCGTTCGATGCCGAAACCGTCACGCTGTGCGAACAGATCGCGGCCCTGCTCGGCCCGATCCTGGAGTTGCGCCGGCGCGAGGAGCGTCCGTTGCACGTGGCGATCCGCGAATCGCTGCACGCGCGCCTCACGCGCCTGTTCGGGCCGGGACATATCACGCTCAAGCTCGCGACCACCGTGGCGGTGGCGCTGGTCGCGCTCGCGCTGCTCATGCCGGGCCAATACCAGGTGACGGCCGAGGCCGTGCTCGAGGGCACGGTCGAGCGCGTGGTGGCCGCGCCGCACAAGGGTTTCCTCCAGAGCGTGAGCGCGCGTCCGGGCGACGTGCTGGCCGAGGGGGCGACGCTCGCCACGCTCGATGATCGTGACCTGCGGCTCGAGCAGATCAAGTGGTCGGCGAAGCAGCAGCAGGTGTCGAGCGAGTTCCGCCGCGCGCTCGCCGAGCACGACCGCGCCAACGTCGGCATCATGAGCGCGCAGCTCGCGCAGGCCGAGGCGCAACTGGCGCTCATCGAGAAGCAGCTGGCGCGCCTCCAGCTCACGGCGCCGTTCGCGGGCATCGTGGTGAGCGGTGACGTCGCCAAGGAACTTGGCGCGCCGGTCGAGCGCGGACAGGCGCTGTTCAAGATCGCGCCGCTCGAGGGCTATCGCGTCATCCTCAAGGTGGACGAGGGCGATATCGCCGACGTGCGCGTCGGGCAGCATGGCCGCCTGACGCTCACCGCGGCGCCGGGCGAGGGTCTGCCGATCGTGGTGGAGCGCGTCACGCCCGTGGCGGTGGCGGACGCGGAAGCGAACTATTTTCGCGTCGAGGCCAGGCTCGACAGACCCCCGGCGTTCCTGCGGCCCGGCATGCAGGGCGTGGCCAAGGTCGATATCGAGTCCCGCCAGCTCGCGTGGATATGGACGCACTCGCTCTTCAACTGGCTGCGCCTGGAGCTGTGGTCATGGCTGCCGTAACGGGCGCGTCGGGCCGTGCGCCGGCGGTGAGTCGCTATGTCTGACACGCTGTTCAGCCCGCACTGGTACCGCGTCGCGCCGCTGCGGCCGCGGTTGCCCGCGCACGCCCGCATAAACCGCCACGAGTACCGCGGCGAGACGTGGTACGTGCTGCAGGACAGCTCCTCGGGACGCCACTACCGCTTCAACGCCCCGGCGCGGCAGGTGATCGAACTGATGGACGGCAGTCGTTCCGTGGAGGACGCCTGGAAACGCGTGAACGCGGAACTCGGCGACGACGCGCCCACGCAGGCGGAACTCATCGAGCTGCTCGGCGCGCTGCACGCCGCGGACTTGCTGCTGTGCGACGTGCCGCCCGACACCGCCGCGCTGTTTCGCCGCCAGCAGCGCGAGGCACGCCGCCGCTGGCGCAGCCGCTGGAACAATCCGCTCGCGCTGCGCCTCCCGCTGGTCAATCCCGACCGCTTCCTCGAGCGCTGCCTGCCTTGGGCCCGTCCCTGCTTCAGCCGCGCCGCCGGTTGGCTGTGGCTGGTGGCGCTGGCGCTGGCGGCGATGCTGGCCGCCAAGCACTGGGACGGGATCGCGGCCCACGCCGCGGACCGGGCGCTCGCGCCCGCCAACCTGCTGCTGCTGTGGATGATCTATCCGGTGGTGAAGCTGGTGCACGAACTCGGTCACGCCTTCGCCACCAAGGTCTGGGGCGGCGGTGTGCCGGAGATGGGAGTGATGTTCCTGGTGCTGATCCCGATGCCCTACGTGGACGCCTCGGCGGCCTCGGCGTTTCCCGAGTCGCGCCGGCGCATGGCGGTCAGCGCCGCCGGGATCGTCGTCGAGCTGTTCCTCGCCGCCTTCGCGCTGTTCGCCTGGACTCTCCTGCAACCGGGCCTGCTGCGCGACGCCGCGCTCGACGTGATGCTGATCGGCGGCCTGTCGACCGTGCTGTTCAACGGCAACCCGCTGTTGCGCTTCGACGGGTACTACGTCCTCGCCGATGCCATCGGCATACCGGGACTCGCCACACGCTCGGCGCAGTACTACGGCTATCTCGTGCAACGCCATGTTTTCGCTCTGGCCGAGGCACGCTCGCCGGTCAGTGCGTCCGGCGAGCGTGCGTGGTTCATCGCCTACGGGTTGTCCTCGTACCTGTACCGCCTCGGGATCACCGTCATCATCGTCCTCTACCTCGGCGGGAAATACCTGATCGCGGGCGTGGCCCTGGCGTTGTGGGCGGTGGCCACGCAGATCCTCTATCCGCTGGTCAAGGCCGCGCGCTTCGTGCTTAACAGCCCGGCCCTGCACGCGCACCGCGCGCGCGCGGTGCTCGCCTCGCTCGCGGCCGTGCTGGCCCTGACGCTGGCGCTCGTGGGCGTGCCGCTTCCGCTCTCGACGCATGCCGACGGCGTGGTGTGGCTGCCCGAGCAGGCGCAGGTGCGCGCGGGCGCCGAAGGTTTTGTGGAAGAGCTGCTCGTGCCCGACGGCAGCCACGTGCAACCGGGCGAGGCGCTCGTGCGCGTCACCGATCCCGACCTCGAGTCGCGGATTCAGGTGCTCGAGTCCGAGCAGCGCGAGTTCCAGACCCGCTATTTCGCCATGCGCGGCCAGGACCTGGTGCAAGCCGAGGTCATCCGCCAGGACCTGCGCGCGGCCGAGGCCACGCTGGCGCGCGCGCGCGAGCACGAATCGGAGCAGGTGTTGCGCGCCGGCGTCGCCGGCACTTTCGTGGTGCCGCAGGCGTCGCACCTGCCCGGCCGCTTCGTGAAGCAGGGCGAGGTTGTCGGTTACGTCGTCGATGCGGACGCGATCACGGTGCGCGTGGTCATACCACAATCGGATATCGGACAGTTCCGCCGCGTCACCCGCGCGGTGCGACTGCGATCGGCCGATGTGCCGGGTGAGATCGTCACCGCCCGCATTCTGCGCGAGGCGCCGGAGGCGGTGGAGCGGCTGCCGAGCCGCGCGCTCGGCACCCTTGGCGGCGGGCGCATCGGAGTGGATCCGCTCGATACCGACGGCGTGCGCACGCGCGCCAGGATCTTTCAGATTGACCTCGCGCTGCCGCCGGAGGCGGCGCGCGCCGCCCACCTCGGCGCGCGCGTGTACGCGCGCTTCGATCACGGCTACGAGCCGCTCGCCTTCCGCTGGACGCGGGCCGTCAAGCGCCAGCTTCTTCGCCAGTTCGCCGAATAGGGCGCGCGCATCTCGTCCATGGCCACCTCCACATCACCCGCGCAGCGCGCCCAGGACACGATCGTCGCCGCGCCGCGGGCGCAGCCGCTGCTGCGTCCGGGCACGCGATTCGGCATCTATCCGCAACGCGAGCTCGCCAGGGAGGACCGTCTCGAGCGCTGGCTCACGCGCCTGCTGATGCCCCTGCACCCGCCGCGCGCGGCGCGCCGGCGCTGCTGGCCGGCGTTCCTGCAGGCGGTCGGGCACTTCGGGCAGGGGCTCGGCGCGCTCGACGAGGCGGGACTCGACCGCTGGATCAGGGATGCGCGCCGGCGCGTCTGGCGCGAGCACCTCACGCGCGAAAATGTCGCGCGTGCCTTCGCCACGGTGCGCGAGGTGGCGTCGCGCGAGCTCGGGATGCGCCCCTACGACGAGCAGCTCATCGGTGGCTGGATACTGCTCGAGGGCATGGCCGCGGAGATGGCCACCGGCGAGGGCAAGACGCTCACGGCCACGCTCCCGGCCTGTGCCGCCGCGCTCGCCGGCATCCCCGTGCACGTGGTGACGGTCAACGAGTATCTGGTCGAACGCGACGCGCGGCTGATGGCGCCGGTCTACCGGCGCTTCGGGCTGAGCGTGGGCGCCGTGACCGCGGCCATGACGGCGCCGCAGCGACGCGCGGCCTATGCCGCCGATGTCACCTACTGCACCAACAAGCAACTCGTCTTCGACTACCTGCGCGACCGGCTCGTGCTCGGCGGCCGCTGTGACGATCTGCGTCTGAGGCTCGATGGATTGTGCGGAGAGCGCCGCCGCCGCGACGAGCTGTTGCTGCGCGGGCTGTATTTCGCGATCGTGGACGAGGCGGACAGCGTGTTCGTGGACGAGGCGCGCACGCCCCTGATCCTGGCGGGCGGCGCGGCCGATCCTGAAGCGGCCGAGCATTATCGGCGGGCGCTGTGGCTCGCCGGGCAGCTCGCGCCGGGCACGGATTTCGCGATCGAGCCGCACGCACGCCGCGCCGCCCTCAGCGCGCGGGGCGCACAGCGCCTGGGCGAGATCGCCGCGCCGCTCGGCGGGCTGTGGGCCGGCGAGCGGCGGCGCGAGATGTTCGTGCGGCAGGCGCTGGCCGCGCGTGAACTCTACCGCCGCGACCGCGATTACCTGGTGCGCGACGGTCGCATCGAGATCATCGACGAGCATACCGGGCGGACCATGCCCGACCGCAGCTGGGAACAGGGCCTGCACCAAATGCTCGAGGCAAAGGAGGGGCTCGCGCCCACGGCGCGCCACGAGACGCTCGCCCGCATCAGCTACCAGCGCTTTTTCCAGCGCTACCTGCGGCTGGCGGGCATGTCGGGCACGCTCAAGGAGGTGCGCGGCGAATTGCGCAACGTGTACGGGCTGGGGGTGGTGACGGTGCCCCGGCACCGGCCGGGCCGGCTGCGGCGCAGCGCTGCGCGCTGCTTCCGGCGCGGCGCGGACAAGTGGCAGGCGATCGCGCGCAGCGTGTCGGCCGGGCGCGCCGCGGGCCGCCCGGTGCTGGTCGGGACGCGCACGCTCGCCGATTCCGAGCGGCTCAGTGCGCTCCTCGATGGCGCCGGCGTGCCGCACCAGGTGCTGAACGCGCGCCAGGACGCCGAAGAGGCGGCGGTCGTCGCGCGCGCCGGGGAGCCGGGCCAGGTGACGGTCGCGACGAACATGGCGGGGCGGGGTACGGACATTGCGCTCGCGCCCGGCGTGGCCGAGCGCGGCGGCCTGCACGTCATCGTGTGCGAACCCAACGACGCGCGCCGCATAGACCGCCAGCTGATTGGCCGCTGCGCGCGCCAGGGCGATCCCGGCAGCTACGAGCTCTTCGTCTCGCTCGAGGACGAGCTGTTCTCCGGCCGTTTCCGGGGCGCGCTCGCCCGGCTCTCGCGTCGCGGACCGGCCGAGGTGCGACCGTGGTTCGGGCGGGCGCTAACAAGGGTCGCGCAAGGACTGATCGAGTATCGCCATCGCCTGACTCGCCGCGCGCTGCTGCGGGTCGACGAGACACGCGATGAGTTCATGGGCTTTGCCGGCCGGGCCGAGTAACACGGGAGGGGAACGAATGATGATCGAACGCAAGCAATTGCCGCCAGGCGGGAGCGGGTCGCGCGCCGTGTTGCGCCGCGGGGGCGTGCTGCTCGCCGCGCTGGCGCTCGGCGCGCCCCTGCACGCGGCGCCGCTGCCGGAGTTCGATTGCCTGATCGAACCAAACATGAGCGTGGAGCTGCGCAGCCCCGTGGACGGCGTGATCGCCTCCATCGCGGTGGACCGCGCCGATGCGGTCAAGCCGGGGCAGGTACTGGTCAAGCTGCGCGCCGAGGTGGAGGAGGCAGGGGTCGCCCTGGCGGGGACCAAGGCGGACCACGATCAGCGCAAGCAGGCGCGCGCCCGCGCGCTCTACAAGCAGAAGGCCATCCCCTTGAGCGACAAGGACGAGGCCGATTCACTGGCGCGCCTGAGCGAGCTGCAGCTGCGCCATGCGCGCGAGACGCTCAACCTGCGCACGATCCGCAGTCCGATCGACGGCGTGGTGGCGGAGCGCTTTCTCTCGCCCGGCGAGTCGGTCAAGGACAAGACCATCCTCAAGCTCGTGCAAATCGATCCGCTGCGGGTCGAGGTGGTGGCGCCGGCCGCGTGGTTCGGCGCGGTCCGCCCGGGGATGCGCGCCGAGGTCCGCCCCGAGGTCAACCCCCAGCGCCCGCTCGCGGCGAAGGTGACCATCGTGGACAAGGTCATTGACCCGGCGAGCGGCACCTTCAGCGTGCGGCTCGAGATCCCGAACCCGGACCATGCCGTGCCGAGCGGCCTGCGCTGCAAGGTGCGGCTCCACGAGTGACCCGGCCGTGCGCAGGGGGAGGTAGAGGGCCCGGCCGTCCTTGCGGCTGAGAACCGCCAGCTTGGCACCCTGGTGACCCGGCCGTGCGCAGGGGGGTGATATAACCCATTGAACATAAAAATATAACAGTAGGGGGGAAAGGCCTGCTTCATGGTACGGCTCTTGCACCATAACGTACTAAGACCATCGAAACAGGTTCACGTGCCTTGTCAAGCCAGCGTCAACCCCGCAAGGAAGCCCCCCGTCTGCGCCCCACCGGCCTGGTGTTCCAGGAACTGGAAGCCAGACTGCTGCTGTCGGCCGACTGGTACGGCGTATTCGCCGATCCGGCGCCGGCGAGCGGCGGCGCGCTGGTGCAGCAGGTGGAGGCGGTCGCGCCCGCCGGCAGCATCGCCCCCGAGGCGGCGGCGACCACCCGCAAGGAACTGGTCGTCATTGACCCGCGCGTCCCGAACTACGCCGAATTGCTCAACGATCTGTTCGGCCAGCCGAACGACGGCCGCGAGGTCGAGGTGCTCGTGCTCGATGCCGGGCGCGACGGCATCGAACAGCTAAGCCAGGCGCTCGCCGCCCGCAACGATCTTTCCGCCGTGCATCTTGTCACGCACGGCGCCGCCGGCGCGCTCGAGCTCGGCGGCACCCGCCTCGACTTCGATTCGCTGCTCGCCAACGCCACCGCCATCGGCCAATGGGGCAACGCCCTGACCGCGGACGCGGACCTGCTGCTCTACGGCTGCGACGTGGCGGCTTCGGAAGCAGGCCGCGCGCTGGTGAGCGCCTTGAGCCGTCTCACCGGCGCCGACGTCGCCGCCAGCGTCGATGCCACCGGCGCCGCGATCCTGGGCGGGGACTGGGATCTCGAGGTCCGCACCGGTTCGATCGAAGCGAACCTGGCCGTCAGCACTGCCGCGCAGAACAACTGGTTGCACGTGCTGGCTGTCGCAGTTGACTCCACTTCCACAGGTACGAGCGCCAGTGGCAACATCTCGATTTCGCACACAACCGCCGGCACAGACCGGTTGATGCTTGTCGGCGTCGCAATAAACCTTGCTGCCACTGGCGGCACGGACAGCGTCGGTTCCATTACGTACAACGGAGACCCGCTCAGCCTTGTCGGCGTGAGCGCGAACGGAGACGCGCGCGTCGAGATCTGGAAGCTCGTCAATCCGGACGTGGGAACCTTCAATGTGGACATCGTGATGAGCGGCATTCCATCAGACGGTAATACCGCGGGAGTCATGACTTTCACGGGAGTCGACCAGACCACGCCCCTTGGCGCCTTTGCTTCGGGAAACGGGGCTTCCGGCGGAAGTGGGTCGGCTACGGTCAGCTCGGCTGTCAACGAGTTGGTCTTTGCAGCTATCGCCGTGGACGATGTTGTTGACTACAACCTCGTTCCCGGGGGTGCTCAGGCAGAGCAATGGGATCTCAAGGCACCAGATATCAACGGGGGTGGCAGCACCGCGGCGGGCGCGGCTTCCGTCAACATGTCATGGACTTGGAGTGGCAGCGACAATTGGGCGGTTGGTGGTGTCTCGATCAAGCCATCCAGTACACTGGTCGTTGACACCACCAGCGACGTGGCCGACGGCGACACCACATCGATTTCTACGCTGCTTGCCAGCAAGGGCGCGGACGGCTTCATCTCGCTGCGCGAGGCGATCACCGCGACCAACAACACCGCCGGGCTGAACACGATCAACTTCAACATCGCCGGCGCCGGGCCGCACACCATCAACTTGAGCGCCGTGCTGCCCAACATCACGGATGCCGTGGTCATCAACGGCACCAGCGAGCCGGACTTCGCTGGAGTCCCGGTGATCGAGCTGCGCGGTGGCGGCACGGTCGGGACGGCGTTCAACATCCAAGCCGGCGGGAGCGGCTCCACGCTCCGCGGCCTCGTCGTCAGCGGCTTCACCGCCGACGCGATCGACCTGACGGGGGACAACAACGTCATCGTCGGGAACTTCATTGGCACCAACGTGACCGGCACCGCCGCGGCGGCGGTGCGCAACGCCGAGGCCGGCATCTTCATCCGCACCGGGTCCGACGGCAACACCATCGGCGGCACGACGGCGGCCAACCGGAACGTCATCGCCGGCAACGGCGTGGGCGGCGATGCGACCGACAACGGCATCACGCTGCGGGGCGGCAGCAACGTCGTCCAGGGCAACTATATCGGCGTCGCGGTCGATGGCACGACCGTGATCGGCAACGGCGGCGACAATGTCGACGTCGGCACCGGCGCGACGAACAACACGGTGGGCGGCGCCAACCCGGGTGAGGGCAACCTCATCGCAGGTGGCGACGTGGGTGTGAAGACCCAGGGCAACGCGGCCGGCACGACGATCGTGGGGAACACGATCTGGGCGAACACCAACGTCGGCGTCAGGGTGCAGGACACCGCGACCAACACGAGCATCCGGCAGAACACGATCTACGGTAACAGCAGCCTGGGTATCGATCTGCGACCGGGTACCGACTCTGCGCCCTGGGTCACCGCCAACGATGCCGGCGACGCCGACACCGGCCCGAACGCGCTGCAGAACTTCCCGGTGCTCACCTCGGCGGCGACCAACGCCGCCACGCAGATCACGATCGCGGGCACGCTGAACAGCACCGCGAGCACCAGCTTCCGCATCGAGTTCTTCTCCAATGCGGCAGCCGACCCGACCGGTTACGGCGAGGGCCAGACCTACCTTGGCTTCGTGAACGTCACGACCGATGTTGCCGGCAACGCCAGCTTCTCGCCGATCCTTTCCGCGAACGTACCGGTGGGCGCCTCGATCAGCGCCACCGCCACGCGCGCGGACGGCGCCTTCACCAGCTTCTTCGAGACCTCCGAGTTCGCACTGAACATCGCCGCGACGTCCACCAACTCCGCCCCGGTGCTCGCCACCGGCAGCGTGCTCGCCTACACCGAGAACCAGGTCGCCACCGCGATCAACACCGTCATCACGGTCGCCGACGCCGACGACACCAACATCGAGTCGGCCACGGTCACGATCAGCGCCAACTACGTCAACG
>MFTB01000033.1 GCA_001785195.1 Candidatus Muproteobacteria bacterium RIFCSPHIGHO2_12_FULL_60_33
GCCGTCACGGGCATTCCAGGTGACGCTGACACGCTTGTCCACCTGACGGAAAACTTCGTCGAACCAGGCCGTGCCGCAGAGCACCGCTGTCATGCGCGTGACAACCTGCGCCTCGGCCTGCGTATCGGCGGGAATGAGCGCGGCGGTGAGGTCGCCCGTGCCCACGTCCTCGGCCAGGGCGCGGCGTACGGTTTCAGTGATGTCGTTGGGAATGTCCATACTCAAAGCATAACCGCCAGGCCGCCACAGGCAAAGCGCATCGGGATTTTGTCTTTTCGTATGGTAATAGCCATATCCATATGGTAAATTAAACGCATGGAATTCGAGTGGGACCTTTCCAGGGAGGTGGTCAATGTCCGAAGACACAGGGTCACTTTCTCAGAGGCCGTTGAAAGTTTTCTTGATCCGCACGGATTCCAGCTGGTTGATGCAAAACATTCACGGGAAGAGCAGCGTTTCTACTGGGTCGGGAAATCGGAGGCGGAGCGAATTCTTACAACCCGGTTTACCCGTCGAGGAAAGAAAATCCGGATCATCGGATCTGCGGAGTGGCGAAAGTTCAAGAGGCTTTATCATGAAACAACCAAACCTGAGTGATATGCGCATTGATCGTGTTGGCACCCGGAAAATCCGCGTTGCAGCGAGGAAAGGGTTCGTCAAGATTACGATTAATATAGACCGGGACAGCCTGTCGCTGCTTCGTTCCATGGCGGACGAGACGGGCGTCCCCTATCAGAGGCTTCTCAACACCCTTTTGAAGGAGAGTTTGAAGGGGAAAGAAATGATCCAGTCGCGGATCGAGCGCCTTGAGCATGAGCTTAAGAAAGTGAAGCGCAAACTCGCGGCATGAAACGAGCGGACAACCCGATTAAAACAACCGCGCATTGAGCGCCAGATGCACCCAGATGCTGGCGGCGTAGCCGAGCGCAATGGCCCAAGTCCATTTCAGGTGTGCGAAAAAAGTATATATGCCGCGCGCCTGGCCCATCAGGCCCACGCCCGCGGCCGAGCCGATGGACAACAACGAGCTGCCGACACCGGCGGTGAGCGTCACCAGCAGCCACTGGCCGTGTGACATATCCGGACCCATGCTGAGAACGGCGTACATGATGGGGATGTTGTCGATGACGGCGGAGGCGAGACCGATCAGAACGTTTGCCTGGGTCGCGCCCAGACCCTGATACAGGGAATGCGACAGCGCCGCGAGGTAACCCAACGCGCCGAGACCACCGACGCACAGCACCACGCCATAGAAGAACATCAGGGTGTCCCACTCGACGCGTTTCATGCTGATGAAGATATCGAACGGTTTGGTGGCGGGCTTGAATTGTTCCGGCACCTGAAACGCCTCGATCTCGGGTTCCGCCGCGGCCGAGTTCCAGATTTCGCGAAGCCGGATGTAGTAACCATAGACCTTGAGCAGACCCAGCCCCGTCATCATGCCGAGGAACGGCGGCAGATGCAGGAAATGGTGTAACGAGACGATCAGCGCAATGGTCAGCAGGAACAGCGCGATGACGACATAGCCGCCGTGCTTGACGCGGATGCGCTCGGCAAGCGCGGCGGGTTTGCCGCGCGGTACGGCAAAGGCCATGAGTACCGCGGGCACAAGCCAGTTGACCACGGCGGGCATGAACAGCGCGAAAAACTTCGTCGAACCACGCCGTGCCGCAAAGCACGGCGTCCTCACGGGTGATGACCTGCGCCTCGGCCTGTATGCCGGCGGGAATGAGCGCGGCGATGAGGTCACCCGTGCCCACGTCCTCGGCGAGCGCGCGGCGGACTGTTTCGGTGATGTCGTCAGGGAGTTTCGGCGCGGGCATCGGGGTCCATCGTTGCGGTAACAGGGCGCGCCCGGATTACTTGTTGCGTTTCCCGGCGCGCCGGATCAGCGTCGTCAGCACCGGCGGTGTGATCAGCGTCGTCAGGACCACCACCGCGACGATCACCGAGAAGATCTCGTCGCTGACGACTCCCATGGCCTTGCCGGTGACGGCGAAGATCAGTCCGACCTCGCCGCGCGGCGCCATGCCCCAGCCGACGATCCACTTGTTGACCGGCCCGGCGGCGAGGCCGGACACGATTTTTCCGGCAAACGCGGCTGCGGTAATGGCTATGGCCGTGAGGAGGATGGCCGGGTTGAAGAACACATCAAGCTTGACCTGCATGCCGGTGAAGATGAAAAACAGGGGAACGAAGAAGTGCCCCACCGGTTCGATCAGTGCCTCCAGATTGTGCTTTTCGTGATGCGCCAGCGTCTCACGCACGCGTTGTGCGGTATCGGATCCGTTATCGCCGGCGACACGGCGTATGTCGGCGATCAGCTCCGGTTCAGCGAAGTCGCGGAATTGCACTTCGTCGAGCACCAAGCCAGCGGCGAAGGCGCCGATGATCGGCGCCAGCCCGATCAGGTGCGCCAGCCAGGCGAAGATCAGGCAGAAGGCGATCAGGATCGAGAATTTCATGCCGCTACCGGTGTGGATTTTCGACAGCCAGTGGCTGGCCAGCGGGGCGATGCGCAGGCCGATGACGAGAGCGCCGACGAGAAAGAGCAGGGCCTTGAGCGTGATCCAGCCGATGTCGAGGATGCCGACATCGCCGGTGGTGGCGACGGCGGATACTACGGCGAGGATGATCAGGCCGAGCACGTCGTCGATCACCGCCGCGCCCAGCACGATCTGTGCCTCGTGCGATTGCAGCACGTTGAGGTCGCGGAACACGCGCGCGGTGATGCCGACGGAGGTGGCTGTGAGCGTGGCGCCGAGGAACAGATAGGAATTCGCGGAAAGCCCCGGCAACAGCCACGGACCGATCACGTAGGTCCCCAGCGCGAAGGGCGCCGCCACGCCGATGACGGCGACCAGCAGCGCCGGCACGCCGACCTTGCGCATGGCCGTGATATCGGATTCGAGTCCGATCTGGAACAGCAGGATGACGACACCGAGCTCGGCCAGGAAGACGATGATCGCATCCGACTTGGCCGGCTCGATGATATCGATCCCCAGCAGGTACAGGTTGCCGATCAGCACACCCATCAACAGCTCGCCCAGGACCGCCGCCTGGCCGATCTTTTCGATCAGGCCGGAGATCTTGGCGAGCAGCAGCAGTACCGCCAGCCACAGAAAGGCATTGGCCGCAGCCGCGGCCTCGGGCGAGGCCGCCCATACTTCGCTGGCGACGATGAAAATCAGCCCCAGGCCGAGCAGGATTTTCGAGTGGGCGGATCGGACCAGGGGCAGCATAAAGTCAGTTAGATGATGTAATTTCTTGTCCAGGATTGTCATCTGGTTTCGGCCTCGGGGCCGGCCCAAGCAAGGCTGCGGCGTTGCCCCAGGCGGTCAATCCGGTTTGGGAGCGGGGAGTCTAACTAAACAGCCGGGTTTTATCCGCTGAATCATAAAGAATATCAGTATAACAATGTGTTCGAATATATTGACATGATTACGGCTTGAGTTATGCTGGCGTCCGTTCTGGTTACACGATTTTACTGTAATGCCTCCGTTGCGTGTTGCCGCATGAAGTCCGAATTTGCCGAACGCCTACCCAACGGCTGGGAAAGGTTCTCCCACTTCTTTTTCGCGCTCGGTGACACCACGCGCCAGCAAATCCTGCTTTTGTTCGAGCCCGGCGAGGAAATCTGCGTCAATGACATCGCCCGCCTGTTCAAGATCACCCGTCCGGCGATCTCGCATCATCTGAAAATTCTGCGCAACGCCGAATTGCTGGTTTGTGAAAAACGCGGCAAAGAGGTGTATTACCGCGTCAATCAGGCCTACTGCGTCGAAGTGATGCGCACGGTGCACGAATTCATCTCTGCCTGCAAACAGTCCGCAACCTTACCGGCGGCTGACACCCGCTGATATCGGCCAATTCGCTGTTATTTTTTTGCCTGGTCGCATAAGAAGGCGGCCGTGGACGGACGCGCCGGGTCAAAGGATATCGGCCCAACGCGGCGAAGCGGAGAAGGCGGCGTGGATGAGGCCGACGTGCGAATAGGCCTGAGGAAAATTGCCCCACATCCGGCGTGTCGCGGTGTCGCAGTCCTCCGAAAACAGGCCGAGCGGCGAACCGGCGCTGAGAACGTGATTCATGACTTCTCGCGCCTCTCCAATCCGCCCGACCGCGGCGAGCGCTTCGACGAGCCAGAAACTGCATAGCAAGAACGCCACGGCCGGCTGGCCGAACCCATCGTCGGTGCGATAGCGCAGCAGCCAGCCGTCCTGCGAGAGGTTTTTCCAGATGGCGTTTAGGGTGCCTTGAATTCGTTCGTCGTTATGCGGCAAAAATCGCAGGCCCGCCATTTCGAGCAAGGAGGCGTCCAGATCGTTGCCGCCGTAAGTCGCCACGAATGCACCCAGCCCGGGGTTCCAGGCGTTTTCGACGATCTGCCGGTGAATGCGCTCGGCGGCGCTGCGGAACTCCGCCGCGTGCGCCGGCGAGTACCGCCCGGCGATGCTGGCCATGCGGTCGGCGGCGGCCCATGACATGAGACTCGAAAATGTCCGTGGCTTCTGTTCCATCCGGTATTCCCAGATGCCGGCATCGGGCGTTCCGGCGACCGCGATCGCCTTCCGGACCAGGCGTTCCAGCAGGGCATACGACGCCGGTGAGCGCTCCGCGCTGAATCGTTCGTCGAGAAAAACCGGAGCGAGCGCAAGCACCATTTCGCCGAATATGTCGTGTTGCGTTTGCAACGCCGCGGCATTGCCGACGCGCACCGGTCCGTCGCCGTTGAATCCGGGCCAATGATCGAGGGTGCGTTCTTCCAGATCGGTTGTCCCGTCAATGCGGTAAATCGGCTTGAGCCCGAGTTCAGGGTCATTACCGGCGACATTCAACAAAAAATTGGTGAAGCTCTCGCGTTCCTCGAAGTGGCCGAGCATACGGAAGGCATCGAGCGCGTAGTAGGCGTCGCGCAGCCAGCAGTAACGATAGTCCCACGTCCGGCCGCTGCCCGGCGCTTCCGGAATGGAGGTCGTGACGGAGGCGGTGATGGCGCCGGTGTCCTCGAAACAATGCAATTTGAGCGCGAGCGCGGAGCGGATGACTTCTTCCTGGAACATCGGCGGAATGTTGCAGTGCTTGATCCACCGCTGCCAGTAACGCATCGTGTCATGCAGAAAACGCTCGCACAGGCCGGGCAGGGCTTCCTCGACCGGCGCGCCCCAGGCGAGCACCAGATGCCGCCGTTCGGTCAGCACGAAGGGCTGGCCGCCGAGATAGGAAGGGGGAATGTCGGTGGTGAGCCGCAGAGGGCTTTCGAAGCCCTCGTAACGAATGTGATTCGATCCCGGCAGGACCAGCGGCACGGCTTTCGACCAGCCCAAGCGCGGTTCGCAAACCACGCGCACTGACGGCGTGCCTTCGATCGGTTCGACGATGCGGTACAGTTGCGTGGGACGCGTGACGCGTTCGTACTGAACCAGCCGCGGCGCGAAATCGATTACGCGAAACGACCCGCTCGGAGTGCGGAACGTCGTTTCGAGCACGTTGGTGTTGCCGAGGTAACGTTGTGTACCTTCCGCGCCATCGGGCGCGCCGACCGTGAATCGCCCGCCATTCCGTTCATCCAGCAACGTCGAGAACACCGGTTCGGAATCGAAGCGCGGCAGACAGCACCACACCACTTCGCCGGTGCGCGAGACGAGCGCCGAAAACTGACAGTTCCCGATCAGGCCGAGATTTTCGAGCCGCATGACACAAAGAGTAGCAAATCGAAGCTTGCGATTGAAATGTGACGCGCATACCCTAAGGGCGACATGAAAATAAATCGGAGTATCCGATTCGCGCTTGCCCTGGTGGCGGGTCTCGCGTTGCTTACCTGGGTTGCCTCGGGGCTGGTTCAGCGAACAACCCGTGACTGGTTCGAGCGGGACGTCCGCCTGCGGGCCGAAGCCGTCGTGAATGGCGCCCGGCAGGCGCTGCTTTCTCATTGGCGCAAGGCCGAGAGCAGGGACCTGCGGAATCTGCTGGTCGAGATTACCCGCGACGAACGCATCATGGCCGCCGCGGCTTGCGGCGCGGATCTCTCCGTGCTTGCGTCCACCTCCAATTTCCCGCGTGAATTCTCGTGCCGGACGATCGCGGACCATGTACGCACCGCGCCGGACTCTCCGGGGTCGGCATGGTCCGCGTGGCACAGCGTTTCGTCCCTGCCCGGCGGCGGCATTTACGTGAGCGCCATCCCGTTGCTGGAGAACGAACGCGCGCTCGGTTTTGTCGTGCTCGTGCACGATCTCAGTTTCATGGAACGGCGCGAGACGGAAACCCGCTATTTTCTGTTGTTCACGTTCGGCGTTCTCGCCCTGATCGCCGCGGTGATCACGTTGATTGCCGCGCGGCTGTCCTGGCGCGGCTGGAGCAACGAGCTTCGGCGCCTGTTGCGGGGAGAAGTCAACGAGCGGCCCGAGTTCAATCCGATTTTGCGCGATGTCCGCGAGCTCTATGACCGCATTCTGGAGCACGAAGGCGGTTCCTGGACGCCCGAGCGCTTGCGCCACACGCTCAAGCGCTATCTCCAGGGCGAGCGCATCGTCATCGTCGCCAACCGCGAGCCGTATATCCATGCGCATGGCGCCGACGGCGCCATCGTGGTGCAGCATCCGGCCAGCGGTCTGGTGACGGCGCTCGAACCGGTCATGCGCGCGTGTTCGGGCGTGTGGATCGCGCACGGCAGCGGCCCGGCCGACCGGGAAACCGTTGACAAGCACGGTCATATTCGCGTGCCGCCCGGCGACGAGTCCTATATCTTGCGCCGCATCTGGCTCACGAAAGAGGAAGAGCGCGGGTACTATTACGGATTCTCGAACGAAGGATTGTGGCCGCTTTGCCATCTCGCGCACGCCCGCCCGATTTTCCGCAGCGAGGACTGGGAGCACTATCGGAAGGTCAACCAGCGGTTTGCCGATGCCGTCTGCGAAGAGGTGGATTCGGACGATCCCATCGTACTCGTCCAGGACTACCATTTCGCGCTCGTGCCACGGCTCATTCGCGAGCGGCTGCCACGCGCCACGGTCATCACTTTCTGGCACATTCCGTGGCCGAATTCCGAACACTTCGGCATCTGCCCCTGGCGCGACGAGATACTGGAAGGCATGCTCGGCAGCAGCATCATCGGCTTTCACACGCAGTCCCACTGCAACAATTTTATCGGCTCGGTGGACCGTTACCTCGAATCGCGGATTGACCGCGAGCACAATGCCATCGTCCAGCAGGGCCGCCGCACGCTGGTGCGGCCTTATCCGATCTCGCTCGAATGGCCGGTGCACTGGCTGAAGGACCTTCCCTCGGCGGACGACTGCCGCGCCGGCGTGCGCGCCGAGATCGGTCTTGCGCCGGACGCCCTGCTCGGCGTCGGCGTGGATCGTCTCGACTACACCAAGGGGGTCGAGGAGCGTTTCCTCGCGGTCGAACGGCTGCTCGACCGGCATCCGGAATACCGCGGCCGGTTCACGTTCGTGCAGATTGCAGCGCCGAGCCGCGTCGAAATCGATCGCTATCGCGACCTCAATGAAAACCTGGTGAAGGTGGCCGACCGCATCAACGACAAATTCCGGAAGGACGGGTATCGCCCGATTGTTCTATTCCGCGCCCATCACGAGCCGCCGGCCGTTTTCCGTTACTACCGCGCGGCGGATGTCTGCTACGTCAGCAGCCTGCACGACGGCATGAACCTGGTCGCCAAGGAGTTTGTCGCGGCCCGGGACGATGAACGCGGCGTGCTGGTCCTGAGCCAGTTTACC
>MFTB01000034.1 GCA_001785195.1 Candidatus Muproteobacteria bacterium RIFCSPHIGHO2_12_FULL_60_33
GTTCACAAACTCCCCGACATATCTGCCTTCGCCGACAAACTCCGCCAGATTGGTGGAAGTGATCCGGGCCGTGTGCTTGCCGAGCGCGTTGACGAAACGGGCGCGCTCTTCCTCGCTCAGCTGTCCATACACGATGCGATCCGCGATCTGGATCAGAAAGGCGATGATCTCGGTGATCACCGCGGCCACCTGCCGGTCGCCGCCCATGGCATAGCCCTCTTTCTCCATGTGGCGCGCGGTCTCCTGCGCGATGCGCCAGATGTTCGTGGCCACCACGCTGGCGCGGTCTTCCAGCGTCTTCGGGCCCTTCTTGCGAAATTTGGTCTTCAGGCGTATCGACATGGCGCGCATTATAGGGGAGTTTCACGGCGACACGGAATCGCGGAAATGCCGCACGGAATGTCCGTTATTGCTTCGCGCGCGCCGTGCGTCTCTGGAGCCGATCTCAAAAATGTACGCGTCATTCCGGACCCGGCGTCTTACCCACGCATTCGGCTGGGGAATTCTATAAATGACATTATTTTTGAGATCGGTTCTGGCAAAATGCCGTATTAAACATACACGGAGCGACTCGATGTCGGAACTGGATATGAATCTCGTCAGCGGCATTTCCGCTTTCGAGGCCAAGGAATTTTCCAAGGCGTTCAAATTCCTCTCGCCGCTCGCGGAAACCGGCAACGCCCAGGCGCAGTACCGCCTCGCCGTCATGTATCAGAACGGCCTCGGGCACGTGCGCAACGAAATGATGGCGCTCAAATGGATGCGCGCCGCCGCCGAGCAGGGCGACGCGCTGGCCCAGCATGGCCTGGGCTTCATGTACATGCAGGGTGAATGCGTGCCGAAAAACGAAAAGCAGGCGGCCGAATGGTTCCACCGCGCCGCCGAACAGGGGCTGGCCGGATCGCAGATGACGCTCGGGATGCTCTACGAGCAGGGCATCGGCGTGGAGAAGAACGAGGCCGAGGCCCGGAAGTGGTACGAAAAGGCGCAGCAGAATTCCTGAAACGAAAACAGGCTGTGCGTTGCACAGCCTGATGCGACGGACGCGCTACTTCTTGGCCCAGGATGAATAACCGTCGGTCTTGCCCGCGTGGCCGTCGTCGTAGCCGGCGTTGTAGGCGTCGTTCAGGCGCTGCTCTTCGCGCTTGGGGTTGTGCAGAAAACCGCACGCCCAGCCGTTGATGTACTCCTTGTCCACGCCCTTCTTTTCCATTGCGCTGATGCTGTCGTAATACGTTTTATTCATGAAACGCTGCTCCTCGGGAAATCAGACATTCGGACTGCGTTAAAGCGGCGCATATATTACCCATTGAAATCGGGTTTTCAAGGACCGATATCAAAATGCCGGCATATATTCTTTTGATGATGGCGCGGGAATAGGCCTGAAAGCAATCCGGGAACCGGGGAGTTAAAGGGATTTTGAGGCGGTCCAAACAGTAAACTTGCCGGATGGCCGCCACGGATCAGGCATGCCCGAACCGGGGTTTTTCCAGATGGCGCAAGCGAGCACGGCCCGGCCGGGATGCGTCATGCTGGTTTCAAGAGGCACCATAGACCTATACTTTATGACTATCTCTCGGGGCTTCTCGCCATGCTGAATCTCGGTCAACTGGTCAACACGGTTCAGAAAAACTGCCACATTTCCGATGCGCGGCATGCGGGGGACTTCACGCTCTGCATTTTTCTCCTGAAGATGCGCGAGTTCTTCCGCTGGGAAAATGACATCCCGTTCGCGCGCGACCTGCCCAAGGAAGAAGTCGGCGCCTGGCTGCAGGAGCGCGAGGGCCTGTGGTCCGACCTCGAATCCAGCTCGTTCGAATCGCTCCCGCTCGAGGGCCGCCACCTCGACCCTTTCGACGCCGACACCATCAATCGTGAATTGATTCCCCAGGGCTATGTGTACAGCGGCGGTTACGGGCGTTTCTCCAAACCGCATTTCTTTCTGGGCTCCCTGCTCAAAAAGGAAAAACGCGCCGGCTACACGATATATATTTCCTCGTGCGAATATGCGCGCGACTTGGAAGCCCCGCCGGCCATGTTGCAGGGCAAGACGATTTACGTCCGGCAGGAATCGGTGCGTCGTTTCCTGTGGGAGAAGATCGAGGAACGGCGCTGGAACCGCAAGAACGAGGCCATGGAGCGGGCGCTCGATTGCTACTCCTTCGATCTCGACGTGAACTCGGCGCTCGAACGCATGACCGAGAACGAAACCGAGGCCATGATCCTGCATGAACTCGGCGAGGGTCTCGCCGGTGAAAAGCTCGGCAGCGAGTGGCACAAGATGCTCACCGCCTTTTCACGCTCGAAGGTGGAAATCATGATCCGCGCGGTGCGCGACATTCTCGCCGACTGCCTGTCCACCCTGCCCGCCCTGCTGGCGGCGAACAACACCGCCTTGCTGCATTTTTATTTCGCCAACTTCACCGGCATGCGCAAACATCTCTTTCCCGAGGCGATCGCGGCCTACCAGCACTGGGTCGCGGAACAGGACATCGTCGTGCTGCGTAAACTCGCGGACGAGGGTCAACGCCGCTGGCTCGACACGGCGCGCACCCTGCTGGCCCTATATAAGGATAAGGGTCAGGACGCCGGCACGGCGATCGAGAACCTGCTGGAGCCGGCGACGGAGGCAGCAGCCTGCTGCCAGCCGAAAACCGCGTCCTCTCCATGAAATGCGTCAGCGAACCGACTCCCCCTCTCCCCTCGCGGGAGAGGGATGGGGTGAGGGGGCGCAAGAGACGAACAGGAGTTGGTTCAAGCTCGGCATATAGCTTCGAGTGAAGCAAGGGACTACTCATGAAGCTCAACGTGATTGTGGACGAACGCGCCTGCGTGGTGGATGTGCCATCGCACATGTTCCGTGACGCGGAAGAATTTTTCCAGAAGATGGATCACGACATGAACCATGGCTGGCAGATGGGTCCCGAGTTCATCGAGAATCCGGACAAGGTGCAGCGCTGTCAGATCGCGGCGAACAAATTGCTCACGTCACTCAGCGCCGCCAATGAAACCATGGCCACGCTGATGGCCGGATATATTCTCAAGCGCCTGCCGGGCGTCACCGGCGTGCGCATCGACACCGCCGGCGAAATGCTGCACACCGAATTGCTCTATGAAAAACCCTTGAGCACCCCGGCGACCGCGCCGGCCTCCGGTGCTGCGCGCGCGCAGAAACTCGGCAAGCTCGAAGCCATGGAACAGGCCGGCAAGGATGTCACCAAGGTGTACCAGGTCGGCAAGAGCTACCGCTTCGCGGTGCGCGATATCAAGACCGGCGAATGGCTCGAATCCGGGCCGATGGAAACCGAACAGGAAGCCTACGAAAAAAGAATGCAGGCGTACAAGCACCGCCTCGACGAATTGACCGGGTAACTTGTTTTGACGCGCGGGAGGAGCGCATAAGATAATCAAAAAAACAACCGACCTCATCACCATCCTCCCCATGCACGAAGTTAAGCCGCTCTCCTTTATATACGAGATCAAGAACGCCCTGCCGGGCGAGCTGTGCCGCGACATGATCCAACGTTTCGAGGCCAATACCGACCAGCAATACGCCGGCCGCATCGGCCAGAACCATGCCGAGGAAAGCAGCGTCAAGAAGACCACCGACCTGCGCATCAGCGGGCGCACCGACTGGAAGGACGTGGACCGGGCGCTGATGCAGTCGCTGGCAAAGAATTTCAATGAGATTGGCCAGAGCTTCCCGTTCTTCGCCGCCAACTCGTTCAAGGACATCGGTTACAACATGCAGCGCTACCGGCCGGGCGAGTATTACCACTGGCACGTGGACGGCGGCCCGGGCGAGTTCAGCCAGCGCCAGCTGGTCGCCATCTGGTATCTCAACGACGTCGAAGGCCCCGGCGGCGAGACCGAATTTCCGTTGCAGGAAGTGTCGGTCAAACCCGAGGAAGGCAAGCTGATCCTGTTCCCGCCGTTCTGGACGCATGTGCATCGGGCGGTGACGCTGGAGAAAGGCGTTAAATATATGGCGACGACGTGGGTGTGCTTCGCATAACTGACTAAAAAATAAAATTTCACAGGATTAACAGGATTAAAAACACGATTAACAGGATTCTTAAATTCTAAAAATCTTTAAGCCTGTAAATCCTGAGAAATCCTGTTAATCCTGTCTATTTCTTTTCTACAAACTCTCGAAGTATTCGACCATGCGTCGGCGTGTGTCAGCATCGGGCAGGCGCCCGAAACCGGCGCCCATGTTCTCCAGCATGTGATCCACTCTGGAAGTAGCCGGAATGGCGCAGGTCACCGCCGGGTGCGAGACGATGAACTTCAGGAAATACTGCGCCCAGTTCTGGCAGTCGAACTCCGCGGCCCAGGGCGGCAACGGCTTGCCGCGGACACGATTGAAGAAACTCCCACGCTGAAACGGCCGGTTGATTATCACCGCCATACCCCGCTCCACTGCCAGCGGCAACAGGCGCTGCTCTGCCTCGCGGTCTTCCAGGTTGTAGGTGAACTGCACGAAATCGAACGGCGTCTTGGCCATAGCCTTTGCCAGCTCTTCATGACGGCGGCCGTGCGAGGTCGTGATGCCGACATAACGCACGCGGTCTTCAGCCTTCCACTCCTTGAGCGTCTGCCAGTGTGTTTCCCAATCGCGCATGTTGTGGATCTGCATCAGATCGAAGCGCTTCACGCCCCATAACTGCTGCGAGGTTTCCATCTGCCGGATGCCGGATTTTTTTCCGAATATCCAGACCTTGGTCGCGGCAAACAGCTTGTCCTTGTTCCTTATTGTCTTCAGGCCCTCCCCGATCACCTCCTCGGAAGACCCGTACATCGGCGAGGAATCGATGAGCGCACCGCCGTTATCGAAAAACGCCTGCAACACCTTGACCCGCGCCGCGCGTTCGTGGGTGCTGTTACCGACATTGAAGGTGATCCATGACCCCATGCCGATGACCGGCAGACGCTCGCCCGTGGCAGGAATGGCCTTGATGATCGCCGGCCGTTTGGCCGCAATCACCGCCTCGGGCCTGAGTAAAAGCGCAGCCCCCAGGCCGCCCAGTTGCTTCAGAAATGCGCGGCGGTTGAGCATCGGATTGTCCTTATACATTTAGCACCTCCTGCTCAACGCGGCTTGACGAAAGGGAGGAAAAACACAAACATGCATGAATTAGAAAATCAGATTATACAGCGGTTTTGAAACTGAATTTATAGTCAGGTATCTAGGATAAAAAATGACCGAAACAACTTTGAGCACTATCAGTCAGCCATATCTCAATCAAGACCACTTGAATGCACTCTTTGTCAAATCACAAGGCAAAACAATTTTTCTGGGATCATGTTTTTATTTTACCGATAATGGAAGAGTATTAGTCTGTACTGCTGAACATTGTGTTAGAGGTGTAGAGGGAGATTTTGTCGTTGTCTCGAAAGGAAAGGAATATCCTGCTGAACTTGTTCATAAAAATAAAGAATATGATGTAGCTCTATTAAGCCCGTTACGCACCCCCGCAAAAATATCAATGACATTGTCTGCTGAAAGGCAAAAAGCGGGAAATATTCAACTGCTGACTTACGAATACAGCACGACTGCTGTGAAAGAAAACAAATTCGTTCTCATACCTGCAACTCGGCTAGGTAATTGTGTTCGCGTTATACAGCTAGAAGAAACTTTTGGAATAGCGGGCAAAGACATGCTCGAACTATCGTTTCCCGCCCTTAAAGGGGCTAGTGGTGCTGCGGTAGTTGAGCTTAGCGGTAATGTCATGATCGCACATGGAATGATCGTAGCCAATTCTGAGCATCACTTGTTGCCAGCACATATTGAAACCGTTGTGGATGAAAAAGATTCTATTCACGAAGAGCGCAAATATTTTTTGCCGCAGGCCATAGCAGTAAACTCAATTCGTATAATTGAAGAGGTACCATCAAAAAGTGTGTAAATGAAAAAGGCGGCGTATCCTTTGAAATTCATTCAACCAGCAACCGCTCCAGTTAGCGCTGGAG
>MFTB01000035.1 GCA_001785195.1 Candidatus Muproteobacteria bacterium RIFCSPHIGHO2_12_FULL_60_33
GACGTCGTCATCGGCGCGGACACCTCCATCTGGCCCCTGTGCTCGGTGCGCGGCGACGTGAACATTATCCGCATCGGCGCGCGTACGAACATTCAGGACGGCTGCGTCCTTCATGGCACGCACGAATACGAGAGCGTCCCCGGCGGCTGGGCCGTGGTGGTGGGCGACGATGTCACCATCGGCCATCAGTGCATCATCCACGGCTGCACCGTCGAATCGCGCTGTCTCATCGGCATGGGATCGGCCATTCTCGATGGCGCCGTCATCCGCGCGGGCGCGTTCCTCGGCGCCGGCAGCCTCGTCACCGAAGGCAAGGAACTCGAGGGTGGTTATCTGTGGATGGGCCGGCCGGCTAAACGGGTGCGCGAGTTGACGGAAGAGGAAAAGGCCTGGTTCGATTACTCCGCCCGGCACTACGTCAAGCTCAAAAACGATTATCTGAAGTAAACGGCGGCGCCATTCAGTGTTTCCCGCGGCGTGTCCGGGGGGGCGGTCTGTTCCCCGCCTTGCCTTCCGCCGAGATCAGGGCCTTCACAATCGCGTGCGTGCGCGGCGGCGGTTTGAGCCGGCGGTAGTTTTTTCAGGGGAAGGCTTTGGCGGTATAAGCCCTGTAAATTGTCTTCAGCTTCCCTTTCGCAATGCCGCGATCACGTGCTTCGTTTCCGGCCGCACGCCGCGCCACAACAGGTACGACTCCGCCGCCTGCTCCACCAGCATGCCGAGACCGTCGGTGGCGGTCGCCGCCCCGTGCAACATGGCCCATTCCAGAAACGGCGTGGGCTTGTCGCCGTACATCATGTCGTAGGCCACGGCATTATTGGCGAAAAGATTCACCGGCAGCGGTGGGACTTCGCCCTTCAGACTCGCACTGGTGCCGTTGATGACGACATCGAAATGCTTGCCGACGAGTTCGTCATAGCCGACGGCCTCGACCTTGCCGAACGGCGCGAAGGTCTGGGCGAGCTCTTTGGCCTTGGACACCGTGCGGTTGGCGATGACGAGCACGACAGGATTCTGCTTGAGCAGCGGTCCGAGCGCGCCGCGCACGGCGCCGCCCGCGCCCAGCACCAGGATTTTTTTGCCTCGCAGGTGAACGTTCAGATTCTTGGTAAGGTCGTGCACCAGGCCGGTGCCGTCGGTGTTGTCGCCGAAAATCTTTCCATCGGGCTCGAACCGGATGGTATTGACCGCTCCCGCCAATTTGGCGCGGTCACTCAGATTGTCGGCCAGTTTGAAGGCCTCGAGCTTGAACGGCACGGTGATATTGAATCCTTTGCCACCCTCGGCGCGGAACTGCTCCACCGCGTCCGCAAACCCGTCGGTATCGACCCACAACGCCGTGTATTCGATGTTATGCCCGAACTGGTGGGCAAACAGTTTGTGAATCGCGGGCGATTTGCTGTGGGCAACGGGATTGCCCATCACCGCGTAACGCGCCGGGGTTGTGTCTTTTTCCGCCTTGGTGGCCACTTTTCGGTCCTGAACATGCATGCGGGCCTATTCTAGGCTATTGCCCGCGCCTCGGCACGCGGGCTTATACCAGCACGAAGATCAGGTACGAGAGGTAACAGAAGCCGTTGAAAAAGAGATGCACTGGCCGGAGGTGGCCACGGCGCGTCATGAACATCAGGTAAGAACTCGCCACCAGCGTCAGGATCACACCCGCCAGCACCTCCTCGCGCGGTTCCCACGGCGTGAGCAGGATACCGAGCGCCGGCAGCAGCGAACCCTGAAACACCATGGCGCCGGTGATGTTGCCGAAGGCGAGCGTGTCCTTGCGCCGGCGGATCCAGATGATGCTGTTCACCTTCTCCGGCAGCTCGGTCGCGACCGGCACAATCAGCAGCGCCAGCACCAGCGCCGAGAGTCCAAGCCAGACGGACAGTTGCTCAACCCCCTGCACGAAGCCGTGCGCACCGAAGACGATCAGCGTCAACCCGATGGCGAGTTGCAGCAGTATCGTGAACATGTTTTCCGGCATGCCTATCCGGCCGAACAGCCGCACCAGAAACAGCGGCTCGCTGGCGGCGGTGCCATGGCCGTCGGCGACCAGCTTGGCCGAGGCGCGGATCGTGAGCATGAGGTAGATGAAATACACCAGCACCAGCGAAATGGCGATCATCGCTCGCACCCAAGTCGATTGATGCGGCACGAAGATGGCGATGGCGCTCAGGCCGTATGCCAACAGGAACCACGACAGATCGCGCTTGATACCGGTGCGTTCGGGATGCAACTCATCCGACCAGCCACGCTTTTGAATCGCGAACAACGCCATCAGAAACAGTGTCAGCGTCGAGAGCATGAGCGGGGCGCCGAGGATGGCGCCCACGCCCACCTCCTCGCGCACCTGCTGCGTGCCCGCGGTCGAAAGGATGGCCACCACCGGCACCATGGTCTCGGGCAGGGCGGTGCCCACCGCCGCGAATATGGAACCGGTCACGCCCTCGGAGATTTTCAAACGCTCGCCGAGATGCTCCAAGGCGTTGGTGAAGGTCTCCGCGCCGATCAGGATGATAAGCAGGGCAACCAGAAGAATGCCGATAGTCATGTATGGAATTCCCTATATTGAAATCTAACCGCAGATGAACACGGATGAATACGCAGATAAACGCAGATTACAAAGAGTTGAAACAGAAACTTTATTCTTGTCTTATCTGCGTTCATCATTTTTGCTCATCAGCGTTAATCTGCGTTTCAAAAATCATAATGGATTTGACTTATTTCTTTTCCATGCCGGGGGGACGGGTCTCGACAAAAGCGGGGCGCGCGCTGATGCCGGCCAGCCACTGGCCCAGCCGCGGATGACGTCCGCGCCAGTCGTGCGGATAACGGAAGTCGGTGTATTCCAGTGCGACTGCCATAACAAGGTCCGCCAGCGTGAAACGGTCCGACATGAGCCAGGCACCTTGGGACAGATGCTGCGCCGTGTATTCAATGGAGCGCGTAATTTTCTCTTCCTGACGCCGGATGTTGTCGGCGGACTGCTGCGCCGCGGGCCGGCGCGATTCGAGCAACCGTGTCACCACGGCGTCCAGCAGGCCGTCGGCCAGGGCCTCCCAGCGCAGCATGTCCCAGCGCGCCTCGCCCGCGGCGGGAAGCTGTGTGGGCGCCTTGAGCGCATCGAGGTATTCGACGATCACCGGCGAATCGAACAAAACCGAATCGTCGTCACGCACCAGCACCGGCACCTTGCCGAGCGGGTTGAGCGCGGGAACCGGGCTGTCCGCGGCCCAGGCATCGGCCACGACAAACTCGCATGGCAGATGCTTCTCCCGGATCAGGATACGGGCCTTGCGCACGTAGGGCGAGGTCAATGAGCCGTAGAGTTTCATATTTACATCCAAAATACTTAATATATGATTTTTGAAACGCAGATTAATGCTGATGAGTAAAAATGATGAACGCAGATAGAATGAAAATAAAGTCACTATTTCAATTTGTTTTTATCTGCGTTTATCTGCGTATTCATCCGCGTTCATCTGCGGTTACATGATCTTATAAATAATCGATCAACAACCCAGCGAACACCGCCGCCCCGAACCAGTTATTGTTCAGAAACGCGCGGAAGCAGCCGTCACGATCGCGGTGACGCATGAGCCGCTGCTGATAAAGCGCGAAGCCCGGCGCCGCCATCAGGCCGGCATAATACCCCAAACCGAGACTGGCGAGCGCGCCGGCGAGCGCCAGCAGGACGATTGTCATGATGTGAAAAATGAAAACCATGGCGCGATCGAAACGGCCGAACAGGATGGCGGTGGATTTCACCCCGACCTTGAGGTCATCCTCCCGGTCCACCATGGCGTAGGCGGTGTCGTAGGCCACGGACCAGCATACGTTGGCGGCGAACAAAACCCAGGCAAGCGGCGGCACGCCGCCGGTCTGGGCGGCGAAGGCCATGGGAATGCCCCAGCCGAACGCTATGCCGAGATAGAACTGCGGCAGATGGGTGTAACGCTTGAGAAAGGGGTAGGTCGCGGCCAAAAACGCGCCGGCGAAGGAAAGCAGGATGGTCTGGCGATTGAGCGTGAGCACCAGCGCCAACGCGATCAGGCACAGAACGGCAAAAAGCGTGAGCGCCTCGCGCGGACTCACGCGCCCGGCGGCGATCGGCCGGTCGCGCGTGCGCTCCACGTGCGGGTCGAAATCCCGGTCGGCGTAATCGTTGATGACGCAACCGGCGGAGCGCATCAGCACCACACCCAGCACGAATACGATGAAGACGCGCAGATCGGGCCGGCCCTGGCCGGCGATCCACAGCGCCCACAGCGTCGGCCAGCCGAGCAGCAGAATGCCGATCGGCCGGTGCAGGCGCATCAGCATCGCATAGTCCTTGAGCTTCACCGCGATATTCATTAAATCTATTTACTTTAAACCGCAGATTAACGCAGATTCATATTTATGATGAACGCAGATAAAACAATAATTTTGTGACTGATCTGCGTTTATCTTCTTCATCATCCGCGTTCATCTGCGGGTGCCTTAGAATTCGGGAATGTCCGGCAGGAAAAATTCGCACACCAGCAGCGGTTTGCCGCCCAGCCAGAACAGCGAGCGCCGCCCCCAGATCACCTCGGGCTTTTCGCGCAGATCACACGCGGCCAGGTGATAGAGTCGATCGGCCGGCGTCAAACACGCGACCTCCACCTCGCCGCGCTTCATGGACGGATCGGCAAACAACATGGCCCCAAGGGAACGCGCGCCGAGGCGCGTGAAACGATGCGACTTTCTCGCGAGCGTCCGCGGTGGGATGATGGTGCGCGCATACACCCACGGCGTATCGGCGCACACCAGTTGCACCTGGCGGACAATGGCGCGGGTGCCGGCGCGCATGCCGAGGGCCTCGGCCTCGTTGCGCAGCGGACGCGCGCGGCGCTGATCCAGAAGCCGCACGTAAAAATTCCCGCGACAGTGATTAATGATGCGCTCCGTGAGCGACGCCGGATCGAGCAGCCACGGCAAATATTTTTCCGGGATGCCGTGACAGCTCAGCCGATTTGCCGGCCGCCACAGCGGTTCCGCGCGCCAATGCAAGGCTGTGCTCGGGGTGGGCATGAAAAATACGGGCCGACGCTGTAAGGGAGCGAAATCGTAGCAGAAACGTTCAGGGCGGTCAGCGCGACAATAAATCAGACGCTGCCGTATTCCTCCGCCCGCCCCAGCCAGCGCCGCACGATCGGATCGACACGTTCGGGGTACTCCTGCAACACCTGCTCGGCGACGCTTTGTACGCGCGGCAGCAGCGCGCGGTCGCGCAGCAGATCGGCAATATGGAACTGCGGCATGCCGGCCTGACGCGTGCCGAGCATCTCGCCCGGGCCGCGCATTTCGAGGTCGCGCCGCGCGATTTCGAAACCGTCGCTGGTCTCGCGCACGGCCGCCAGCCTTGCCCGCGCCATTTCCGACAACGGCGGTTGATACAGCAGCACGCAGTGGCTTTCCACCGCTCCGCGGCCGATGCGCCCGCGCAGTTGGTGCAGTTGCGACAGGCCCAGCCGCTCGGCGTTTTCGATGACCATGAGTGAAGCGTTCGGGACATCCACACCGACTTCGATGACGGTGGTGGCGACCAGCAGATGCACATCGCCGCGCTTGAAAGACGCCATGATCTTTTCCTTCTCCGGCGGTTTCATGCGGCCGTGTATCAAGGCGATGCGCAGTTCAGGCAATGCCTCGCGTAGTGCTTCTGCCGTATCCGTCGCCGTCTCCAGCTCCAATGTCTCTGACTCTTCAATCAGCGGGCAAACCCAGTAGGCCTGGCGGCCGGCGCTGCAGGCGTCGCGGATACGACTGACCACGTCGGCGCGACGTGCTGAGGGAATCGCCACCGTCTCGACCGGTTTGCGTCCGGGCGGCAGTTCGTCGATCACCGACACGTCGAGATCGGCATAGAGGCTTTGGGCAAGGGTGCGCGGAATCGGGGTCGCGGTCATGATCAGCTGATGCGGCCGGCGCTCGCCACGCCGGCCCTTCTCGCGCAGCGCGAGACGCTGATGCACGCCGAAGCGGTGCTGCTCGTCGACCACGATCAGCCCCAGATCGGCGAACTCCACGCCTTCCTGGAACAGCGCCTGAGTACCGATCGCGATGGCGGCCCGGCCCGAGCCGATTTTTTCGAGCGCACCCTGGCGCGCGCGGCCATTGAGCTTGCCGGACAGGCCGACCACGGAAACGCCGAGCGGCTCGAGCCAACCGGAAAAATTGCGTAAATGCTGATCGGCGAGCAGCTCGGTCGGCGCCATCACCGCCACCTGCAAGCCGCTTTCAATGGCGCCCAGACTGGCGCACGCCGCGACGATGGTCTTGCCCGACCCGACATCGCCCTGCACCAGACGCTGCATCGGATGGCCCTGGCGCAGATCGTGCAAGATTTCATCCAGCACCCGCTGCTGCGCGCGCGTGAGCTGAAACGGCAGGCGCGTGAGCAGCTGTTTCATGAGTTCGCCCGTGCCCACGATGGGAGGCGCCTGTTCCGTCTGCATCCGCGCGCGCAGGCGTTTCAGGCTCAGGTGATGCGCCAGCAATTCCTCGAAGGACAGGCGCAGCACGGCGGGATGCTTTCCCTCCGCCAGCAGTTCCACCGGCGTATGCGGCGGCGGTTGATGCACCAGCGCCAACGCCTGCGTGAGCGTCGGCAGTTGCAGCTCCTGCAACACGGCGGGCGGCAGCCGTTCCTCGATTTTTTCGAGATATTGTTCCAGCGCCTGGCGCGCCAGCTTGCGCAGGCTCAACTGGTGCACGCCCGTGGTCGCCGGGTACACCGGGGTCAGATTTTCCTCCGCCTTCGTGGGCTGCGCGCCATCGGTGAATTCATACTCGGGATGGATCATCTCAAGCCCGACCGGGCCGAAGCGCACCTCACCGAACAGCCGCAGGCGCCGGCCGCGCGCGAGGTTCTGTTGCTGGATGGCGTTGAAATAAAAAAACCGCAGATGCAGATGTCCGGTGCCGTCGCTCACCCGGCAGATCAGGCTGCGCCGGCCGCGGAACACGACGTCCGCCAGCTCGATCTCACCCTCGACCGCCGCCTCCATGCCGGGCCGCAGACTGCCGATGGGCAGGAGACGGGTGCGGTCCTGATAGCGCAGGGGAAGATGGAACAGGACATCCTGCACGGTTTGCAGACCGAGCCGCTTGAGCTTGTCCGCGAGCTTCGGGCCGACCCCCTTGAGGGCCGTCACCGGCAGGGAAGCAATGTCCATAAAATCAGTAGCAAGTTTCAAGTTGCAAGTAGCAAGGCAGGACAGGAAACATCAATGTTTTACTTGCTACTTGTCACTTGCCACTTGTTACTTTTCTAAAACCATAATCGCATCCATCTCCACCGCCGCGCCCTTGGGCAGCGCGGCCACGCCGACGGACGCGCGCGCCGGATAGGGCTCGCGGAAATACTGCGCCATCGCCTCATTCACCAGTGGAAAGTGCCCGAGGTCGGTGAGATACACGTTCAGCTTCACCACGTCCTGCAGGCTGCCGCCGGCGGCCTTGGCCACCGCGCCCAGGTTCTCAAACACGCGCCGGATCTGTGCGCGCATGTCGCCGCTCTCCAGCATCATGGTCTCCGGAATCAACGGAATCTGGCCGGCGAGATA
>MFTB01000036.1:0-24884 GCA_001785195.1 Candidatus Muproteobacteria bacterium RIFCSPHIGHO2_12_FULL_60_33
GAGCTGGCGCTCGCCGCGCAGTTTCAGATTCACCAGCGCCTCGTCGGCGCGGCGCAGCATCTGGTGCGGCTCCTCGCCGGGGGAATAAAACGTGAGCACGCCGCCGAAGCCGGGAAGCGGATAGCTGCGGCCCTTGTGGCTGAAATGTGATTCCTTGGCGCGCTTGTGCACCTTCTCCAGCGCGCGCAGGGCGTTGTCCTTGCCGGTGTTGGGCAGCAGCACGGCAAATTCGTTTTTGTTGTAGCGCGCGACCATGTCGTAGCGGCGGAAGCGGCCGAGCACCTCGCTCGTGTACCGGTTCAGCACCGCGTCGGCGATTTCCGGACCGTGTTTTTCCTGAATGCCTTCCAGATTGTAGATGTCGATCAGCGCCAGAGCGAGTGGTTCGCCGTGGCGCTTCACGCGCTCGACCTCGGATTCGATCTGCCGCACCAGCACGTCGCGCTTGGGCAGGCCGAGCGCCCTCTTCGTGGATTTCGCGCCGGCCTGTATGCGCCGCCGCGCCTTGCTGAGTTCCTCGCGCAACTGCTCGCGTTCGGCCTCGATCATCTTGAGGTAGGTGGTGGCGTCGGAGAGTTGGCGCGCCAGCGCCTCGCGCTCGCGCAGCATCTCGTCCACGCCCTTCGCCAGCATCTGGCGCAGTTCATCGAGGTGCGGCGGTGCGCCGGCCTCGGCGGCGCGCGGCGCCTCCGGTGTCCTGGCGGCCGGCGCCGATGGTTGTTCGGGCGTTCTTGGGCTTTCCATGGCGGGAGTCCTCGTGAGCCGGGAATCGGGAGTCTTGGGCGCGCGCGGTTTCGGCGCGACCTTGGCGGGCGCGGCCACCTTCGGCGCGGGGGTGGCTTCGCGCGCCGGGATGATGTGATCCGGTTGCGGCAGGTAGATCGCCAGGTGCTGCTGGATCAGGCGCGCCCGCAGCCGGATGGAAGAGGGCAGCGCGTTATTCCGGGTGTAGGCGAGCAACTGCTGATGCAAATGGGAGAGACAGGAACCGTTGACGAAACCACGCTCGCGGCAGTGATGCAGGGCATCCTCGATCAACTGCAACAGTTCGCCGCCGTCCGGATGGCGCTGGAGGTGCTCAAGGTGCCGCACCAACGCATTCATCAGCCCGGGGTCGACGGAGAGGTTTTCGCCGACAGCCAACCTTGTGTGCTCCTGGGGGTTCGGGGACTTTTGTTAACGCTTTTTGTTGCGCACTAATGTAACTGCATGCGGAAAAAATAACAATATCTTGTGATAAAAAATATGAACAGCACTACCGATTGAAATGGGTCGCCAGCCGATCCACCAGCGCCGGCTTGCCCATGATCGAACCGTACACGCGCCCGAACGATGGTACGTCCCATTCGCGGACGTTCAGAAACTTTCCGCCCGCCTCTTCTATAAGAATGCGGCTGGCGGCGAAGTCCCAGATGGGGTTGCCGTAGTCGACCGCGGCGTCCGCCATGCCCAGGATCGCGCAGGTGTGGGTGAAACAGGTGCGGTAAATGCGGTGGTTCGGGTGGGCGCGGGCCAGGGCATCGAACAGGCGTCCGTCATCGCGGTGCTTGATGAAGTTGGCGCGCGCCGGAAGCATCACACGCTCGGTTCCGTCGATGTCAGTGGGATCGAGGTCGCTGAGCTTCACGTGCCGGCCGTTATAGTGGGCGCCGAGGCCGAAGGCGGCGCTCACCCGGATATCCAGCACCGGATGATCGATGACGCCCACCACCGGCTCGCCGCGGTAATGCAGCGCGAGGATGGTGCCGAAGGCCGGCATCCGCTGCACGAAGTCCTCGGTGCCGTCGATCGGGTCCATGACCCACTGGAACGGCGCCTCGGGACGGGTCGGCGGGTATTCCTCGCCGATCACGCCGTGGCCGGGAAAATGCAGCTGGATCAGTTCACGCAGGTGTTCCTCCACCCGCAGGTCGGCGGTCGTGACGAAGCTTCGGTCGGGCTTGCGCTTCACCTCGAACCCGGCCGCCAGCAGCGACAGAATCAGCGAACGCGCCGACGCGGAAAATTCCAGCGCCTTGGTATGGAAGCGCTCGATGTCGTGCGCGGGGATTTCTTTGCGGATGTCCATGTGTTTATTTCCTCACCCATTCCTTCCCGACTTTCTCGTATTGCTTCTTCACCGCTGACCACGCGACCTTATGGGCAAGCACTTCGTGGTTCTCGCGCTCGGCGTATTCCTCCCAGGCGTTGTTGAATGCGGCGAGGTAAATTTCCTGCGCGTGGTGCGGCAGATGGCTCCGCACCGACGCCGGCAGATCGGAGATATCAGCATAAGGCATAGACGCCTTCCCGTTTATTAAATGTAGGGCAGGTTAGCGCCTGTCTTTGGCGCGTAACCCGCCGAAACTCTAAAAACTCCCTCTCCCTTGATGGGAGAGGCCGGGGTGAGGGTGTTCGTATTCATCACCTTCACTACACCAGCAAGCGCCGGCGCGTCAGGTGCACCGCAATGAAATATCCCGCCGCCCCATAACCTGCCAGCACCGCAATATGCAGCGGCACGTTCGACAGCGGCAGCCCCGCTACCAGCGGGCGGATCAGGTCCACGGCATGTGCCAGCGGCAGCAGTTGCACGATGGATTGCAGCGCCACGGGCAGCGAAGTAACCGGATAGAACACGCCCGAAAGGATGAACATCGGCGTGAGCACCAGCGTGACGTAATAGTTGAAAAAGTCGTAGCCCGGTGCGAGCGCGGTCATCACAAGCCCCATGCCCGAGAAACACAGGCCGATCAGGAACAGCACCGGCGGCACCCACAGCGCGTGCCAGGTGTGTACCGCGCCCAGCAGGGCCGCGACGATCAGGATGGCGGTGCCGCTGATGACGCACTTGGTCGCGCACCACAGCATCTCGCCCGCGAGGATGTCCTGCACCTCAAGCGGGGTGGTGAGGATCGCCTCGTAGGTCTTCTGGGGGATCATGCGCGTGTACACCGAGAACATCGCCTCGAAGCTCGCCGTGTTCATCGCCGACGAGGCGAGGATGCCGGAGGCGAGGAAGGTGAGGTAGGGCATGTGCATCATCTCGCCGATGAACAGCCCGAGCCCGTAGCCGAGGCCGAGCAGGTACAGGAACGGCTCGCCGAAGTTGATGAAAATGCTCGGTCCAGCGAGCTTGCGCCATACCAGCGTGTTGCGCCGCCACACGGCGAGCGCGGCAGCCTGAAAGCGTGGAAGAAAAAGAATAGTCATCTCTAAAATGATATCCTTGCTATGTCCCCTCTCCCCTTGCGGGAGAGGGATAGGGTGAGGGGTGAATTCATAACGCGATGCATTTTCATGTCACTCCCTCAACTCCCGCCCGGTGAGTTATATTATTTCTCACCGCAAAGGCGCAAAGAGCGCAAAGGTTTTTTCAATAAAGATTTCATGCTTTTTTCTTTGCGTCCTTCGCGTCTTTGCGGTGAATACTCATTCATAAGGTTTTCTAATCCCTCAACTCCCTTCCAGTGAGTTTCAGAAACACGTCTTCAAGATTCCCCGGCCGATGCAGGAAGGTAAGCCCCGGCATGCCTTCGAGGCGCTTCACCACCTCGCGTGCGTCGCGCGTGTAGTAATAATAAGTATCGCCCACCGCCTCGAAGCGCCCGTCACCGGCGGATTCGAGCGCGCGGCGCGCGAGATTCTCCTCGCCGCGCACCTCGATCACCTCGGGCTCGACGTGTTGGCGGATGAGCGCCGCCGGCGTGCCCTGTTCGAGAATCCGCCCCTGGTCCATGATGATCAGCTCATCGCACAGGCGCTCGGCCTCTTCCATGTAGTGTGTGGTGAGCAGCAGTGTTTTGCCGGCCTGGCGCAGGTCGCGCAGCCGCCCCCAGATCATGTGCCGCACCTGCGGGTCGAGCCCGGTGGTCGGTTCATCCAGCACCACCAGTTCGGGATCGTTGATAAGCGCCCGCGCGATGGTGAGCCTCCGCTTCATGCCGCCGGAAAGAGTGGCAATGCGCGCATTCGCGCGGTCCGTGAGGCCGACAAATTCGAGCAGTTCGCGGATGCGCGCATCCAGCGTCGCCGCCGCAATGCCGAAATAGCGGCCATAGACGCGCAGGTTTTCCGCGACGGTGAAATCGGGGTCGAGGTTGTCCGCCTGCGGCACCACGCCGGTGCGCGCACGCACCGCGCGCCCGGCCTGCGGGATCGGCAGTCCGAAGACGCGTATCTCGCCCCCGTTCAGCGGCGATTGCCCGAGCAGCAGCCGCAGCGTGGTGGTTTTGCCCGCGCCGTTCGGCCCGAGCAGGCCGAAGCAGCTCCCGGCCGGGACGCTTAAATCAACGCCCCGCACGACCTCCTGGCCGTTATATTGCTTGCGCAGCCCTGTGATTTGCACGACGGATGACATGGGGCGTACTTTACCGGGTTCGGTGTGCGAGTGGAATTTGTGAAAATCGACTACGGCCCCATTGATTAATGCAGCGGAATACGCTTCACCATTCTGCCCCACGTAGGTTTTTCCCTTCAGATCCTATGCCCCGGCCTTTGTAGATTGTGGCCGTCAATTTCACCTTCTGTACTGCGGATCGGTCAGTATTTACTGCTTACATTCTGCTTCCCCGTGCCGCGCTTGACATTGTCTAATCGATAATGTACAAAAGTTATATTAAACATAATGTTATAATTTAAAAACATTATGTAAGCTATTAATTTATAACATGGAGTAGAATATGAAATCAGTAAATACTGACCAGTCCGTGGTAAAGCGCCTGAATGTGATGATTGCCCTAATGTTGGACCAAATGGGGGAGAACCAGGGAACCTCCATGGCTGCGAAAATCGTGAAATTGGCAGCGTTCGGTCTGGCCCCAAGCGATATCGCAGAAATCGTAGGTAAGCCCCTTAATTTTGTGACTGCGACGCTGTCGCAGCGAAATGCTACGAAGAAAGGGAAAAAGTCATGATAGATCAAGAAATTGGTGAACAGATTGTGCGACGACTGGATGCGATTGTCGGATTGCTAGTCCACTCAGTGACTGCGGAAAAAACACAGGCGGAGAAGATACAAGCGTTATCCGCCGCTGGTTTCCAACCGAAGGAGATCGCGCGGATTATCGGGACGACACCGAATACGGTACGAGTTGCAATGTCTGTTTCGAGAAAACACGGTGGTAAGACAATGATGCGTCCAATAAGGAGAAGTAAACATGATCAGCAAAGCGAAGGGGAATAGTTCGGATATGGATAAAGTTCTGAAGGAACTTAGAAACATTAAGAATCTCCTGATGTTATCCGCCTTACGTGCAGGCGCAACGTCTGACGAGGTCAACTACGCGACGGGTATGGGAGCAGCGAACATTCGCGCCATGTTCCCGGTTAAGCGTGGTCGCAAGAATAAAGGCTAGCGCGTAGGCAGGAATTATGGAGCTTCAGGAACTGATCGCGAGAGGTCGATTCGTTTTGGCTGGTGCCCCCGGGCGCCAACAAGTTTTTTCGCTTGTCAACGGCAGGAGAAGCACGAAAGCCATTGCCAAAGAGAGTGGGAAACGCCTTTCCAATACGATCAGAGATCTTCAAAAACTGCGTGATGTAGGATTGATTGAACCAAAATCTGATAGGAGTGGAAAACTAAAGAAAAACGACGGAGCGACTGTGTACCAGAAGTTACCGATTGTTCGACATCTCTCGCTCACGTATTTCCGCTCTCCTTCGAGGTTGAGCGTGAAGACGGAACACAAAGAAAAACGCATCAATAATCGTTTTTCGAATCGCACGGAGCGGGTGAGGTCGATTGCCACACCGAATGAGAATTACGTAATTGATATTTGTAGCAAGGGAGAAGACCAGGCCCACGAATTCAAGGCAGGTGGTACGGATACGCGAACGGTCGCAAAGGAAGTTGCGGGATTTCTTCACACGAAAAATGGCGGGATGATTCTTTACGGAGTAGAAGATGATGGACGCATTTCGGGTGCGGGCATATCTCGGCAAAAGTTCGATCAGTCGATCCAGAATTCGGTCCGCAATATGATTTCACCAGCACCGAATGTGAGGGTTCATAGTGTGAGGGTATTAGAGAGCGAAATCATTGTTATATTGATTTCTCCATGGAATCGTAAAGAAGTGTTTTATTACGAAGGGCGTGCATATGTTCGCAAAGGCACGAACGTGTTTCAGGCCAAACCAGAGGAGATAAAGCGGTTGCACAAAGGTCAACATATCGTTTAGACCTGAAAGGCGAATCAAGGGGTCAGAGTACTTGAAGGTCCGTGGAAGCGGGATTACCTCAGAGTAATGATTGAACACCGCCTCGGTAATCCGGTCAAAATAAAGCGTATCCGGAACCCGGGAGCCATTAGCAGGCTCTTCAATCGGAGGTCCAATGAAACGTCGCAATCTGCTCAAAGGTCTGGCGGCCGTGCCGCTATTGGCCGCGCCGGTGTGGCGCGGATGGGCGGCACCGCCGGCGCGTGGGCCGGTGAGCGTGGAGGAGTTACAGAGGAACTGGAAGGATTTGCTCGCGCAGGGCGCCGACGTGGCGCTGACGACCGAGCCGCTCAAGCGCTCGAACGAAGAGTGGAAGAAGATCCTTACTCTGGCGCAATATAACGTGCTGCGTGAAGAAGGCACCGAGCGCCCTGCCAGCAGCCCGTTGAACGATGAAAAGCGACCGGGTGTTTTCGTGTGCGCCGGCTGCCGCCTGCCGCTGTTTACGTCCGCGATGAAATACGACAGCGGGACCGGTTGGCCAAGCTTCTTTACCGTCATTCCCGGCGCCTACGCCAGAAAGAAGGACTACCTCCTGATATTTCCGCGGAACGAGTACCACTGCGTGCGCTGCGGCGGCCATCACGGGCACGTGTTCGATGACGGACCGCCGCCCACCGGTCAGCGCTGGTGCAATAACGGGGTGGCGCTGCGGTTCATCCCGAAAACCGGCAAAGCCTGATCTTCGCCGCTTGGCCGCGAGTCGATAGGATCAGACTCGATTGAAGCCAAGCGGTAGAGTATGCAGTAGGTCAGGCGGCGTGCCGCTGCACGCGTTTTTCCACCTCGGCGCCGATGGCGCGTTGCGCCACGCGCAGGTCGTAGTCGGCTTGAAGCCCCATCCAGACTTCGGGCGACACGCCAAAATATTTGCCAAGACGGAGAGCGGTGTCGGCAGTGATGGCGCGCTTGCCATTGACAATGGCGCTGATACGGCCCGGTGGCACGACGATGTCGCGCGCAAGCTGGTTGATGCTGATGTCCATCGGCTTCATGAACTCTTCGAGCAGAATCTCACCCGGATGAATTGGCTTAAGGAGCTTTTGTTTCGCGGCCATAACGCACCTCAGTGGTAATCGACAATCTCGACGTCATGAGCATCTCCGTCCTTCCAGCGAAAGCAGATCCGCCACTGGTCGTTGATGCGGATGCTGTATTCCCCCCTGCGGTCGCCCCGTAGCGCTTCGAGCCGATTGCCGGGCGGGACCCGGAGGTCCTCCAGGCGTTTTGCCTGATGCAAATACAGGAGCTTGCGGCGGGCGACCCGTTCGATGGCCCGGAACCGCGGCGCATCCTCATCGTTGAACAGTGCCTTGGTTGTGGCATCGCGGAAAGAACGGATCATCCTCGGTAAGCCTATTACGTATCGCGTAATATGTCAAACGAAATGGGCGCTGGCTCTGTCTTTGCCGGCCGGGAAATTACCAATAAATGAAAAATTGGTAGCAAATTGGTAGTTAGGGCACCCCGACCAATTGGCTATCGCAGCTTCCGCGGAGTGGCATGGCGGCAGATCAGGCACGCATGAACCACGCCCAACGCGTATAGATCAGCTACTTGATCAGCCCCTCCGCCCTCATTGCTTCCTTCACCGCCGGACGCGCGGCGATGCGGTCGGCGTATTCCTTCAGCGCCGGCCACTGGCTCATGTCGAGCTTGAAGTAGATCGCCCAGCCGAGGATCGTGAACAGGTAGGCATCGGCGATGGTGTATCTGTCGCCCATCAGGTACGGCTTGCCGCCGAGCGCCTGGACCAGGTAATCGCAGCGGCGGCCGAACAGGGCGATCCGGTCTTCCTTCCACTCCGGCGTGATCTTGGGATTGAACAGCGCGCCGAGCGTCTTGTGTACCTCGGATGAAATGAAATTCAGCCATTCCATGAGGCGGTAGCGTTCCATGGTCCCGGCCCTGGGCGCGAGGCCGGATTCCGGTTTCTGGTCCGCGACATATTGCAGGATGACCGCATTTTCAGTCAGAACCTGGCCGTCGTCGAGCCTGAGTGCGGGCACATAGCCCTTGGGGTTGATCTTGTAGAAGTCCTCGCCGCTTGCGGTCTGGTGCTGGCGCAGGTCCACTTTGACCATGTCGAATTTTTGCCCGGTCTCGCGCAGCACGATATGCACGGCCATCGAGCAGGCGCCGGGGGCGTAATACAGTTTCATGAAGTATCTCCTGTGTTCGTGGTTCGGAATCAGAAATCGATCTTGCCCAGGCGGCCTTCCTGCTATTGACCCGGCACGTTTTATTTAAACATCGGCGTGACAGTAGAGCCTTGGTTGGCAGCCAAAATAGCATGGGCGTGCCGGGTCAATAGCAAAAAATCATTATGAATCTCCGATTATCACGACGGCTTGAATCCGCCTGAACCAGGTTGTACAAGCTGAATGTCTTGTGGCCCTAAATAGAACCCATCTTGCCGTCGTGATAATCGCGCATGGCCTGAACGATCTGCGCGCGCGTGTTCATGACGAACGGGCCGTAGCGCTCCACCGGCTCGTTGAGCGGCTGGCCGGCGAGCAGCAACAGGTCCGCCGGTTCCGCGGTCTTGTTATCCACCGCGAGGCGCACCGCATTGCCGCCGCCGAAACGCGCCATCTGACCCTCGTGCACAATGCGGCACTCGTCGCCGGCGCGCAACTCGCCGCGGATGACATAGGCCAGCGCGTTATAACCCTCCGGCACGGGCTGCGCGATCTCGCCCCCGGGCTGTAGCGTGAAATGCAGATACATGATCGGCGTGCGCGTCTCGATCACGGCCGCTTGGCCGAGCGACTCGCCCGCGATCACACGCACCTTGACCTTGCCGTCGGTACTTACGGCCTCGGGAATGCGACTCGCGGGGATGTCCTGGTAGCGCGGTGGAATCATCTTGGCGTGCGCCGGCAGGTTCACCCAGACCTGGAAACCGTGCAGGGTGCCACCGTTTTTCATGAAGGCGTCCGAGGGCAGCTCCGAATGCACCACGCCCGCACCGGCCGTCATCCACTGCACGTCGCCGGGACGCAACATACCGCTGTGACCGGCCGAGTCCTTGTGCTGCATCTCGCCCGAGAGCAGGTAGGTCACGGTTTCGAAACCGCGGTGCGGGTGGTCCGGCGCGCCGATGCCTTCCCCCGGGCCCCACTTTACCGGTCCCAGATGATCGAACAGCAGGAACGGGTCCACTTGCATCAATTGCGCCGTGGGGAACGGCCGTCGTACAGGAAAACCGCCACCTTCAAGAAAATGTTCGCTATTAACAACAGCGATAACAGAGCGCCCTCGTTTTGTCGTATCTAACATATCGGTTTTCCTGTACGACGGCCGGCCGCGCGAAGCGCGCGGTCTTCTAACGGGACAATTTCGCCGGGAGCGAGAAGCGGCACAGGGACGTGCCGATTGCGGAGCGAAGGATGCAAATTGGACGTGCGCAGCGCGCCCCGCAGGGGCGAGCGCCAGGAATGGCGCTCGTCAAATCCGCCCCCTTCCAGAGTGCGTTCGCTGGTAATGACCTCAACGACGGGCCGGACGGCGGTCGCCTTGGCGGTGGTTGTTTTCATAACGATGTTCCTTCTGCCAGGCTCCTGGACTGAATGGATTGATTTGAAGCCGTTTCGTTCAATATATTGTGAAGGTAATCCACAAAATTATCAGCGAATCGATAAATTCAATGCCTGCCCACCTGTTTGCGTCATTTCCCTGAATGCCGCTGGCTGGCGTAATGCAGGCCTCTGGCTAGACTGAAATAACTACCTACACGGATCGTGACCATGTTTCCCCTCTCCCGTTCGGTAATTCCTGTTTTGACATGTATCGTACTGGCGGCCTGCGCCGGTTCCGCGCCGTCCCGCGACCTGGCTGCCGGCGCGGAAACCGGACGGAGTTCGCACTCCTCCGGCATTGCCTATCGGGATACGCCCATCCGTGCCATCGAGAGTACGCCGCCACGCGTAAATGTGAAGGACGATCCCCGTCTGGGAAATATCACGGCGAAGATCGGTATCGTCGAATTCAGCGATTACCAGTGCTTTTATTGCCGGGACTTTCACCTGCAGCAGTTTGCGCGGATCAAGAAGGAGTACATCGACACCGGCGTGGTGCAGTTCATTCATAAGGATTTGCCGCTGCGAATTCATCCGCAGGCTGTCCCCGCCGCCATGGCCGCCCATTGCGCGGGCGCGCAGGGCCGTTTCTGGGACATGCACGATGCCTTGTTCGCCCATCAGGGCCGGCTGGGCCAAAACCTGTATCCGGAACTGGCGCGCGGACTGAAACTGGATGAGGCGAAGTTCAATACCTGTTTCGAAAGCCAGGTTTACGGCGAAGGCATGAGACAGGACGTCAGCACAGCCCGGATGCTTGGCCTCAGCGGCACGCCGTCGTTTTTGATCGGAAAAATCGAGGGCGATACGCTGACCGTCGTGCGTCAGTCACGCGGCGCGCCGGGCTTCGAGGTGTTCGTGCAGGAAATCGAAAAACTGCGGCAGCCGCCGGCCGCGGCGCCCTGAGCGGTAGGAGTTTCGCCGGCCTTGCTTTTATAATGGGCGGACAAGCCTGGGAAGGATTTTATGGCGGGAAAGAATTCCGGTCCACGCAAACCGGCCGGCGAACTGGACAGCAAAAAGCTCGATAACATCGTTGCCAGGGCGCACAAGGAGCGCGACTCGCGCCTGGCCGGTTATCGCGAGCAGTCGCTGAGAATCCATCCCTGGGTCTGTGGACGCTGCGGCCGCACTTTCACGCGCGAGAACCTGCACGAGCTGACCGTGCATCACAAGGACCACAACCACGACAACAATCCGTCGGACGGCAGCAACTGGGAGAACCTCTGCCTCTATTGCCACGACAACGAACACCAGCGTTTCGCGCACCTGGTGCGCGGTTACGATGTCAGCATCGGCGTGGAGAAACAGGCATCGGCGACGCACAATCCCTTTGCCAACCTCAAGGACATGCTCAAGGACAAGTAGCTTGGCGTCGAACTGCCGCACGTACGCCGTAGCAGAATAATTTCCCTTTTATCCGCGCGTGATTCCTATCACGACCGGGATATCCCCAAAGACCCGCTACAACGGGTATCGGCTTGATTCAGGTCAAGTGCATTACGTCTGTTACAGGTTACTTAGTGTAATGAAAGCCGCGCAATCCGAGGCTTGATGCCGTAACCGGTCAAGAGGAGGTCACGATGATAGGCATTGTTCCGACAACCTTTGTACGCAAACTCAATGTCAACGGGAAGGAAGTGTTCACGGACTCCGAGGGCTATATCCTGAACCGGGATGAGTGGTCGGAAGATTTCGCGAACGCGCTGGCGCGCCAGGAGCAGCTGCAACTCACCGACGAACACTGGGAGATCATCCGGTTTCTGCGCGATTTTTTCGGCGAACACGGCGTGCAGGCCAACGTGCGTGAGATGATCAAGCACTTCCGCAAGAAGTGGGGGCCTGAAAAAGGCGGCAATCGCTATCTCCATGAGATTTTCCCGCGCGGCGGTCCGCAGAAACAGGGCAACCGTCTCGCCGGCCTGCTGCGCACCAAGGGCGAGCATTGATCGGAGCAAGTTGAGGGAACATTATGTCAGCGAATAAAAATGTCGTGGTGTATCGGGTCATAATCGGATTATTGCTGCTCACCATTGTCGGCCTGGTTCTGAAATTTGTGGTGCTGGGCCGGACCGGGACCGAGGTGGACGGCAGGGTGACGATCCTGCTCGAACCGTCCGAGCGGGCCGTGGTGCTGAACGAGATGCGTCAGTTCCTCACCGGCATCCAGCAGATGCTCGAAGCATCCGAACGCAACGACGCTGCCGCGATCGCGAAAATCGCGCGCCCGCTCGGCATGGCGGCGGCACATGCCGTCCCTGCCGGGCTGCCCGCGAAACTCCCGCTGGAATTCAAGACGTTGGGACACGGCGTGCACGGCGATTTCGATCGCATCGCCATGGACGCCGAGGCGATGGATGACGTCCGGCTGTCGTTGCGCCAGCTGGGGGAGACCATGAAGAAATGCGTGGCGTGCCACGCCACCTACCAGATCGCCCCTACGTCCGGATCTCGCCGCTAGTTTTCCGTTCCGCCGGTTTTTACCCTGTTTTTCCGCCGCACAGCGCCAGGCCGCTGTGCGGCGGCCCTGCCTTTGATCTGTATCAAGCGCGCATCCTGGCGATGTGCCTAGAATTCCGGGTTCTCGGAGGACCAGTGAAATGCCTGAAACAAGGGAAACGGCGCGACAAGCCGGCCCGGAGCAAGTAGTCGGCTATACCCTGCGCGACAGCCGGTATCTCAACATCACCAACCGCTGCTCGCTGCGCTGCGCGTTCTGCCCGAAATTCAACGACGAGTGGACGGTGCAGGATTACCCGCTGCGCCTCGATCATGATCCTACGCTCGAGGAAATAGTCGCGGCGGCGGGCAATCCGGAGGATTATCGCGAGATCGTCTTTTGCGGACTGGGCGAGCCAACCTTGCGCCTGTACACGCTGCTGGAAGTGGCGACGCGCTTGCGCCACCGCGCCAAACGCATTCGCATCAACACCGACGGGCTGGCCAATCTCGTGTACGGCCGCGACGTGACTCCCGACATGGAAGGTCTGATCGATGCGCTCTCGGTTTCACTGAATGCCCAGAATGCGGAAATCTACAATCGGCACTGCCGCCCGAAACTGCCCGGGTCCTACGAGGCGATGCTGGATTTCGTGAAAAGCGCGCGCGAGTTTGTTCCAGACATCACCCTCACCGCCGTCGATGGGCTCTCCGGCGTCGATATTCCAGCATGCGAGAAAATCGCGCAGCGGCTCGGTGTGGGTTTCCGCCGCCGCGTGCTCGACGCCGTCGGTTGATCACGCTCTGGAATGAACGCAGAGAGCGCAAAGGCGCGGAGATCGCGGAGTATTCATGAGCTTTGAGACTTTCAATCCTTTGCGTCCTTTGCGTCTCTGCGGCCTCTGCGTTGTTTCCAGAACATCAACCGGAGGTCAAACACGGTGGAATTAGTATGTCCGGCGGGAAGCATGCCGGCGCTGAAGGCCGCGGTGGACAACGGTGCTGATGCCGTTTACCTCGGTTTTCGTGATGGCACCAACGCGCGCAATTTCCCCGGCCTCAATTTCGACCTGGACGAGGCGCACCGGGCCGTGAATTACGCGCACAAGCGCGGCGCGCGCGTGTTCCTGGCGATCAATACCTATCCGCGGCCGTCGCAGTGGCAAAAGTGGTGCCGGGCCGTGGACCAGGCGGCCACCCTCGGCATCGATGCGCTGATCCTCGCCGACCCCGGGCTCATGGATTACACCGCGCGGACCTATCCCGATCTGCGCCTGCATCTTTCGGTGCAGGGCTCGGCAACCAGCCATGAGGCGATCGATTTTTATGTGCGGCACTTCGGCGTGCGGCGTGTGGTGCTGCCGCGGGTGCTGTCGCTCACGCAGGTGCAGAATGTCATGAAGCGCGTGAAGGCGGAGGTGGAGGTTTTCGGATTCGGCAGCCTGTGCGTGATGGTCGAGGGGCGCTGCACGCTGTCGTCCTACGTGACCGGCGAGTCGCCGAATTCCAGCGGCGTGTGTTCACCCGCCAAGGCGGTGAAATGGGAAGAATCCTCCGCCGGGCGCCGCTCGCGGCTGAACGGCGTGCTGATTGACGTGTACGCGCCGGACGAGCCCGCCGGTTACCCCACGTTGTGCAAGGGCCGGTTCGAGGTCGGCGGCAACGTTTATTACGCCATGGAGGAACCGACCAGTCTCAACGTCCTCGATATTCTTCCGGATCTGTACCGCGCCGGTGTCGCCGCCATCAAGGTCGAGGGCCGCCAGCGCAGCCCGGCCTACGTGGCGCAGGTGACGCGCACGCTGCGCGCGGCCATCGACGCCTGCACCGCCGCACCGGAGACGTTTACACCCGAGGTTCGATGGGTCGAGCAGCTGGATAATGTCGCCGAAGGCCGCTGCCACACGCTCGGCGCCTACTCCCGGCCATGGCAATGAAGCTCTCCCTCGGACCGATTCCGTATTTTTGGGACCGCGACCGCGTGTCCGATTTTTACGCGCGCGTCGTCGGAGCCCCGGTGGACATTGTCTATCTCGGTGAAACGGTCTGTTCCAAGCGCCGTGCGCTGCGGTTGCCGGACTGGCTGGACATTGCCGAGCGCCTTAGCGCCGCCGGCAAGGAGGCGGTGCTGTCGACGCTCACGCTCATCGAGGCCGAATCGGAAGCCGCCTACATGCGCACCGTCGCGGAGAACGGGCGCTTCTCGGTCGAGGCCAATGACATGGCCGCGGTCAACATGCTGGAGGGCGTGACTCCCTTTGTTGTCGGTCCGCATGTCAATGTCTACAACCGCCACACGCTCGAACTCATGGCGCGCGCCGGCGCGCGGCGCTGGGTCATGCCGATGGAGCTGGATCGCGAAACGCTGGCCGCGCTCCAGGCGCAGCGTCCCGCAGGGATGGAGACGGAAGTGTTCGTTTTCGGACGGCTGCCGTTGTCTTTCTCGGCGCGCTGCTTCACCGCCCGGGCGCACAACCTGCCGAAGGATGAATGTGGATTCCGCTGCGCCGATTATCCCGATGGCATGCCGCTGCGCACGCGCGAGGGCCAGTCGTTTCTCAGCCTCAACGGCATCCAGGTGCAGTCGGGCGAGACGTACAACCTGGTGCACGAAATCGGGGAACTGCGGGCGCTCGGGGTGGATGTCTTGCGGCTTTCTCCCCAGGCTCAGGGGATGTTCGAGATCGTGGATGCGTTCCGTGGCGTCGCGGACGGGCATCGGGAATCGTCCGCGGCGGCCGCGATGCTTGAGCCATACCAGGCATTCGGACCTTGTGACGGCTACTGGTACGGCGCGCCCGGCATGAACCAGGTCAGCGGTGACTGAAGGGTTTCAACGGATTCGATTCCTGGTTATGGCCACCGGCCGACCGTGTTGTGAAAAAGCCCGGCCGCGAGTGTCGCCCACGGTGCGCCCAGCACGGCGCGGAAATGCGATTCCCAGTCGTAATCGAGCGCATCCAGCAGATTCTTGATGTGCACGCCGGTTTCGGTGTCGCCCTCGATGCACAGGCGGCGGCTGAAGAAAAGGGTGTCCGGGTCCTCGCGCCGGGTGGCGAGCAGCCAGAAATCCTGCACTGTGCCGCTGATGCGGACATCGGCGTGGCCCGGCGCGGCGGGTTGCAAACGCCCGTGCCCGATCCGGAAATGGATCTCGCTCGACGCATCCTTGATGTGGATGCACACCGATTTCCCGTTGATTTCGGGAAGCCGCGCGGCGATCGGCTGGCCGCGCAGCAGATGGTTGATTGCGCGCGCCAGGACTTCCGCGTGCACCGCATCGGGGATGAATCGCAGCGGTAATAGCAGGGGATGGGGCGGCATGCGGGTCCTGATGTCGGAAACGCCGATTTTATAACAGGTCTTGCTGGCGCGGGCAATTGACCTGGATCAAATTATGCGCGCCGTCCGCCCCCTATCGTGAGCGTTCCATGAAATACAAGAACCTGCGTGATTTCATCGCGCACCTGGAAAACCTGGGCGAACTCAAGCGTATCACCGTGCCGGTGGACCCGCGCCTGGAAATCACCGAGGTATGTTGTCGCACGCTGCGCGCCGGCGGTCCGGCGTTGCTGTTTGAGAAGCCGGGAGGCTTCGATATTCCGCTGCTCGGCAATCTCTTCGGCACCACGCGACGCGTGGCACTCGCCATGGGGCGTGAGTCCATCGAGGAACTGCGCGAGGTCGGCAAACTGCTTTCCTTTTTGAAGGAGCCGCAACTCCCGCGCGGGGTCGGCGATGCGATGGAGAAACTTCCCGGCTTCAAGCAGCTTTTTCACGTGTTACCGCGCGTGGTGAGCGATGCACCGTGCCGGCAGCACGTCATCGAAGGCGCGGACGTGGACTTGTCCATGCTGCCCATCCAGACCTGCTGGCCGGAAGATGCCGGCCCGCTCATTACCTTTGGACTTGTCATCACCAAGGGGCCGTACAAGGAGCGCGAGAACATCGGCATCTACCGCCAGCAGGTGATCGCGAGGAACAAGGTGATCATGCGCTGGCTGCCTCATCGCGGCGGCGCGCTCGATTTCCGCGAGTGGAAAGAGGCGCATCCGGGCCGGCGTTTTCCCGTGGCGGTCGTCATCGGCGCCGACCCCGCGACGCTGGTCGCGGCCGTCACCCCCATCCCCGACACGCTGTCGGAATTCCAGTACGCGGGACTGCTGCGCGGAGCGCGCAGCGAGGTGGTGTCGTGTCACAACGGCGCGCTGCACGTTCCGGCCTCGGCCGAGATGGTGCTGGAAGGCCATATCGAGCCGGACGAAGAGGCGCTCGAGGGGCCGTTCGGCGATCACACCGGCTATTACAATTCGCAGGAAAAATTCCCGGTGTTCACCATCGAGCGCATCACGCATCGTGACCAGCCCATCTATCACAGCACCTACATGGGCCGCTCGTCGTACGACGAGCCCTCGATATTGGCCATGGCGCTGAACGAGGTGTTCATTCCGCTATTGCAGAAACAGTTTCCCGAGATCGTGGATTTTTATCTCCCGCCCGAGGGCTGCTCCTACCGTGTGGCGTGCGTGAGCATCAAAAAACGCTATGCCGGCCACGCCCGGCGCATCATGTTCGGTGTGTGGTCGACCCTGCGTCAGTTCACCTACACCAAGTTCGTGATCGTCACGGATGACGACATCAACGTGCGCGACTGGAAAGAGGTCATCTGGGCCATGACCACGCGCATGGACCCGGTGCGCGACACGGTGCTGGTGGACAACACGCCGATCGATTATCTGGATTTCGCGAGCCCGGTCTCGGGGCTGGGCGGCAAGATGGGTCTCGACGCCACCAGCAAGTGGCCGGGGGAGACCAGTCGCCAGTGGGGCAAGCCCCTCGCCATGAGCGCGGAGGTGAAACAACGCGTGGACGCGCTGTGGCGCCAGCTCGGAATTGACGAAGCCCCTCCGGTTCGTCGGTGAATCCGGCCGAACCCGACGCTCGTCCGTTTCGCCCTTTCGTTTTAAATTTGTAATTATAATATTGATACAGGTCATGGTTTTTCATGTGACGAGCGCTACTTTAGCCAACAACTTTATTTACTTCGCGGGATTTACGCTTGAATCACCAGATAATTTTTGATGCGGAACTGCTGCGCCGTTACGACAAGAGTGGGCCGCGCTATACCTCGTACCCGACCGCGGTGCAGTTCCACGCCGGCTTCACCGAGTCCGATTACCGCGCGTGGGCGCAACGGACCAACGAGACATCCACGCCACGCCCGTTGTCGCTGTACTTCCACCTTCCGTTCTGCGACACCGTGTGTTTCTATTGCGCCTGCAACAAGGTCGTCACCAAGGACCGCAAGCGCGCCGCGCCGTACCTCGGCCGGCTGCATCGCGAGATCGCCTTGCAGGCGGAACTGTTCGACCGCGCACGTACGGTGGAGCAGTTGCACTGGGGCGGTGGCACGCCAACCTTTATCAGTCATGAGGAAATGCGGGAGCTGATGGATGTCACACGCGAGCATTTCCGTTTGCGCGACGATGACAAGGGCGAATATGGCATCGAGGTGGACCCGCGCGAGATCCGGCCGGAGACGCTCGCCTTGTTGCGCCAACTCGGCTTCAACCGCCTGAGCATGGGGGTGCAGGATTTCGAGCCCGCGGTGCAGAAGGCGGTGAACCGGATTCAGAGCGAGGCTGAAACCTTTGCGGTGCTCACGCAGGCGCGCTCACTCGGCTTCCGCTCCATCAATATGGACCTTATATACGGTCTTCCGCACCAGACGGTGGCCGGCTTCGGGCGCACTCTCGAGAAGATTATCAATGCCGGTCCGGACCGGTTGTCGGTGTTCAACTACGCGCACCTGCCGGAAATGTTCAAGCCGCAACGGCGTATCCGCGCCGAGGATCTGCCGAGTCCGCAGGAGAAGCTCAACATCCTGCAGCACACGATTGAACGCCTGACGCAGGCCGGATACGTGTACATCGGCATGGACCATTTCGCGCGGCCGAACGACGAACTCGCGGAGGCGCAACGCAACGGCACGCTGTACCGCAATTTCCAGGGTTACTCCACGCATGCCGAATGTGATCTGGTCGGCATGGGGATCACGGCGATCGGGATGGTGGGCGATTGTTACAGCCAGAATCAGAAAACGCTGGAGGATTACTACGCCGCGCTCGACGCCGGACGTCTGCCGGTGATGCGCGGCATCACGCTTGAGGCGGATGACAAGCTCCGGCGCGCGGTCATTACGCAGCTGATCTGCCACTTCACGCTCGATTTGAATTCCCTCGAACACACCCACGGCATCCGCTTTGCCGACTACTTTGCCGCGGAGCTGCCTGAGCTCAGGGTCATGCAGCAGGATGGCCTGATTGAAATGGACGCGGAATCCATTCGCGTGCAACCGGCGGGCAAACTGCTGATCCGCAATATCTGCATGGTGTTCGATCGCTACCTGCGCGAGAAACAGGAACAGCGCTACTCAAAGGTGATCTGACGGCCGTAATCCGTCAGCACCGCTTCTATCTGTGCTCCCTGTAGCGGGGCTTTTGTTGGTTTCATGTCCATGAATGGCCACACGCCGTGCCCAAAATCACTGCGTCGGGATCGACATCAAGCCATTGCAGGCGACAACCTCAATAAACTGATTTAGCATCTACCTCACACAAAAAGGAATGGAAGTTGTGTATGCTGGATGAATTCAAAAAATTCGCCATGCGCGGCAACGTGGTGGACATGGCCGTGGGTATCGTGATCGGTGCGGCATTCGGCAAGATCGTCAGTTCGTTTGTGAGCGACGTGCTGATGCCGCCGCTGGGGCTTGCCCTGAGCGGCATGGATTTCAGCGGCCTGTTCATCAATCTCGGCAGCGGCAGCTTTGCCACGCTTGCCGCGGCCAAGGCCGCCGGAGCGCCGACGCTGAACTACGGTCTCTTCATCAACACGCTGATTGACTTCGTCATCATCGCCTTTGCGCTGTTCATGGTGATCAAGGCGATGAACCGGCTGAAGAAAGAAGAGGCCCCGGCCAAGGCGCCCGAGGTCAGGAACTGTCCGGAATGCCTCTCGGAGATTCCGCTCGCGGCCAGGCGTTGCAAATTCTGCAGCGCTTCGCTCAAGTAAGCCGGAGTGATTGGCACCCACTGAACCGGGCCTGACCGCCAATGTTTCAGGCTCGGCGCGGTGGGTGCTGCCGGTTTTCAGGCGGGGGTTCCTGCTCCTGTCGTCCGGACGCCATCACGTATCGCGTTAGCAATTATTTACCTTTTGTGTTGAAGGCCGCGCGCGGCCCGGCATGCCACGCGTGTCACTTACTCATTGAATGTGTGGGAGATTTCATCCGCGCACCGGATGAATCACAAAAGTTTCGATGAATACATGTTTATGTATCCTAATTGATATTAATGGTCACGATAGACGTGCCCCATCAATTTTGTTACAACAGGCTTCCACAGCATCAAGGAAAAGCCCGGTGCAAAAACGAGAAGCTGCGGCTGTCATCAATATCTCCAGCATCAAGGCCGCCTGCAAGGATTGCACGCTGCAGGAATTATGCCTGCCATTCGGGCTCAATGAAATCGATATCACCGCCCTCGGCAAGGCCATCAAGCGCCGCCGCACCCTGAAAAAGGGCGAGATGCTTTACCGTTTCGGCGACCCCCTGCGCGCGCTTTACGCGATCCGCAGCGGCGCGCTGAAAACCACCGGTCTGATCGAAGACGGCCGCGCCCAGGTCACCGGTTTTTACCTTGCCGGCGAATTGATCGGGATCGACGCCATCAACTCCGACCGGCATCCGTGCAGCGCCGAGGCGCTCGAGAGCTCGGAGGTTTGCGAAATTCCCTACCCCGCGCTGGAAGATCTGGCGACCAAGATTCCCGGCTTGCAGCATCAGCTGCTGCGGATCATGAGCCGCGAGATCGTGCGCGACGAGGAGATGCTCATGATGCTGGGCCGCATGAGCGCCGAGGAGCGCCTGGCCTCGTGCCTGGTGAGTTTCTCCCGCCGTCTGGCGCGGCTCGGCGGCGCGCCGGACGAATTCAAGCTCAGCATGTCGCGCCAGGACCTGGGCGATTACCTTGGCTTGGCGCTCGAGACCGTCAGCCGCCTGCTGTCGCGCTTCCAGGACGACGGCCTGATCAATGTCCACGGCCGCCAGATCGTCCTGCATGACCTCAACCGGTTGCGCGCCATGGCCGCCGGCGCGCTGCGCGAAAACAGCGCGCGCGCGTAAGCCCACGTCAACTCGCGGATTCATGGAGAGTTGACAAGCGGCGCGGCTTCCCCTAGCTTGGTCGCTCTATTATTGCCGGACGATTCCCGATGCATCCCGACGCCGCCGATATTGCCGCGCTGTTTGAACTCCCGTTCAGCGATCTGATTTACCGTGCCCAGACGCTGCATCGCCGGCACTTCGATCCGAACGCGGTGCAGCTCTCCACGCTCCTCTCCATCAAGACCGGCGGTTGCTCCGAGGATTGCGGCTACTGTTCCCAGTCGGCGCGGTTTCACACCGATGTGAAAAACCAGCCGCTGTTGTCCAAGGAAGAAGTGGTCGCGGCCGCGCGCACGGCGCAGGAAAGGGGCGCAACGCGCTTTTGCATGGGCGCGGCCTGGCGCGGGCCGAAGGAAAAGGACCTGGCGCAGGTGACGGACATGATCCGCGCGGTCAAGGACCTTGGCATGGAAACCTGTGCCACGCTGGGATTGCTGCGCGAAGGCCAAGCCGAACAACTGGCGCAGGCGGGGCTGGATTACTACAACCACAATCTCGATACCTCGCGCGCCCATTACGACCACATCGTTCATACCCACAGCTTCGACAACCGGCTGGACACGCTCAAAAAGGTGCGCTCCGCCGGACTCAAGGTCTGTTGCGGCGGCATCATGGGCATGGGGGAATCGCGCGCGGACCGGGTGCAGTTCATCGCCGAGCTGGCCGCGCTCGACCCGCCGCCGGAGTCGGTGCCGATCAACCTGCTGGTGCATATCCCCGGCACGCCGCTTGGAGAAGGAGCGCCTGCGAGCAGGGAGCAGGGGCCCCATCACGACAGTGATGGGGATGCGTCCGTCGCGAGTCGGGCGCGGACGTCGGAAAGTATGGGCCCAGATGAAGATACAAAGTTTCAGGTCAGTATAAAACCACTTACTGACGCGACGACGGCCACGGCGCTTGACCCCATAGAATTCGTGCGCACGGTCGCGGCCGCGCGCATCGCCATGCCGACGTCGTTCGTGCGACTTTCCGCCGGCCGCAGCCAGATGCCGGATCATCTTCAGGCGCTGTGTTTCCTGGCCGGCGCCAATTCCATTTTCTACGGCGACCGGCTGCTCACCACCCCCAACCCGGAATCCGACGCCGACCTCAGGCTGTTCGAGAAGCTGGGTATTCACCCCCTGTCCCCCGAAATACCGGCGCCGCAACGCAAGACCGCCGAAGCCTGATCGTTTTCTGCTCCGGATTTCTGGCGTTCAGCCCCGCATCTGGATGCCTCCGCCAACGGATGTGAGCAGGTAAACAAGCTGCAGGGCGATCAAGTGAGAATCTCTCCTCCCTGGCGAAGCGGCCATCAATAAAGATTTCCCCCCTCCTCGATGGGAGGGGCTCAAAAAATCTCCCCCCTCCCTTGATGGGAGGGGGCAGGGGGGAGGGTGAATGAATCAGGACTTCGCGATTCGCAGCGTTTCCGGAAGGCGCACGGACCGGATCTCAAACTCCATTTTTTCCAGGTCGCCAAGGATGTAAGTCGCCAGCGCGCTCACTCCGCCAACCGTGCCGGGATCGACGCGCAGCGTTTCCCCGCCTTTGTAGTAGTGCACCCGGTTTTCCGGCTTGTGCGCCAGCTTGGACAGATGAAACAGATCACCGGTGTTGTTGCCATGCACCAGATGCACCGGCAGTCCCAGCGGGATGATCGCGTGCAGCGTGGACGGCGCCACCAGATCACCGCAGTGAATCACCGCCTGCGCGCCCAGTGATTTCGCCTCGGTAACAGCGGCGGCCAGATAGTCACGATGGTCGTGGCTGTCGGAGACGATGCAGATTTTCATGAGGATGCGATTTTAAAAAAATTGCAGAGATAAGAGATACGATGAATGCGCCTTATTTGTTCGCGAGAGGAGACAGTAGTGATTACCCGCATGACTGCCGAAGATTCGCTTTCATTTCCTTCGGAAATCCGTCGGAAGTTCGGGATGACAAAGAGGGGCATTTATCGGACATTCCGATGGTGGGTTATCGGAACACAGGGGATGTGGAATTACTTGCGCCGGGAAAGCAGGTTGCGAAATGGCCGTTTCCCGTGAAGGCGATAAACCTCAAAGTCCGAATCGAGCGAAACGATAGCATCGCGACCGGTGCGCTCGGCCAGCACCACAAGCGAGGCATCAGCCAAATCCATGGGCAGATCGGCATACTTGCGCAAGAGCACGAGCATCGCCGGCAGATCGGCCGGCACAAGGTCCTCGATATCGAGGCCGCCGCGCGCTACCCATTCTAGAAAAGCCACCATCGCAGGGTGTGAGCGGGACAAAATGGCGCAGACTTCGGTCACCACCGGCCACGTCGTCGAGAAGCGCATCCGACTGCTCTTAATGAAACGCGCCACCCAGCGGTGGTGAGATTCGTCAGCGGCGAACAGCGCGACGAGCGGGCCGCTGTCTACGAGCGTGCTTTGCAAAGGCGTACTCCTGAAAAAGTTTACGGGTGCGCGTTGAGGCATCCCCCAGCCCGAGAGCGTACCGTCCGAACAGATCCTTGCCGAGTTCGTAGGATGATTGCTGTGGCTCCCGCTTCAGCAACCCCTCGATACTTTCGAGGATGAGACGGCTTTTCGAGGTGCGCCGCGCGCGCGCGGCGCGCTCCAGCGCTTGAGCCACCGCCGGACTGACTCGCAGGGAAATGACCTTTGCTTCCATCTTGATAACCCTCTGTCGTATTACAGAATTGTAATACAGCTTGCAGACCCGGTCAAAACACCGCCGATTTGGCCTCGGTGACGGCGGTAGCCAGATGCTCGCGATGGTCGTGGCTGTCGGAGACGATGCAGATTTTCATGGGTGCGCGATTTTACCCAATTTTTAGATACAAGAGATACAATGAAAACATCTTGATAGACACGAAAAGGGGTAGGTAATGATCGTGCGCATGGCTGCCAATGGTTTGCTTTCTATTCCTCCAGCTGTCCTTCGCAAACTTGGAATGACAGCACCTACTCGCATACACATGGTTGTGGACGAACAGAACTGCAAAATCGTACTGACTCCCATTGCACGTGAGCACATCCAAGGTTTGCGGGGAAAATACAAGGGCAAAGGACTGCTGAAAGCCTTGGTGGCGGATAAGAAGCGCTAAAGTTGGGTTTCAGACACCAATGCATCTACCAGACGGCCTCTACGATAAACTCGTTACCGAATCGTTGGCGCAGCTGATAGCTGGTCTCCGAGATCCCGCTTGCCGGACGCTGTCTCAGGTTCCTGCTGACGAGGTCGCTGAAAGGTTGGCAGATGCACTGGTAAGGCAGATGACCGTGCTGCTTGATGAGCTAGATGGCGAGGGTGCGGAGAAAGCCAGTCGGCAGCTAGCGCTGGTCAATGCACTGCTTGTTCATCTGCGTAAGCAGGCGGGAATTGCAGCAAGCCAGTTGGAAACATTTGTTGAACCACCACAGTTGCTACGAGCCGTTCACAATGCTCGTCCGGTTCCGGAAGTTCCCGAAACAGGTCTTGCTATCCCGTGGTTATTCACTGCCGGTAAAGGTTCTCCTTCACTGCTTACGGAACTGCGTCGTGAGATTGCGTGTTGCGATCAGGCAGATGTGTTAGTCAGCTTCATTACAGTTTCCGGCGTGCGGAAGTTGCTGGATATTCTGCAAACGGCGACGGCTGTGGATGCATGGGGGAAACCACGGACCCGTCTGCGCATTCTCACCACGACCTACATCGGAGCCACAGAGATGGAGGCGCTGGATTACCTCGCGCAGTTACCAGGCTGCGAAGTCAAGGTATCGCTGGATGGCAGACGTACTCGGCTCCACGCTAAGGCCTGGATTTTCAACCGCAGGACAGGATTCGGTTCAGCCTATGTCGGGAGCGCCAATTTGTCCGGCGCGGCCTTGCTGGGCGGCCTTGAATGGACAGTCAAGTTCACGGAGCAGGGACAAGCGGGACTATTCGCGCGCGCCAAAGCACATTTTGAGACGCTGTGGAACGATAGTGAGTTTCAGCATTACGATCCTGCAAATTCGGCGCATCGTTCGGAATTGTCACGTGCACTTAAGCGCGAGGCAGGAGATCAGCTTTCAGCTACGACAACGTTTTTTGATCTTGAGCCAAAAGATTACCAGAAAGACATGCTCGAACAACTAGCGGTGGAACGCGAGCATGGACGATTCCGGAATCTTGTCGTCTCAGCCACTGGTACCGGCAAGACCGTCGTGGCAGCGTTCGATTATAAGGCGACGTGTCAACATCACGGTGGACGTCCTCGATTACTATTTGTTGCGCACCGTGAGGAGATATTGAAGCAGGCTAGACGCACGTATCGCGAAGTACTTCGTGACCACTCGTTCGGAGAATTGCTGGTCGGTGGCATCAATCCGGAGACCTGTGATCACCTGTTTGCAACCATCGACAGTGTGGCATCCCGTGGTTTAGTCGCCCAGTACGGCTCAGATTATTGGCATAGCATCACTATTGATGAATGCCACCGACTGG
>MFTB01000036.1:25013-26261 GCA_001785195.1 Candidatus Muproteobacteria bacterium RIFCSPHIGHO2_12_FULL_60_33
AGGTTGTGGCACGCGCTCGATCTGCAATTGTTGAGTCCATTCGAGTATTACGGTTGTGATGATGATACAGATTTCTCAGAGGTTCCTTGGGACGAACCCGGTGAGCGAGCGGTTATCGACAAGTTAGTTACGGGTAACGATGTGCGTGCCCGATTGGTTATCGACGAATGGCATCGTCTAACGGGTAATTCCAGACGCAGCAAGGCGCTCGTATTCTGTGTGAGTGTTGCTCATGCAGAGTTCATGACGAGTAAATTTAACGATGCCGGCCTACCGGCACTTTGTGTTGTCGGTGCGACGGACCCGGAAACTCGTCGTCAGGCTCCGGAAAAGTTGAGACGCGGCGAAGTGTGCGCGATCGTCACCTGTGACCTCTACAATGAAGGTGTTGACTTGCCTTTTGTGGATACCCTGCTGTTGCTTCGGCCGACGCAAAGCTCAGTTCTCTTTCAGCAACAGATTGGGCGAGGTTTACGGCACCATGAAGGCAAGCAGAATTGCCTGATTCTGGACTTCGTTGGTAGGTATCGGACGGAGTTTCGTTTCGATCGCCTGCTTTCGACGGTTACTGGGCTGTCGCGGAACCAGTTGATAGATGCAGTCGAAAAAGAGTTTAGTTCACTTCCCCCTGGTTGCCACATCCAGCTTCAGCAATTCACCAAAGAGCAGGTTCTCCGGAGCCTGCGAACAACCATCAATCAATCGTGGCGTCGTCTGCGTTCCGAGCTTCAGAGCTTTGTGGCACTGCGTGGGCGAGCGAATGTGAGGCTCGCCGATTTTCTCCGAGAGCAAGCGTTGGAACCCGAGGAACTGTATCGAAGCCACGGCCGCAGCGGCTGGACAGCTCTGCAGCGCGATGCTGGATTGTTGAACACACCAGAAGGCGCGGAAGACGAGTATTTTGGCCGCCGTTTCGCTGACCTTCTGCACTATGATGACCCAGAACAAGTAGACCTCCTGTTACGTGTCGGTGAAGCCGCTGTGCCTTACGAAGCGCTGAGCGAGCGCGAACATCGCCGGCTACAAATGCTAGCGTACCAAGTGGATGGACAGCATCACCAGACGGGTACCGGCAAGGACTTTCTTGCCCGTCTTTCGCAGACGCCAGAGATTCGTGCTGAGCTAGGTGAGCTCGGGAACGTTCTGCAAGCGAGAAGTAATTTTCGCTCTCGCCCGGTACCGGGATTAGATGATGTTCCACTATGTCTGTATGCTGGCTACGGTGTCCGCGAAATCCTGACGAGCGTG
>MFTB01000037.1 GCA_001785195.1 Candidatus Muproteobacteria bacterium RIFCSPHIGHO2_12_FULL_60_33
CACGCACCACGCCCAGGACCTGATGGGCGACATGGTGTACGTGGAACTGCCGCAGGCGGGCGCCAAGGTTGCCACGGGCAAGGAATGCGGCGTGGTCGAATCCGTGAAGGCGGCCTCCGACGTGTACGCGCCGGTCAGCGGCGAGATCGTCGAGGCCAACGCCGCGCTCGCCGATGCGCCCGAGACCGTGAACAAGGACTGCTACGGCGCCGGCTGGATGTTCCGCCTGAAGCCCGCGAACAAGGCCGAGCTCGACGGCCTGCTCGATGCCAAGGCCTATGAGGCATTGGTCGCCTCTGAAAAGCATTGATATCACCGCAAAGACGCACAATTTTGTCAGGAACAAAATTGGACGCGCGGAGCGCGCCCGCAGGGTGCGCGCCAAGGATGGCGCGCATCAAAGAGCGCAAAGGAAGGCAAAAGATCAAGTATCAGTTTCAGTACTTTTAATGTTTATGTTTTCTTTGCGTCCTTGGCGTCTTTGCGGTGAGAATTTCTTATAGGATTTGATTATGCCGTTCATTCCGCATACCGATGCCGATGTGAAGGCGATGCTGAAGAGCATCGGCGTCAATTCGATCGACGATCTGTTCGACGAAATCCCCGAAAAGCTCCGCGCCGGCAAGCTGACGCAAGTGCCGGAAGGGCTGAGCGAGATGGATATCGGGCGCCTGATGCAGACGCGCGCCAACCAGGACGGCGCCTATATCAATTTCATCGGCGCCGGCGCCTACGAGCACCACATCCCGGCCGCGGTGTGGGAGATTGTGTCACGCGGTGAATTCTATTCGGCCTACACGCCGTATCAGGCCGAGGCGAGCCAGGGAACGCTCCAATTGCTGTATGAATACCAGACCATGATGGCCTCGCTGACTGGCATGGACGTCTCGAACGCCTCACTCTACGACGGCGCCTCGGGCCTCGCGGAAGCGGTGCTGATGGCGGTGCGCGCGCATACCCGAACACCGGGCACAGGCAAGAAGACGGCGCGCAAGATCCTGATGCCTTCCACCGTGCACCCGATTTACCATCGGGTCGTGCACGCCATCGTCGCGAACCAGAACATCGAACTCGTCGAGATTCCACATTGCACCGAAGGCGGGCACACCATTCCGGAATCGCTCAGGCAATACGAAGGCGGCGAGTTTGCCGCCCTCGTGATCCCGCAGCCCAATTTCTTCGGCGTGCTGGAAGAGGTGGACGCGCTCACCGACTGGGCGCACGCGCATAATATGCTTGCCATCGGGCTGGTGAATCCCACAGCCTTGGCGTTGCTCACGCCGCCCGGCCAGTGGGGCGCGAAGGGCGCGGACATCGCCGTGGGCGAAGGCCAGCCGCTGGGCGCACCGCTATCCTCCGGCGGGCCGTACTACGGTTTCATGTGCTGCAAGGAGGCCCTGGTGCGCCAGATGCCCGGGCGCATCATCGGTCGCACCGTGGACAAGGACGGCAAACCGGGATTTACCCTCACCCTGCAGGCACGTGAGCAGCATATCCGCCGCTCCAAGGCGACCTCTAATATCTGCACCAACCAAGGCTTGGTCGTCGCGGCCTCGACCATTTATATGGCGCTCCTCGGGCCGGACGGACTGGAACGCGTCGCGCAGGCCTGTCATGCCAATACCCTGGCGCTGGTCGACAGGCTCACGGCCATCAAGGGTGTGACGCGCGTCTTCAACCGCCCGGTGTTCCACGAGGCGGTGCTGCGGCTCGAGGTGCCGGTGTCCGAGACGCTGCGTGCTCTGGAGGCTCAGGGTATTCTTGGCGGCTACGATCTGGCGGAACATTATCCGCATCTCGGCCAGGCATTGCTGGTGTGCGCCACGGAAACCCGCACCCAGGAAGACATCGAGCAATATGCGTTTCATCTGGAACGCATCGTCAGCAAGCGCCGGCTGGATCCGCCGTGCGCCGTCAAAACAAACCCCAACGCTTAATTCAAGGAGACACGATCATGGCCAAGATCACACTCGGTGGTAACCCCATCAATACCAACAGCGACCTGCCCAAGGTCGGCAGTGCCGCGCCGGATTTCAAACTCACGGACGCCGATTTGAACGACGTGTCGCTCGCCAGCTTCAAGGGCAAGAAAAAGCTTTTGAATATCGTGCCGAGTCTCGACACGCCGGTGTGCGCGACGAGCACGAAAAAGTTCAACGAGCACGCCGCCATGCACCCGAACACGGTCATGCTGATCGTCTCGATGGATCTGCCGTTCGCGCAGAAGCGTTTCTGCGGCGCCGAGAACACCACGCGGGTGAAGACGCTTTCGATGATGCGCGACCGCCACTTCGCCAAGGATTACGGCGTGCTGATCATCGACGGCCCGCTCGCCGGCGTCACCGCGCGCGCGGTGGTGGTGATTGATGAGAACGACAAGGTGAAGTACACGGAACTGGTGCCGGAGATCAAGCAGGAACCGAATTACGACAAGGCGCTGGCGGCATTGAAGTGAGAGTTATATGAATTTTCAACGCACAATTTTGCCGGGAGCAAAATTGGTCGCGCTTCAGCGCGCCCGCAGGGGGCGCGCCATGGATGGCGCGCAACAAAGACGGTCGCTCCCGCGCATCCCTGCGCTCGCGACATTCGTACGTCCTGTACAGCACAAAGGACGCAAAGAAAAGAAATGGAAATTAGTAAATGTAGGGTGGGCATTGCCCACCAAACAAATTTGTAGCCCGGATGGAGCGTAGCGCAATCCGGGAGGCGGCTGTTGTCGAGCGGCCTGCGGCCGCGTGTAACTTGTGGGTGGCTGACCCACGGGAATCCAATTTAGCGTGCGCTCCGCGCACGATTCAAAAGCAAATTGTGGGTGACTCCGCCTCCCAAAACGTCGTCATTCCCGCGAAGGCGGGAATCCAGGTTTTAAATGTCTCGCGCGCTTTGCGCGCGATCTCAAAATCTAATTGCGGGTGGCTCCGCCCCTGCGCCCTGGGTGACTTTTCTTTGTCCGGCCAAAGAAAAGTCACCAAAAGAAAGGCCGCCCGAATGGCACGCTTTCCTGCGCTTCGCGCCTTTGGCCCCCAAGCTTGCGCAACGCGACGTCCCTGTCGCGTGCGCAAGGCGCGGACCTCCTGGTCCGCGCCCCTGTCGGGCTTGCCGGCCAAAGGCTGGCGATGCTCGGGCGCGCCATACGGGGATTCGAAAACTGCACCACAGCCGAACATCTTTCTTTCGCGAAGGACGTGCCAGTGAAACCAATCTTCACAATTCACGCCGGTGAATATCTGGTTGGTTCTTACATTGAAAGCAAGTTCAAAAACCTGAATGTGTGGTTGCCGACGAAGGATACAGGTATCGACCTGTTGGTTACTGACAGCAAAAACAAAAAAGTAGTTTCGATTCAGGTCAAGTTTTCAAAAGATTTCTTGGTTGAAAATAAATCCGATGCACTCAGGCGCGGATTGAAAGCAGCTGGTTGGTGGTCTCTCAAGCGAGAGAAGATATTGAAATCCAACGCAGACCTGTGGGTTTTTGTCTTGTATTCCTTTGATCAGAAGAAAATCGATTTCATAATAATTCCGCCTCATGAATTGCTAAAAAGACTGGATGTGGTTCATAAGCAAGAAAAGGTAAAGGTTGTACAAACATATTTCTATGTAACCAAGAAGAACAAGTGCTGGGAGACGCGAGGCTTGGGGATAGCCGATCAAGTGTTAGTTGCTGAGGGCATGTACTCGAACAAACGGAGAGACTTTACGAAATATCTCAATAACTGGAATTTGGTTATTACATCTCTTCGATAGTGGAACATTTGTAATCAAATTTATTTTGACGGGAAAACTATGCTGATTTTCGAACAGTCACAAACGAATCGCCGAAACCCATCCCAAGCCCCGCTCGTGAAAGCGGAGGTGAAGGACATTCCGGAAAAATTCCGCCGCAAGAAGCGTCCGTTGCTGCCGGAAGTGTCCGAAATGCAGGCGGTGCGGCATTACACGAAACTGTCGCAGCTGAACTTCTCGATCGACACGCATTTCTATCCGCTCGGTTCCTGCACCATGAAATACAACCCGCGCGCCTGCAACAAGCTGGCGATGCTGCCGAACCTGCTCGGGCGCCATCCGTACGCGCCGGAATCCACCGGCCAGGGCTTCCTCGCCTGTATGTACGAATTGCAGGAAATGCTGAAAGACGTCACCGGCATGAAGGCCGTGTCGCTCACGCCGCTCGCCGGGGCGCAGGGCGAGTTTGCCGGCGTGGCCATGATTCGCGCGTATCACGATTCGCGTGGTGACAAGGGCCGTACTGAAATTCTTGTCCCGGATGCCGCGCACGGCACCAACCCGGCCACGGCGGTGATGTGCGGTTATACCGTGCGCGAGATTCCCACGGATGGCAACGGCGACGTGGATATCGAATCGCTCAAAGCGGCAGTTGGGCCGCAGACGGCTGGGCTCATGCTGACCAACCCTTCGACGCTAGGCGTGTTCGAACGCGAGATTACCGAGATCGCCAAGATCGTGCACGACGCCGGCGGCCTGCTGTATTACGACGGCGCCAATCTGAACGCCATTCTCGGGCGCGTGAAGCCGGGTGACATGGGCTTCGACGTGATCCACCTGAACCTGCACAAGACCTTTTCCACGCCGCACGGCGGCGGCGGACCGGGCGCGGGGCCGGTGGCGGCGAGCAGCCGGCTCGAGCCGTTCCTGCCGGTACCGATCGTGGGCAAGGTGCAGGACAAATATCTTTGGGAAACCGAAAAAACCCGTCCCAAAACGATAGGCCGGCTTTCCGCCAACATGGGCAACGCCGGCGTGCTGCTGCGCGCCTATGTGTACGCACGGCTGCTGGGACGCGAAGGCATGCACCGCGTGGCCGAGTTCTCCACGCTGAACGCCAACTACATCATGGCCGAGCTTGCAAAGCGCGGTTTTGATATGGCGTTCCCGAAACGCCGCGCCACGCACGAGTTTGTGTTGACCTTCAAGAAGCTCAAGGACGAGACCGGCGTGAGCGCGATGGATTTTGCGAAACGACTGCTCGACAAGGGCTTCCACGCGCCGACGACCTACTTTCCCCTGCTGGTGCCGGAGTGTTTCCTGATCGAGCCGACCGAGACCGAGGCCAAGGAAGAGCTTGATCGGTTCATCGCCGCCATGGAGGAAATATTGAAGGAGGCGCGCACCAATGCCGAAATCGTCAAAGGCGCGCCGCATACCTTGCCCGTGAAACGCCTGGACGACGTCCGTGCCGCGCGTGAACTCGACCTCGTTTGGAAACGGACCGGCTGACGGAGGATAGCGCTGATGAAAGACCTGTTTAATCTGGGCCGGGTGTGGCGCGCGGCGGGTTATTCCTTCGCCGGCTTCAGGGCGGCGCTGAAAAACGAGACAGCGTTCCGCCAGGAGCTGGCGCTGTTTATTGTCCTGGCGCCGCTCGGATGGTGGCTGGGGCGCGACGGGGTGGAGCGGTCACTGCTGGTCGGCAGCCTGATGCTGGTGCTGCTGGTCGAGTTGCTGAATTCGGCGATCGAGGCGGTGGTCAATCGTGTCGGACGGGATCCGCACGAACTGTCCGGGCAGGCCAAGGATATCGCCTCGGCGGCGGTGTTTGTTTCTCTGGTTCTCGTCGTGGTGGTCTGGGCGCTGGTGCTGGCCGACCGCTTCTTCTGAAACGCCGGCTCGGTCACGCCGCCGCGGTTTTGTCCGCGGGCAACGGTTTTCCCCCTTTGTATTCGATCTTCCGGCATTCCAGAAAAATCCGCTTGTCACAACGCTCGCAGATGGAACGGTCGAGTTTCGCGAAGATGGTCTGGATGGCGTCGGCCTTGGTGACGAAGATGTGCTCGTCGCCCAGCTTGTCGACAAAACCTCCACGCTTCAGGATTCGACAGGCCTCTTCTTTCATCTTGCTCAAATAGAGTCCGCCGCCCAGGTTGCGGCGGCGCCGGGCTTCCTGCACCAGCATCTCGGCCCCGGCGATGTCGACGAAGTTGATGCCGTTGCCGATGATCAACAGATGTTTCTGCCCCGGGTTCTCCGCGAGGAAGCGCTGGAATTCGCCCTGCACGTGATCCACGGCGCCGAAGAACAGCGAGCCGTCCACGCGCACGATCTTGAGCTGCGGGCACTCTGGCAGTTTTGGATCGGTGACCATGTGCCGTCCTACGGAGTGCGGGTCAGGCGTGCGCACGACGATGCCGGGGCGCGAGGTGCGCATGAGGTAGATCACCAATGACAGCATCACACCGGCGTAGATGGCGAACTCCAGCTCCACGAACAGCGTGGCCAGGAACGTGGTCAGCAGCACCGCCGTTTCGCGTTTGCTGGTGCGCAGGATATTGGCGATGTGGTGAAAGTCGATCAGCCGGTACGCCACGATCAGCAGGATGCCGGCCATGGCCGCGATCGGCAGGTGTGCCGCGAGCGGCGCGACGATCAGCACGATCAAGGCGAGCGCGATCGCAGCGAAAATGGCGGCCATCGGTGTAATCGCGCCGGCGGTGTAGTTGATGCCGCTGCGGGTGAAGGAGCCGGATGAGGCGTAGCTCGAGAAGAAGCTGCCGACAATATTGGCCAGCCCCTGACCGATAAATTCCTGGTTGCCATCGATGCGCTGACCGGACTTGAGTGCCACCGACCTGGCGATTGAGACGGCCTCGACCAGCCCGAGCATGGCGATGGCGAGCGCGCCGCTGCCGAGGGCCTTGAGCGATTTGAGCGACAGGTCGGGCAGGGAAAACGGCGGCAGTTGTGCCGGCAGCTCGCCCACGAGCCTGATGTCTTTGGTTTCATAGGCGAGCAACGCGGCCAGCAGGCTGCCGATAACCATCGCGAACAACATGCCGGGAAGCCGCGGCTTGAAGCGCATGAACAGGACGCCCGCGACCAGGGTGACCGCGGCAATAGCCGTGACGTAAGGATTGATTTCGTTTATCTGGAGAAAAATATCCTGCCAGGTGTGCAGGAACGATTCGCCCGCGGGGATGTTGATGCCGAGGAAATGCTTGAGCTGGCTGGTGGCGATCAGGATCGCTGCGCCGGCGGTGAAGCCGACCACGACCGAGTGCGACACGAAGTTGACCAGCGCCCCCATGCGCGCGAGTCCGAGCACGAACTGGTAGACGCCCGCGAGAAAGGTCAGCGTGAGCGCCATGCTGATGAACTTGGCGCTGCCGGGTTCGGCGAATTTTGTGATGGTGGCGAACACCACGATCGAGAGCGCCGTAGTCGGGCCGGAAATGAGATGGCGCGAGGAGCCGAAGAGCGCGGCGATGACGGGCGGCACCATCGCCGTGTACAGGCCGTACACCGGCGGCAGCCCGGCGATCATGGCAAAGGCCACGCCCTGGGGCAGGACGATGACAGCACCGGTGACCCCGGCCATCAGGTCGGCGCGCAGCGTCGCCCGGCTGACCCGCGGCCACCAGCGAAGAAAAGGAAAGAATCGCGACCAGAAGATGTTGCACTGTGGCGCGGAGTAATAATCGGGCATCGACAGCAGGGAAATAGTGAGCGGCGCACATTGTATATTTTCCCGCGTGTTTTTTCATGTTTCCCGCGCCGGCGTGAAAATTCAACGTCGTGACGCTTGCAAACGGATACGTGCCGCCTCAATAATCACGCCCTTCCCAATCCGGTTCAGGCACGACTTCATGCTTCAGGCGATTCACGACATATTCAATCACCCCGGCGCACGCAAGGTTTTTCTCAAACTCCGCTATGCGCTGTTTCTGGCGGTGCTGGTGCTGCTGGCGCGCTACGCGGATGCCTCGCGACTGCTCATGGCGTTTCTGGTTTCGCTGTTTGGCGAGGCGATCCAGCTCTGGTCCTTCGCCGCGCTGGTGAAGAACGAGCAGCTCACCGCGCGCGGGCCTTACGTGCTGGTGCGCAATCCGATGTATCTCGGGCGCTTCTTCCTGATACTGGGTGTCGTGCTGCTGTTCGGCAACGACTACATCACCCTCGCCTACGTCGTTTTTTATTATTTATACATGGTCAACCGCGTGGGTCGGGAGGAAAAGCGTCTGGCGGAATTGCTGGGGCAGCCGTATCGCGATTACTGCGCGCGTGTGAATCGTTTTCTGCCCGCGTTCGGTCGGCTGTTCGATCCCGCCGTGAGGTTTTTTAATTGGAGCGTTTTATACCGCAACAACGGCCACTGGAATCTTCTGGCCATGCTGTTGTTTTATGGCGCGCTGTACTTCTACGTGGCGTATTTCCGCTGAAACGCGGAATCAGGGCGTCGCGTTGCTGGACGGATCGTTGGCACGCTGGCGTTGACGCCGGTCCAGCCACCATGCGACCAGAGGCAGCGCGAGGGTGGTGAATGGCAGGGCCGCCATCGCAAAATAAAGGCTCAGCCGGGAAAGCCCACGCAATTGTTTCCGCAATTCCTGACGTTCGGTTTTGCTCCATCTCTGTCCATTGCGCGATTTCATGAGCAGTGCCATCAATCCGGGAATCTGTACTATTCCATCGCGGATGCGCGATTTCTCGCGCTCATGCAACTTCCTCGCCTCCCTGATAAACCGGCGAATTCCCGAAATGTTGCTGGAGCTGGACGGTGAGGAGGCTTCTGTGGCAGGGGTTTTGGTGGAGTGTTGTGGTTCCATGCGGATTCTTGTATTTGGCTGTTCCCCTGCGGATTTTGGCGTAAGCAGGGGTTTTTCATATTCCATGCCATGCCCCATGGCGGATTCAGCAAGAGTGATCGAGTGCATCCAGCCATGGGGTTCGTGCACGAAATCTGCCAGCGTTTTTTTACCCAGCAATGTTAGTTTAGTGCAGCTTCAAATTTTGCCAAGTCAGTGACCGGCGCGGAACAGGCGTGCCCGGCGCAGATATAGGCCGTGACGCCGTTTCTGGCCGTGCGCTCGGCCAGCAGGCCGGGCAGATTTTCTGCGTCGCCCGGAATCGCCAGCACGATCCGGTGTGGATGGTATTGACTCGCGGCTATCGCCTCCCAGAGCTTCATGGACTCGGGCGTTCCACGCAGCACGACTGTCTGCGGCGGTGAAAGCTGTTCCTCCAGCGCCAGCAGCAGCGCCCCGTGCGCGGAAGGCTGTTGCCGCATGCCCGAATACAGCGCTTCCAGGGTGCGCTCGGCGGCATGTAAATAGTTGAGATTGCCGGTCACGTGACTGAGCCGCCCGAGTACCAGCGCGGCGACGCCGTTGCCGGAGGGGATGGCATCGTCCGACACCGGCTTGGGGCGGTAGACGAGTTTTTCGTGATCGTCGCCGGTGAAATAAAAGCCGCCGTGGTTTTCATCCTCGAAATGCTCGATCACGCTGTCGGCCAACGCGATGGAAAAATCCAGATCGGAGCGGCGGAAGCCGGCCTGCAGCAATTCGAGGGCCGCCGCGATCAGGAAGACGTGATCATCCAGGTAGGCGTTGAGATGCGACTTGCCGTCCTTGTGCGTGGCGAGCAGGCGCTGGTGGCGCCAGAGCTGCGCGTGAATGAAATCCAGGGCGCGTTCGGCGGAGGCGATGAAATCGGGCCGCGCCAGCACCCGGCCGGCATGCGCCATGGCCTGAATCATGAGGCCGTTCCAGGACGTGAGGATTTTTTCATCCCGCCCCGGGCGCACGCGTGACTCGCGGGCTACGAACAGTTTACGGCGCGCCGAATCCAGCCGCGCGGCGACATCGGATTCCGGGCACAGCATTTGTTCAGCAATGGAGGTTTTGTCGGCACGTACATTAAGATGCCACTGGCCCTCGAAATTGGGCGTGCCTTGCAAGCCGAAGTGGCGTTCAACCACGCCCCATTCCTCGGGCGATAGCAGCGCCCGGATTTCATCCGCGGTCCAGATGTAGAATTTGCCTTCGTGCCCCTCGGAGTCGGCGTCCAGCGCCGAATAGTAACCGCCCTCGGGAGACTGCATTTCCCGCATCACCCACCCGGCGGTTTCGATGACGATGCGCCGGAACAGCGAGTCGCCGGTGGCGAGCCAGGCATCGGCATAGAGCGAAAGCAACTGGGCGTTGTCGTACAGCATCTTCTCGAAATGGGGGATCTCCCAACGCTCGTCAACCGAATAGCGGCAGAAGCCGCCGCCGACCTGGTCGTAGATCCCGCCGTGGGCCATGGCCGCGAGTGTGTCGCGCGCCATGCGCAGCGCCTGTTGATCCTCCGCGCCTTGGTGGACGCCCTGTTCCCAACGGTGCAGGCAGAGTTCGATTGAAGTGGGATGGGGGAATTTCGGCGCGCCCCCGAATCCGCCTAAACGCGCGTCGAACTGGCGCTGCAATTCTGCATAGGCTTGATCCAGTACTTCCGGGCCGACGTGTACGCCGGGAGCGGGTGCCTCCGGCTGCAGACGCCCGAAAATGTCGCGCAGGGAATGGTTCTGTTCGGTGATGGCCTCGCGCTTTTTGTCGTAGACCTCGGCCACGTGCCGCAGCAGATCGGTGAAGCCGGGCATGCCGTATTTCGCCGTCTTGGGGAAATACGTCCCGCCGAAGAACGGCATCTGGTCGTCGGGCGTGAGAAACATGTTGAGCGGCCAGCCTCCCGGGCGCTGCGCCAGGATCTGATGCGCGGTCTGATAAATTTTGTCGAGATCGGGACGCTCCTCGCGATCCACCTTGATGCACACGAAAAGCTCGTTCATCACGCGCGCGACTTCCTCGTCCTCGAAGGATTCGTGCTCCATTACATGGCACCAGTGACAGGCCGAGTAACCGATGGAAACCAGGATCGGCTTGTTTTCACGCCGCGCCCGCTCCAGCGCCTCCGCGCTCCAGGGATACCAGTCCACCGGATTATGCGCGTGCTGCAGGAGGTACGGGCTGGTCTCGTGAATTAACCGATTGCCGGGGCGGTTGGTGGGGGCAGGGGTGTCCATGAAAAAACTATTCCGAGCGTGATCATCGACTATACCGAATCGCACCCGGATTGTCTTATAGTGGGCGCTCTAAGTTCATGGTTATTCAAACGTCTCGATACTGGCTACATGCCTGCACCTGTCACATAATGCCGCGCCATGCTCGCACCCGATATCGATCCCGTCGCCATTCACCTCGGTCCGCTCAAGGTGCACTGGTACGGGCTGATGTATCTCATCGGTTTCCTCGGCGCCTGGTGGCTGGGCGTGTATCGCGCGAAGCGCCCAAGTTCCGGCTGGCAGCCGCAGGAAGTCGCCGACTTCATCTTCTATGGCGCGCTCGGCGTCATTCTCGGTGGGCGACTCGGCTATGTCCTTTTTTATAACCTTGGGTATTTCCTCGACCATCCGGTGGAGGTGTTTTATATCTGGTCCGGCGGCATGTCGTTCCACGGCGGCCTGCTCGGCGTCATCCTCGCCATGTGGCTGTATGCGCGCCGGACGCGGCGCAGGTTTTTTGCCGTCGCCGATTTTGTCGCGC
>MFTB01000038.1 GCA_001785195.1 Candidatus Muproteobacteria bacterium RIFCSPHIGHO2_12_FULL_60_33
AGTTGGTATTTTTTATTCTCTTCAAGCAGCGGCGGTTGATTACACCATCACTGATCTCGGTACGTTCTCCGCCTCCGACATCAACAACAACGGCCAAGTGGTGGGCTCTGCCTTCCTGTACTCCAACGGGACGATGACCGACCTTGGCACCTTGGGTGGTACATCCAGCTCTGCTAACGGCATCAACAACTATGGTCAGGTAGTGGGCTCTTCCAATACCGCCGGAAACGCTGCCTCTCACGCCTTCCTGTACAGCGGCGGGACGATGACTGACCTTGGCACCTTGGGCGCTACATACACAGATAGTGTTGCCAGGGATATCAACAACAATGGTCAGATAGTGGGCTATTCTAACACCGCTGGATTCGCTGTCGCTCGTGCCTTCCTGTATAGCGGCGGGACAATGACTGACCTTGGCACATTTGGAGGTTCATACACTTTTGCCAGAGACATTAACGACAACGGTGAAGTGGCAGGCAACAGCTGGACTACCGATGGATATTCACGCGCATTTCTCTACAGTGACGGGACGATGACCGACTTGGGCACCTTGGGTGGTACATCCAGCGGCGCATATGGCATCAACAACAGCGGTCAGATTGTCGGAAATGCTTCTATCGCTGGAAACACTGCCGCTCACGCCTTTCTATACAGCGGCGGCATCATTAACGACCTCGGTATCTTGGATGGTGCTACAAGCAGTTTTGCTTTCGGCATCAACAACAGCGGACAAGTGGTTGGTTTTTCCGAAACTGTTGGAGACAACACCGCTAATCGCGCATTCCTTTACACCAATGGCGCAATGCTGGATCTGAACTCTCTTATCTCTGCTGACTCAGGCTGGGCGCTTAAGGTTGCATCAGCGATTAACGACTCCGGCCAAATCATTGGCAGTGGCATCATAAATGGCCAGACTCACGCCTTCCTTATGACTCCCGTTCCCATCCCCGCCGCCTTCTGGCTTTTCGGTTCTGGCCTAGTTGGTCTCTTTGGATTTATGCGGCGAGGTCGCAGTCAAAGAATTAATTAAGTTCGAATCAACCTGCTCACAAATCAAATAAAAAGGGGCCGTATGGCCCCTTTTTATTTGACTGGCGGAGAGGGATGTCGCTCCGCACATACCTGTGCTCTCGCGACATTTGTGCATCCATGCACGTCAGGATTCCGAACCCTTCGGGTTCGAATACCTTTCGCACTTTGCCATTACCCAAGCCGGGGGTAAAACCCCCGGCTTGGGTAATGGCGGAGAGGGAGGGATTCGAACCCCCGTGGCGTTTCCGCCCATCTGATTTCGAGTCAGCGCCGTTGTGACCGCTTCGGTACCTCTCCGGAGAGGCGGGATTATACCAACACGCGCTATTTCAGCCACGCCATAGCAGCGTGACAAGGGCTTCCCGCTGCACTAGTTTAAACCTATGGATCGTAACCTGCCTCAGCGACAGACCGGACTGTTTCATGTCGTATCGCGACGTTGTTGCTCCGCCCTGCTGGTGGTATTGCTCCTCCCCTGCTTTCTGTCCTGCTCATTTTTCGAAAAAAACAAGCTGCAAGCGGTCATCGCCGCCGGCGAACTGGTGGTGCTGACGCGCGCGAGCCCGACCACTTATTACGAAACGCCGGAAGGCCCGGCCGGGTTCGAACATGATCTGGTAAAAAGCTTCGCCGAGTCTCTGGGCGTGAACCCGCGCTTCATCGTGGCAGAGAAATTCAGCGACATCATGCCCCGCTTTCTCAAGGGCGAGGCCGACATGGCGGCCGCCGGCATCACGGTGACCGAATCGCGCGCCCGGCTGGTGCGCTTCGGCCCGCCCTACCAGGAAATCCGGCAGCAGGTGATCTACCGGCTGGGGACCGCGCGCCCCACCCATGTCCAGGAACTGATCGGACGCCAGATCGAAGTGCAGACCGGCACCAGCTACGTCGAGCGCCTGAATGAACTCCGGCGCGAACACCCGGAGCTGAAATGGACCGAGGTGGACAGGGAAACCGAGGAATTGCTGCAAACCGTATGGGAAGGACTGCTTGAAATCAGCATCGCAGACTCGAACATCGTGGCGGTCACCCGGCAGTATTTTCCCGACCTTCAGGTGGCCTTCAGTTTCCCGAACCCGGAATTGCTGGCCTGGGCCTTCCCCCGGGGTCAGGACCAAAGCCTGCATGACGCCGCCATGAAATTTCTGGCGCAAAGCCGCGCCTCGGGTGAACTGGCGCAACTCATCGACCGCTATTACGGCCCTGCCAGCCGAACGAACTTCGTCAACCTCAGCGTTTACAAGGTGCGCCTGCGCAGCGTCCTGCCACGCTATCAGCTTTTATTTGAAAAGGCCGGCAAAAAATACGGTCTGGACTGGCGCCTGCTCGCCGCCATCGGCTATCAGGAATCCTTCTGGAACCCGGAAGCCACCTCGCCGACCGGTGTGCGCGGAATGATGATGCTGACGGAGGAAACCGCCAATCATCTGGGCGTCACGGATCGTCTGGACGCGGCCCAGGGCATTGACGGCGGGGCGCGCTACCTCCAGAGCCTGATCACGCGCATGCCGCCCGGTGTCACTGAACCGGACCGGCTCTGGATGGCGCTGGCGGCCTACAACATCGGCATCAACCACCTGGAAGACGCGCGCATCCTCACGCAAAAACAGGGACGCGACCCGAACAAGTGGAACGATGTGAAGAATTATCTCCCCTGGCTCGCCGACGAGGCCTGGCACAGCAAGACAAAATTCGGCTATGCCCGCGGGATGGAGCCCGTTCTCCTCGTCAACCGGGTACGGACGTATTATGACGTGCTGGTAAAGACTGACGAGGAAGAAAAGGCCAGGAACAAACCCCAGGCGCTCGACCTCAAGGCGCCAGCGATATAAATGAAACACCTCCGACTCCCCCTCTCCCCTCGCGGGAGAGGGCAAGGGGAGAGGGGGGTTTACCGCCGTGCCTGAAAAAACGCTTTAAGACTCTGCCCGCAGTCCTCGGCCAACACGCCGCCCGTGATCTGCGCGCGGTGATTCAGCGCAGGCGACTCCAGCAGATTGAATACACTCCCGGCGGCGCCGGCCTTCGGGTCGGCCGCGCCGTACACCACGCGCGCGACACGCGCCTGCACGATGGCCCCGGCGCACATGGCGCAGGGCTCGAGGGTCACATAAAGGGTGGTATCCGTCAGCCGGTAATTCTTCATTCGCGTCGCGGCGGCGCGCAAGGCCACGATCTCGGCGTGGGCGGTAGGGTCGTGCACGACGATTGGCTGGTTCCAGCCTTCGCCGATAATCTCGTCGTTCAGCACCACCAGCGCGCCCACCGGTACCTCACCCGCTTCTTCGGCATGCCGCGCCAGTTCGAGCGCACGGCGCATGAATTTCGAATCGCTAGCTTCGAACACAAGTAGCAAGTAGCAAGTAGCAAGTAGCAAGCAAAATCAGCGGCGTTTTGATCGTTCTTGCCACTTGTAACTTGCTACTTGCCACTCGCAGTTATTCCCATTCGATGGTTGCCGGCGGTTTGCCGGAGATGTCGTAGACCACGCGCGAGATGCCGCGCACTTCGTTGATGATGCGATTGGAGATGATGCCGAGGACTTCATAGGGAATCGGCGCCCAGTTGGCGGTCATGAAATCCACCGTCTCCACCGCACGCAGCGCGATGACATAATCGTAGGCGCGCGCGTCGCCGAGCACGGCCACGGATTTGACCGGCAGGAACACCGCGAAGGCCTGGCTGATCTTGTCGTAAAGATTGTGACGATACAGCTCCTCCAGGTAAATCGCGTCCGCCTGGCGCAGCAAATCAGCGTATTCTTTTTTAACTTCGCCCAGAATGCGCACGCCCAAACCCGGTCCGGGGAAGGGATGGCGGTAGATCATCTGGTGCGGCAGCCCCAGTTCCTCGCCGATGCGACGCACCTCGTCCTTGAACAGCTCGCGCAAGGGTTCGAGCAGCTTGATATTCATCTTCTCCGGCAACCCGCCGACGTTGTGGTGCGACTTGATGACATGCGCCTTCCTGGTCTTGGCTGCGGCGGATTCGATCACGTCCGGATAGATCGTCCCCTGCGCCAGCCAGCGCGCGTTCTTGATCTTCGCCGCTTCTTCCTCGAAAACCTCGATGAATATGCCGCCGATGATTTTGCGCTTCTTCTCCGGATCGGCCACGCCCTTGAGCGCGGAGAGAAAACGGTTCTCGGCGTCCACCCGGATGACCTTCACGCCCATGTGCCGGGCAAAGGTCTCCATGACCTGATCGCCCTCATTCAGGCGCAACAGGCCGTTGTCCACGAAGATACAGGTCAACTGTTGGCCGATGGCACGATGCAAGAGCGCCGCGACCACGGAGGAATCCACGCCGCCGGACAGTCCGAGAACAACTTCGTCCCGACCGACTTGGGCGCGCACCGACTGGATCATGCTCTCGATGATGTTGCCCGGTGTCCACAGCGAGCCGCAGCCGCAGATGTCGTGCACAAAACGTTGCAGGATGGCACGTCCCTGCGTGGTGTGCGTGACCTCTGGATGGAACTGGATGCCATAGAATCCGCGCGCCTCGTCGGCAATGCCGGCAAAGGGAGCGGCCGGTGTTTCCGCGATTACCTTGAAACCCGGAGGCAATTGGGTGACGCGATCGCCGTGGCTCATCCACACGTGCAACCACTCCGCGCCGGATGCTTCCTTTTCGTCGCGCAGATCGCGAAAAAGCTTCGAATGCCCGTGCATGCGCACCCGCGCGTAACCGAACTCGCGCTTGTCCCCGGCCTCGACCGCTCCCCCGAGCTGCGCCGCCATGGTCTGCTGGCCGTAGCAGATGCCAAGGATGGGAATTTTCATGTCGAAGATTTCCTTGGGGGCGCGCGGGGTTTCCGCCAGCGTCACCGATTCCGGCCCGCCCGAGAGGATGATGCCGCGTGGGGCGAACTGGCGGATTTCCTCAAGCGGGCTGTCCCAGGAATGCAGCTCGCAGTAGACGCCGGCCTCGCGCACGCGGCGCGCGATCAGCTGCGTGTACTGTGAGCCGAAATCGAGGATGAGGATTTTCTGCGAATGCGGATCGGTCATATAAGTATATTAATTTTCACCGCAAAGACGCGAAGAGCGCAAAGGTAAAAGAACAAGAACAAAAAATTACAGATAACCGTAAATCAAGAAATGCTGGTTTTTACTCTCAAATGGCTTTCTTTGCGTCCTTTGCGCCTTCGCGGTGAGATTTCTTATTCGCGCTGATAATTCGGCGCTTCCTTGGTCACCATTACGTCGTGCACGTGCGACTCGCGGATGCCGGCGCTGGTGATGCGCACGAACTGCGTCTTGGTGCGCAGCACCTCGATGTCGGCGCTGCCGGTATAGCCCATGCTGGAACGCAGGCCGCCCATGAGCTGGTGAATGATGTTGACCATCGGCCCCTTGTAGGGCACACGGCCTTCGACGCCTTCCGGCACCAGCTTGTCGCCCTTGGCATGTTCCTGGAAATAACGGTCGCTCGAGCCCTCGCCCATGGCGCCGAGCGAACCCATGCCACGATAGGATTTGTACGAACGGCCCTGATAGATCTCGACCTGGCCGGGCGATTCGTCGGTGCCGGCCAGCAGGCTGCCGATCATGATCGAGTGCGCGCCGGCGGCGAGCGCCTTGGCGATGTCGCCGGAGTAACGGACGCCGCCGTCGGCGATCACCGGAATATCCGTACCCTTGAGCGCCTCGACAACGTTCGAAATGGCGGTCAGTTGCGGCACGCCGACACCCGCGACCATGCGCGTGGTGCAGATGGAGCCCGGGCCGATGCCAACCTTGACGCCGTCGGCGCCGGCATCGCGCAGGGCCTTGGCCGCCTCGGCCGTGGCGATGTTGCCGCCGATCACCTGCATGTCAGGATGATGTTTCTTGACCCAGCGCACCCGCTCGAGCACGCCCTGCGAATGGCCGTGGGCCGTATCCACCACGATCACATCCACCTCCGCGTCCACGAGCGCCTCGATGCGCTCCTGGTTGCCCGCGCCGACACCGACGGCGGCGCCGACGCGCAACCGGCCCTTGGGGTCTTTGGCGGAACGCGGGTATTCGGTGGACTTCTGGATGTCCTTGACCGTGATGAGGCCCTTCAGGCCGAACTTGTCATCCACCACGAGAATCTTTTCGATACGATGCTGATGCAGCAGCTTCAGGATCTCATCGCGCGTGGCGCCCTCTTTCACTGTAACGAGCTTCTCTTGCGGCGTCATGATGCGCGCCACCGGTTCGTCGTAGCGGGTCTCGAAGCGCAGATCGCGGCTGGTCACGATACCGACGAGCTTGTCGCCCTGCGTCACCGGCACGCCGGAGATGTGCTGGGCGCGCGTGAGCTCCAGCACCTTGCGGATGGTGGTGTCCGGCGTCACGGTGATCGGATTAGTGATGATGCCGGCTTCGAACTTCTTGACGCGGCGCACTTCGTCCGCCTGGCGCGCCGGCGTGAGGTTCTTGTGGATTATACCCAGACCACCCTCCTGGGCCAGACAGATCGCGGCACGCGCCTCGGTCACGGTGTCCATGGCCGCGGACAACAGTGGAATATTGAGGCTGATGGTGCGCGTGAGGGAGGTTTTCAGGTCCACGTCCTTGGGCAGGACGCTCGAATAGGCCGGAAGCAGCAGGACATCGTCAAAGGTAAGGGCTTCCTGGACAATTCGCATGCCGTATTATAGTGATCGACCCTGTTTCCGTAAACTGGCGCGACGGTTAGCGCGGGTCTGTTATTCCCGACGGCCGAAAACCCTGTGGACGATGGCGGTGTTTCTGTTGACGTCGCCGGGAATGTATTTTACTGTGCTAGCGTCAATTAGTGGACACAGTCAGGCACAGGAGGAAAAGGATGAAACAGACGCTTATTTTGTGTGCAATAACCCTGGCACTCGTGGGCTGCGCCAGCCCTATCAATAAGGATGAATACAATCAGCTCGTCGCCCAGGCGGAAAACGAAATCATGCTGGCCAGCAAGACCAACTTCCTGTGGAACAACACCGAAAAGTTCCTCAAGGAATCCAGGGAAGCCATGGAGGCCGCCACCGTGGCAACCGACAGAGCCACGCGCCTTGGTGGGTCAGACAAGGCCATGAAGCTGGCGAAGAAAGCCTTGCAAGAGGCGAAATTGGCGCAGCAGCAGGCGAAGGACAACGCCAACCCCGTCGCCCGTTTCCAGTAAAACATTCTTCGTCACCCAAAAGCCGGGCGGTGCCCGGCTTTTTTCTATCCTTTGTATTTTCCATGAATGCGGTTATGTTCAGGAAATGGAACAACCCTCCCCTGCCGCCACGCCGTTTCGCGATGTCTACACGGTCTCGCGCCTGAACCGCGAGGCCAAGGCGCTGCTGGAGGGGGGATTCCCGCCGATCTGGATCGAGGGCGAGATTTCCAATCTTTCCCGCCCCGCCTCGGGCCATGTCTACTTCTCGCTCAAGGACGCCCAGGCGCAGGTACGCTGCGCCTTCTTTCGCCAGCATCGGCGCCTGCTCGGCATCGCGCTCAAGGATGGCCTGCATGTGCTGGCGCGCGCCCGTGTCAGCCTGTACGAAGGGCGCGGCGATTATCAGATCATCATTGAATATCTCGAAGAGGCCGGCGAGGGTGCACTGCGACGCGCCTTCGATGCGCTCAAGCAACGGCTGTCACAGGAAGGTCTGTTCGATGTCGCACATAAAAAGCCCTTGCCCAGACTCCCGCACCGTCTCGGCATCATCACCTCTCCCTCGGGCGCGGTGCTGCATGACATCCTGACCACATTACGTCGCCGTTTCCCGGGAATTGCCGTGCTGGTATATCCGGTGCCGGTGCAGGGCGAAGGCGCGGCGGAAAAAATCGCCGGTGCGATCCGGCTGGCGGGCGAGCGCGGCGATTGCGATGCGCTGATCCTGGCGCGTGGCGGCGGTTCTCTGGAAGACCTGCGGGCATTCAATGAAGAGATCGTGGCGCGCGCCATTCATGCCTGTCCGATTCCGATCGTCAGCGGCATCGGACACGAAACCGATTTCACCATCGCCGACATGACCGCCGACGCGCGCGCGCCGACGCCCACGGCCGCGGCGGAGATGCTGAGTCCGGACCAGCAGGAGTGGCTGGCGCAGTTTGCACGCATCGAGGCGCGCCTGATCGCGGCCATGCAGGGGCGCCTGCGCAACCATCAGCAGCATCTCGACTGGCTCGGGGCGCGCCTGGTGCACCCGCGCAACCGCATCGCTCTCCTGCAGCAAAGCCTCAAGACACTCGCCCAGCGTCTTTATCTGACGCAGGTCATGAGGCTGCGCCAATCACGGGCGGAATTACAGGCAATGATCGCGCAGTTACACCAACATTCACCGCAACCCCGATTACAGGCGCTGATGCTGAGCAACGGTCATTTATATTCACGACTCGTCATCGCCATGAGACGCCGCCTGGAGCTGGCCGAGTCGCGCCTGCGACAGCTCATGCAAAGCCTGCATACCCTGAGTCCGCTCGCCACGCTGGAACGTGGCTACGCCGTCGTGCAGCACCCAGACACCGGCGCCATTGTGACGGATGCCGGCAGGATCAGGCCGGGAGAACGCGTGCGGGCGCGGCTGGCGCGCGGTCAACTGGATTGCCTGGTGGAAAAATCCGATGTGGATTAGGGCCTGGCCCCTGCTGGCCCTGCTGCTCGGCGTCCCGGTACAGGCACAACCCATTCATGAAACTGCGGCTGAAGGCCGCAACGGCTCCAATCTTACGAAATCCCCCTCTCCCGCAAGCGGGAGAGGGGTCGGGGTGAGGGAACCCTCTCCCACCGGGAGAGGGAGTGAGGGTGAGGGAGAGACCGCCCGGTTCATGAGCACAAATCGCGGCAACAACGCAACCGGGCGTTCTCTGCCGCGCGAAAATCCAGTGCCGGGCGGCATTGTCATCCTGCCGGTGGCGCCGGACACCGAACCCGCGCCCGTGGCGCGCTACGACAACCAGCGCGTCATGGTCGTGCCGTATGCCGGAAAATGGCAGGCGGTGATCGGCCTGCCTTTATCGCTCATGCCGGGCACGCAGACCGTTCAGGTCAGCGGGCTTGAGGGCCAACAGCGTGAATTTTCATTTACCGTGCGGCCCAAGGACTACGCCGAGCAACACCTGACCATCGAGGACAAGCGCATGGTCGAGCCTTCGGGGGAGGATCTGGCGCGCATCACGCGCGAGCAGGAGATCATCCGGCGGGTGTTCGCCGCCTGGACAGACCTGCCGCTGAAATCACTGCAATTCTCCCTGCCGGCACGCGGTCGCATCAGCAGCATCTTCGGGCTGCGACGCTTTTTCAATAACGAGCCGCGCCAGCCGCACAGCGGTATTGATATCGCCGGACCCGCCGGCACGCCCGTGGCGGCCCCTCTGGCCGGAACCGTGATGGAAACCGGTGAATACTTTTTCAATGGTAAAACTGTTTTCATCGATCACGGGCAGGGGCTCATCAGCATGTTCAACCACCTGAGCCGCATTCTGGTCGAGCGCGGCGCACGCGTGGACACGGGCGAGAAAATCGGCGAGATCGGCATGACCGGACGCGTCACCGGTCCGCATCTGCACTGGACTGTCAGCCTCAACAACAGCCGCGTCGATCCGGCGCTGTTCCTGCCGGAAGACGTTCAGGACAATAAAAATTAACAGGATTAACAGGATTAAGGATTTTTAGAATTTAAGAAATCCTGTTAATCCTGTTTTTAATCCTGTAAATCCTGTGAATTTTCTCTGTTAGGGGTTTTTGGTCTTCCAGAGCCGGACGGTCTTGTCACGGCTGCCGGAAACCAGCAACGACCCGTCCGGCGAAAATGCCAGGGACTGGACGTGATCCTGGTGACCGGCAAGCGTCTGCATCACCGCGCCGTCGCCGGTATCGAAAATATGAATGGTTTTACCGGCGAGACCCGCGGCCAGCCAGCGGCTGTCCGGGGAATACGCCAGTGTCAGGACCGCCTGATTGTTCGCTATTGTCCGTATATGTGTGCCGGTGTTCGCGTCCCACATGCGTATTGCCTGCCCGGCATCGCCGGAGGCCAGCCATTTTCCGTTCGGCGACCACGCCAGCGACAATAGCTTGCCCTTGTGACCGGCCATTCTGATCGCCTCCAGTCCATGGGTCACATTCCAGACGAGCAGTGTTCTGTCCGTGCCGGCGGAGGCAAGGGATTTTCCGTCCGGCGAGAAGGCGAGCGAATAGATGTCTCCCGTGTGGCCTGCCAGCGTATGCACGCGCCGGCCGTCATTCACGCCCCACACAAACACCAACCGGTCCTTGCCCGCGGCGGCAACGAGTTTTCCATCCGGGGAAAACGTCACGGCATAAACCGCATAACCCGGGCCACTCAACGCGCCGCGCGGTGTCCCCGACTTTGCCTCCCACAATCTCACGGTGCCATCGTCACCGGCGGAGGCCAGCCATTTTCCGCCGGAGGATACGGCGATGGCGTTCACGGCATAACTCTGGCGCAAGGTGCCAAGCGGTGTTCCCGTGGCGGCGACCCAGAGCCGGATGGTCTTGTCGAGACCGGCCGAGGCAAACCATTTCCCGTCCGGCGAGAACGCCACGGACTGCACCCAATCCTGATGGCCGGTAATCGTTTTTGCCAGCACGGAGGGGAAGGTCGGAGCGTGCGTTACCCGCTTCGGCATCGGTTTGGCAGGTCCGGCCGGCGACGTTGCGGAAGGAACGGTTGTCGGCGCGTTTTCCGCCGGCGCCGCCGATGCTTTAACGGGTTTATTCGATACACCTGACGGTATCGGTGGGTTGGCCGGCTGGTTTTCAAACAGATCAAAATAAACCTTGATATCCGACCAGTATAGGAAACCCGCGACAGCCAGGCTTGCCACCATCAGGCCCGCAGCCATCCAGCCCACGGCGGCTGAGCTGGAGTCCCTGTTTGACTTGCGCGCAGGGGTCGGCGGACGCCGGTAAGCGGTCGTGGACGCCGAACGTTTGAATGTCGCGGGCTGACCGATGTTGCTTGAGTTCGAGCGCGAGCGGCTCCCTTTCCCCATGAGAGCGTCCTGAAACTCACGCGCCGATTGCGGCCGGTCACGGGGGTAAACCTGCAAGGCCCAGTCGATGCATTCCAGAATATTGCGTTGACAGGAATTTCCCCCGGCCTTCACCGCCGGGGTCAGCGGGTCTACCTGGTATTTCAAAACGGCCTCATGGCGATCCAGCGAATCGTCCGGCTTCTTGCCGGTGACGCAGCGGTACATGGAGGCGCCGATCGCATAAACGTCGGTCGACGGACCCGGCTCGCCCTTGTCCGGATATTGTTCCACCGGGGCGTAACCATGGGTCAGCGCCACCTTGTGCATATGGGTCGTGCCCTGACGCGCCGAGCCGAAGTCAATCAGCATCGGGCTGCCGTCCTTGCGCAGGTAAATGTTCTCCGGTTTGATGTCGAGGTGCAGCATTTCGGCCTCGTGCACCGCGTTCAGGCCATTCAGGATCGGGATGAAAACACGAAGAAGCATCTGCTCATCCAGGCGCGGGCCGTTGCGCCGCAGATAATCCGCGAGGCTCTGCCCCTCCTCATACTCCATGACCATATAGGCCGTGCCGTTGGCCTCGAGGAAGCGCAATACGCGCACGATATTGGGATGCTTGAACCGCGCCAGCGCCCGCGCTTCCTTGACGAAGTTTTTCAGGCCGGTCTGGTAATCGCGCACCGCGTCGCCTTCGGGATTCGGGAGCACCTGGGTCTTGTTTTCACGACTGGCGATTTCGTGCGGCAGGTATTCCTTGATGGCCACCTGCGCGCCCAGCGACGTATCGTGCGCAAGGTAAGTGATTCCGAAGCCGCCGTGGCCCAGAACCGATTCAATTGTGTATTCCGCCAGCCGGTAACCTGACCCGAGGGCGCTCTTATGAAACGCACTCACGCCATAGCCCCGTTATGCCCCTGACTTGGAAGTCCCATTTTTTGCGACGACATAAAAAAGATTTTGTTTAAGGAATATATGATTTATTAAAAACTCAACGCGAAGGCGCCAAGGCGCAAAGAACGCGAAGTTTTTCTGTTTGATTATTCATCGGTTTTCTTTGCGACCTTTGCGTTCTTCGCTTCTTTGCGTTGAAAACTCATATTAATCAGAATTTCCTTAAATGTTTCAAGCTACGTTTTTCAGTATAGATCACGTGAATTTCACGAGCGGCGGCGCTTTGTTCGGCGTCCACCCCTGCCGCCGCCGGTCTTTTTGCCCTGATACGGATTCTCCTCCTGGCGGCACTCAATCAGCACCGGTGTGCCGATCAGATGGAAAGCCTTGCGAAAGGTATTGGCGAGATAGCGGCGGTAGGATTTGGACAGCGAGGCCACCTGGTTGCCATGGATCACCACCCGGGGCGGGTTCTTGCCGCCCTGGTGGGCGTATTTGGGGCGGGCGCGTCGGCCATGGGCCAGGGGCGGCGGCGTGGCCGTCACCGCCGCCTGCAAGACACGGTTCAGTTTGGGGGTCGTCATGATCCGGTGGGCCGAGGCATAGGCCTCATCCACCGAGTGAAACAGACCGCCTACCCCCGTCCCGGTGTGCGCCGAAATAAAATGAACGCGGGCGAAATCGAGAAACGACAGCTTGCGTTCTATTTCGCGCTTGGCCCACATCCGGTCGGACTCCTTCACGATATCCCATTTGTTCACCGCAACAACGAGCGCCCGTCCGGCCTCCAGTGCATAACCGGCCAGCGAGGCATCCTGATCGGCGACGCCGGCATGCGCGTCGATCACGAGAATGGCCACGTTCGCCTCGTCAATGGCCTGGAGCGTCTTGAGCACCGAAAATTTTTCCAGCGGGTCATCGATGCGCGCACGGCGGCGCACCCCGGCGGTATCAATGAGCGTGTAGCGTCGCCCGTCGCGATCGAGCGGAACGCGGATGCTGTCGCGCGTGGTGCCCGGCTCATGGCACACCACCACGCGCTGTTCCCCCAGCAACGCGTTCACCAGCGTGGACTTGCCGACGTTGGGTTTGCCGATCACGGCGATACGCGGGACATTCTCATCCGGCTCGGTTTCCTCCGCCACCGGCAACTTCTCCAGCACGCGCTGGATCAGGTCCGTCACGCCCTCCCCGTGAGCAGCGGAGACAGCCACCGGATCGCCCGATCCCAGGGCATAGAATTCCGCGACGGCGGCGTCCGGATCGCGCCCCTCCGACTTGTTCACCGCGATCCACACCGGCTTGCCCTGCCGACGCAGATCCGCGACCAGCTCACGGTCGGCGGGATGAACGCCCTCGCGCGCGTCCACGATAAGAATGACGGCGTCGGCTTCTGTCAGCGCGGTACGCACCTGGGCGGTGACGCCGGATTTCACATCGCCGTGATCTTTCGCAGCAGTGAGGCTGGAAACCACGCCGCCGGTATCAACGACAAAATACGGGCGATCGCCAACCCGGCCATCGCCATACTGGCGATCGCGCGTCAGTCCCGGGGCATCGGCCACCAGGGCGGCGCGGCTGCGTGTCAAACGGTTGAAAAGCGTGGACTTGCCGACGTTGGGCCGGCCGACAAGAACGATAACGGGTTTCATTTAAGAATTTCAACCGCCAGGACGCCAGGAGCGCCAGGGAAATAAAATCAAACTAAGAACCTATAACAAAATTAAAATCAGCCATAGATCGTGCAGAGGTCGACGAAAAAGCGGCTAATTTATTTATTCAGTTGCTCCGAAAAATCTTTTCCTGGCGACCCTGGCGCCCTGGCGGTTAAAATAATAACTGTTAATTCGTTTCCAAGCGCAAAGCCGCGAGATCGCCGGATTGATTGCTTACGTAAAGCTTGTCATCGTTCACTATCACCTGGGACCGGACGGCGCTGCTGCCAATCCGATGGCGCGCGACAAAGTGACCATCGTCGCTCGACAACCAGTGAACATAGCCCTCGAAATCCCCAACGGCCACCAGACCATCCACGTAGCGCGGGGCATTCAGCCGGCGTGCGCGCAACTGTTCCTGCTTCCACACGCTCGCGCCCGTGCGCTGATCGAACGCCAGCACGTTGCCGCGATCGTCGGTGAGATAAATATTGTTCGCGTCCGCGTCCATGCCGGAGAACGTGGACACATCGCGCGACCACAGGATGCGCCCGGTTTGCGCGTCCAGGGCTATGATCTTGCCCTGATAGCTGGCGGCATACAGCACGTTGCGCACCACCACCGGTGAGATGTCGACGTCCACCAGACGCTCCACCTCGTTGCGCCCCTGCGGTTGCGCCACCGGCAGTTCCCACAGAAGTTTGCCGCTCCGGACCTGAACCGCGACCACCTTGCCGCTGGCGAAGCCGGTCAATACCGCATCGGCGACAATCACGGGTCTGGCCGTGCCATACAAACTGAGCGCCGGCTCCGTGCGTTCGTAGCGCCACAACCGCTTGCCGTCCGCGGCCGACAGCCCGGTGAGCTTGCCATCCACCGATTGCACCACGACGACACCGGCACTGATCGCCGGCGGCGCGAGCGCCTGGCTCGACAGGTTGCTGGCCCAGAGCCGGCGGCCATCCGCGCGATCAAGCGCGATCACCTCACCTTTCTTCGTGACGACCACCACCAACCCGTCACCGGCGGCCGTGGCCCCCGTCACCAGCCGACTTACATGCGTCTCCCACCGTTGACGGCCGCTGTCGGCGGCGAACGCGCGCACCCGCCCCTTGGGATCGGAGGTGTAGAGCACGTCGCCATCCAGCGCGGGTGACAACACCACGGCCTTCTTGACCGCACTGGCACCGCTGTCCGCTGTCCATACCTCTTTCACGCGTTTTTCCACGGCAAAATCCTGGAGCTTCGCGGGCTCCTCGCGCACGGCCTTGCTTCCGCCACAGCCGGGCAGAATTAACAGGAGGCATAAAACGAAGGCGGCGTTTTTCATGATGCCTTTTCCGGTCCCAGATCGTCGAGCTTCATGTTAAGCATAGGGGCATAGGGCGAACCGGCGGGCAGATGCTTGAGCGCCTCGCGGTAGGCCGAACGTGCGGCTTCCCGCTGGCCTTGCGCAACAAAAACATCCCCTTTCAGTTCCTCGTATTCGGCCTCGAAACCCGCGCGGTCCTTGATATTGAGCAGGGCGAGCGCCGCCTCCTTGTCGCCACTGCCCAGATGAATGCGCGCCAGGCGCAAGCGCGCGGCATGCTTCACCGCGGCATCGTCGGCATGTTCCAGCACCCATTGCAGGCGCTCCCGCGCCTTCGCAACGTCACCGGCCTCGAAATCCAGACGCGCCAGCATCAGACCGGCCATGCCGGCGTAAGGTGTCGCGGAATATTCATTGATCAGGGATTCGCCCGTTTTGCGGGCATCACCGGATTTTTTTCCATGGATATCCTGGAACATGCGCTCATACAGGCCGGCGGCGGCATGCAACTGCTGTTCCGTATGCTGGGTCCAGTAGCGGAAACCGACGAGAATAACCACGCCCAGCAGGATGCCGAAGATCACGGAATTGCCGTAGTTCTTCCACCAGGCTTTGAGTCTGTCCAGATCTTCCTGTTCTTCGTAAGCAGTCAAGACGTTATCCTCATGAAGTTTCCTTGGAACTTATCTCAAAATACCTTAAACCGCGGATTAACGCGGATTTATTCTTTAAGGATGAACGCAGATAAAACAAGAACTGATATGACCCATCTGCGTTTATCTCTTTATCGTCTGCGTTCATCTGCGGTTGCCTTGTCTTCTTTGTTTTTGAGATTGCTTCCAAGCAAAAAATCGATTAACTCGTTTTGTGCGATCGAACGTTGTGCGCCGTCGCGCAAATCTTTTATCGTGATCGAGGCGTTTCGGACCTCGTCCTCTCCGAGCAGCAGCGCATGGCGTGCGCCACTACGGTCCGCGCGCTTGAGCTGGGTCTTGAGTCCGCCACCGCCGCCATTGCATTCGATACGCAAGCCCGCATCGCGCAGACGTTCAGCGAGGCTCAAACCCTGCCTCTCCGCCTCCTCGCCCAGCAGGACGAGGTAGCCGTGCGGTCGAACTCCCTGATGCGAACCGCCCTGTAATGCCAACAACTCGGCCAGCCGCTCCAGGCCGATGGCAAAACCGGCCGCCGGGGTCGGCCTCCCGCCCAGCTGTTCCACCAGTCCGTCATACCGGCCGCCGGCGCCGACGGCCGACTGCGCGCCCAGCCTGTCGGTGGTCCATTCGAACACGGTGCGGGTGTAGTAGTCGAGTCCGCGCACCAGACGCGGATTGACCGTGAAAGCCACGCCCGCCTGACGGAGATAATCGCCGAGGCGCTCGAAGTGCGCGCGCGAGGCGTCATCCAGATGTTCAAACAAATCCGGGGCGGCGGCGATTATCTCCTGCATGGCAGGGTTCTTGCTGTCGAGGATACGCAGCGGATTCCTGTCGAGACGCCGCAGACTGTCCTCATCCAGCTTGCCACGCTGTGTCTCCAAGTAATGCACCAGTTCGCGCCGGTAGGCGGCGCGGCATTCGAGCGTGCCGAGCGAATTGAGCTGAAGCGTGAGTCCGTCGAAACCGAGCGCGCGCCACAGGCGCACGCACATGAAAATCAACTCGGCATCGAGATCGGCGCTCTCGATGCCGAATGCCTCGACACCGATCTGATGAAATTGCCGGTAGCGTCCTTTCTGCGGGCGTTCGTGCCGGAACATCGGGCCGGCATACCACAGGCGCTGGATCTGGTTGTGCAGAAACCCGTTCTCGATGCCGGCGCGCACGCAACCGGCCGTGCCCTCGGGCCGCAAGGTGAGATTCTCGCCGTGGCGATCCTCGAAGCTGTACATCTCCTTCTCGACAATGTCGGTCTGGCTGCCGATGGAACGCGCGAAGAGCTCAGATTTTTCCAGAATCGGCAGGCGAATTTCCCGGTAGCCATAGGCATGCAGGACGTCGCGCGCGCCGGCCTCGATCCGTTGCCAGCGCTCGACCACTTCCGGCAGCAGGTCATTCATGCCCCGTACGGCCTGTATGGCCTTGCTCAATGGAGTGCCCTCAGCCGGTCTGCTTGATGGGAAAAACTTTTTTTTCCGGCGCCGTTTCGCCCTGATCACGGCGCCGTTGCAGTTCCGCGCGGATCACGCGCTCGATCTCGTCGACCAGCTGTTCATTGCCGATCTTGCGGTCGGGCTTGCCATTGATATAGAGCAGGCTCGGATTACCTCCCGCCAATCCGATGTGCGCGGCCTTGGCCTCGCCCGGACCATTCACGCAACAACCGATCACGGCGACATCGAGCGGCTCTTTGATGTCTTCAATCCGCTGTTCCAGCGCATTCACCGTGGCAATGACGTCAAATTCCTGGCGCGAGCATGAGGGACAGGCGATCAAATTGATACCCTTGCTGCGGATGCGCAGCGCCTTGAGGATGTCGAAACCCACCCGCACCTCTTCCACCGGATCGGCCGCGAGCGATACGCGGATGGTGTCGCCGATGCCTTCCGCCAGCAGCATGCCCAGGCCAATGGCGGACTTGACGGCGCCGGAGCGAAACCCACCCGCCTCCGTGATTCCCAGATGCAACGGTTGTTCGATCTGCGCGGCGAGCTGCCGGTAGGCCACCACGGCCATGAACACATCCGAGGCCTTGACGCTTACCTTGAAATCCTGAAAGTCGAGCTTGTTCAGCATGTCGATATGACGCAGCGCGGATTCCACCAGCGCCTCCGGCGTGGGCTCGCCATATTTCTTCTGCAATTCCTTTTCCAGCGATCCGGCGTTCACGCCGATGCGGATCGGGATGCCGCGATCGCGCGCCGCGTCCACCACGGCGCGCACGCGATCCTCGCGCCCGATGTTCCCCGGGTTGATGCGCAGGCAATCGGCGCCCAACTCGGCCACGCGCAGTGCGATCTTGTAGTCGAAGTGAATATCCGTCACCAGCGGGACGGCAACCTGCTGTTTGATCTTGCCAAAGGCCTCGGCCGCTTCCAGGGTCGGAATCGAGACACGCACAATGTCGGCACCGGCATTTTCCAGCGCCTGGATCTGGGCCACCGTCGCGGCGACGTCAGTGGTCTCGGTGTTGGTCATGCTCTGCACACTGACCGGCGCGTCACCACCGACGGCAACACGGCCAACCATGATACGTCGGCTGCGGCGCCGCTTGATCGGGTTTTCGCCAAACATCAGTTGTTCACCGCCGTTTCTTCGCCGAGCGTGAAGCGCGCGACCTGACCGCGCTTGTGCCGGCTGACGTCATAGTTCTGTCCGTTGAATTCTACCCGCACCCCGCCGGCATTGCCGAGGAAGACACTGAACGGCGCCACCCCCTCGATGCTGACGCGTCGTCCCGCCGGGACGTTTTCGTACAGCAGCCTGTTGTCCCGGGCATCCCGGATATCCGCCCACGACTCCTGAATGGCATGCAGCACCATCCGCGACCGCGGCACGCCCGGCGGGATTTCTGCTGCCCGCCGCGTGCGCAGCGTGACGCGGTCGGCAGGTTGCGGAGCTTCGCTGGCCGGCTTGGGTGACTCGGCCGGCGCCACGTTGAGAGTCATGCCGGATACCGTCAGTTGGCCGCCGGGCGATGTCGTCGGTCCGGCGGCGTTCTGGACGGGTGTGGCGCCGGAACTCGCCTGCAGCGCAGGTTCCCCACCATTCGCGGGAGGCAAGTTGGCGGGTATCGTCGAGGGCGATATATCACCCGAGACATTTTGAGGTGGCAGAACATCCACGGATGCCTGCCCTGCCACGGTGGGTGACTGGCTGGCCTGCTCCAGAGGTTGATCGTTGCTCTGCCACCACAGGTAAACCAGCCCCAGCACAATCGCGGTCACTCCCATGCTGGCGGCCTTGACCAGACGGTCGCTGCTGGTGACTTGTGGTGGCAGTGCCGATTGCGGCGGCAATATCGGCTTGGAAGGAATCGTGAGGTTGTTGTAGGCCTCGACCACCTTCTCCGGCGTCAGCCCGAGCAATTGCGCGTAACTGCGCAGGTAGCCGCGGACGTAGGTGGGTCCCGGGAGGGACTGATAATCATCCATTTCCAGGGCGGTGATCTGCTTCGACGACAAGTGCAGAATCTGCGCCACGTCTTCCGGTGCGAGACGCAGATCCAGCCGCGCCTGACGCAGCAGGCGCCCCGGCCCGGACCGCGGCGCGGCAATGTCGGCAGATTCCGGTTTCGTGTTATCCATGGCCTATTTCTTCCGTGGCGCCGACAGGGCGTGCAACTGCGCGACCTCGGGCGACGCGGGAAACTTCCCGCGCAACCGGAGCGCGTAACTGGCCTCGGCGTTCTTGCTGCGAAGGGCACGCTCGATTTTAACCGCCAACAGCAGGCCCTCGGGTGTGTCTTCCGCGGACTGGAAATAACGTTCGATGAATCCGCGCGCCGGCAGGGCCTGACCCGAGTCCAGGCTGATCCTGGCCATCTGATACAGCGCTCCGGACAGTTTCGGACTGAGACGCAGCGCCTCGCGGAAATATTTCTCGGCGGCAACCGGCGCCGGTTTTTTCATCAGGCAAACGCCGGCATTCAGGTTCACTTCCGCCGCGTAAGAATACAGGGGGTTGGCCGCGGCCGCATCGAAGTGCCGCACGCCTTCGGTTATTTTTCCGCGATCGCAGAGAAATACGCCATAATTGTGGTGCGCGTTGGCATTTTTTTCATCGCTCGCCAGCGCCTTGCGAAAAAGCCGGTCCGCCTTGTCGTAATCCTTGAAGCGCCACTGCAGCACCGCCATGATGTTGTTGGCCTGCGAGTGATCCGGCAGGAGTTTGAGCGCCTTGTCCAGCTCTGCCTTGGCCACATCCAGCTGACCACGCTGCAGATAGCTGGAACCGAGCAGAACGTGGGTTTCCGCCAGTGTGTTCATCTTTTCCTGTTCCGCCTGCCGTTCCGCGGACGAGGCGCAGCCGGCAAGCAGCAGAACCGCCACTGACAAAACGATGCGTGCGTTCATGCCTGGCCCGTCCTGATCGCCAGACGCTCGCGCCGGCGTGTGCGGTCCTGCACGCGTCCGGCGAGCTGGCCGCAGGCCGCGTCGATGTCATCGCCGCGGGTTTTGCGCGTGATGGTCGTGAGTCCCGCCGCGATCAGCACCTCGCGAAACCGGTCAATGACCTCTTTTGAAGAGCGCCGGTATTGCGTCTGCGGAAAGGGGTTGAAGGGAATCAGGTTGACCTTGGACGGCACGGTCTGCAATAGCTCCACCAGTTCATGCGCGTGCGCCACGCTGTCGTTGACGCCGTCGAGCATCACGTATTCGAATGTCACGCGGCTGCGTGGCGAATCGGCGCAGTAGCGCCGGCAGGCCTCCAACAGCTCTCGAATGGGGTATTTCCTGTTCAGCGGGACCAGCTGGTCGCGCAACGCATCGTTCGGCGCGTGCAACGACACCGCCAGGCTCACCGGGCATTCCTCGCGCAGACGTTCCAACATCGGCACGACACCCGCCGTGGACAGCGTCACACGCCGGCGCGAAAGGCCGTAGGCGTAATCGTCCAGCATCAGTCGCATGGCGGGAAGAACATTGTCGAAATTAAGCAAGGGCTCGCCCATGCCCATGAGCACGACATTAGTAATGATACGGTCGCCCTTGGGATCACGCCCCAGAGCGCGGTTGGCGACCAGCAACTGCGCAATGATTTCGGCCACGGTCAGACTGCGGTTGAAACCCTGGTGTCCGGTGGAACAGAAGGAACAGTTGAGCGTGCAGCCGACCTGCGAGGACACGCACAGCGTGCCCCTGTCCTCTTCCGGGATAAATACCGTCTCAATGGCATTGGCATCGTTCAGCCGCAGCAACCACTTGCGCGTGCCATCCGCGGCGGTCTGGTCCTGAATGATTTCCGGCACGCGGATTTCAGCCATGTCCCGCAGGCGTGCGCGCAGCTCCTTGCCCAGGTTGGTCATGGCGCCGAAATCATCCACGCCATACTGGTGAATCCACTGGATGACCTGGGTGGCGCGAAACGGCTTTTCGCCGACGCCAACGAAAAATTCCTGCATCGCCAGGCGATCCAGGTTTAGCAAATTGGTTTTTTCAGCAGCTGACAAGGCAGATCCTCAACGGACTCGCACCAGCGTTGGGCTTGTCAGCGGGGCTTTCCCGCGCCATGACATCTCCGGTGCTTCACAAAAAGAATGATGCAACTTCTGGAAAAAACGGGATTTTTATATCCATCCCAGACATATAGTGTAGCGTCTGATGGCGGGTCAGACAACGAAAACAGGCTATTTTGGGGGTAAAACCCCTGGTCGGACCTTAAGTCCCGTGTTCATCCATCCAGGCCATCTGGATGGCTTCGAGGATTTTTTCGCCGGAATGTTCGGGCTTATCGTCAAAATCCTCCAGTTCCATCACCCACTTGTGCAGATCCGTGAAGCGCACGGACATCGGGTCCACGTCAGGATGTTTCTCGCTCAACTCAATGGCGATCTCGCGGCTATCGGTCCATTTCAGCCCCATGGTCGGCCTCCTTTAGAAACCGTTACAAAATGAAATTAACCGCCAGGACGCCAGGAACGCCAGGGACTGAAAATCCCAAGAATTGCTTTTCCTGGCGACCCTGGCGCCTTGGCAGTTCAAAATCATATTTATTTAGTGCTTTTCGGATACGAGATTGATCGTGTATTTGGGGATCTCGACCACCAGATCCCGGTTGCCGACCTTGGCCTGGCAACTGAGTCGCGACTCGGGCTCGAGACCCCAGGCCTTATCGAGCAGGTCCTCTTCCTTTTCCTCGGCGGCGCCCAGACTGTCGAAACCCTCGCGCACCACCACGTGACAGGTGGTGCAGGCACATGCCTTTTCGCAAGCATGTTCAATGGGAATGCCGGCATTCAAGGCGGCATCGCAGATGCTGATACCCGGTTCCACCTCGATGGTTTTGCCTTCCGGACATATCTGCGGATGCGGCAGAAATGTCAGTCGCGTCATGACGGGGATTTATCCCGGGACATATCGAATTCTTCGAGCTTGTGTCCCGCCAAGGCCTTGCGAATATTCTCATCCATGCGGCGCTGGGCGAATGTCTGAGTGGCCTGGTCAAGCGCCTTGACGGCCTGTTTGACGCGCGCGTAATCGTTGCCCTCGCGCGCCGCCTGAAGTTCTTTCAGGCCATGCTCAATCCCTTCACGCTCCACGATGTTGAGCAATGCACCGTCCGCGGTCAGCGCGCTGCGCACGGCTTCCATCAGACGATCGGCATCGACCTGCTGCTCACGCAGCTTGCGCGCCGCATCGTCCTCACCCGCATGCGTGATGGACTCACGCAGCATGCGTTCGATTTCATTGTCCGTCAGACCGTAGGACGGTTTGACCGCCACGCTGCTCTCAACGCCCATGGTCTGCTCCCGGGCCGACACGCTGAGCAATCCGTCCGCGTCGATCTGGAATGAAACCCGGATGCGCGCCGCGCCTGCCGTCATCGGCGGGATGCCGCGTAGCTCAAAACGCGCCAGTGAACGGCAGTCGGAAACCAGTTCACGCTCGCCCTGCACCACGTGAATCAGCAACGCGGTCTGGCCGTCCTTGTAAGTGGTGAAATCCTGCGCCTTGGCGACCGGGATCGTGGTGTTGCGGGGGATAATCTTTTCCACCATGCCGCCCATGATCTCCAGCCCCAACGACAAGGGGATGACATCCAGCAGCAGCATTTCCTCATCGCGCTTGTTGCCGATCAGGACATCGGCCTGCAACGCCGCGCCGATGGCAACCACCTTGTCCGGGTCGATGTCCGCCAGCGGTTCACGACCGAAAAATTGCGATACCTTCTCGCGCACGCGCGGAATGCGCGTCGCCCCGCCCACCAGCACCACGCCATCGACTTCGTTGGCACGGATTCCGGCGTCGCGCAGCGCGCGCTTGCAAGGGGAGACGGTGCGCTCAATCAAGGGGTCAATCAGAGCATAAAGTTGATCGCGCTTCAGCTCGCCGCGCCAGTTTTTTCCATGACCGAGATCGATGTGAAGCGGCGCCCGCTCTGCCTGGGTCAATGCTTCCTTGGCGGCGCGCGCATCGCGCAACAGGCAGCGTATCTGCCGGTGCCCGGCGTCATCCTGGATCCCGGCCGCGCGCATGATCCATTCGGCGACGGCATGATCCATGTCATCGCCCCCGAGCGCGGAATCGCCCGCCGTGGCCATGACCTCGAACACCCCGCGGTTCAGGCGCAGCAATGAAATATCGAACGTGCCGCCGCCCAGATCGTAGACCGCAAAGATGCCTTGCGGATTCTTGTCCAGGCCATAGGCAATCGCGGCCGCCGTGGGTTCATTCAATAACCGCAGCACGTTCAGCCCGGCAACGCACGCGGCGTCCTTGGTCGCCTGACGCTGGGCATCGTCAAAATACGCCGGCACGGTGATGACCGCGTCGCTGATATCCACACCCAATATTTCCGTGGCGCGTTTTTTGAGCTTTTTCAGGATTTCGGCTGAGATTTCCACCGGGCTGCGCTCACCGGCGACGGTGCGCAGACGCGGCATCGCCGAGTCGCCCCGGGTAAACTCATAGGGCAATGATTTGCCCAGTTGCCGCACGTCCTCGATGCCGCGCCCCATGAGACGCTTCACCGAGGCGATGGTATTGAGCGGGTCCTCATGCGCCACGGCCATGGCGTCGTGGCCCACGACCGGCTCTCCCTGAGACAGGTAGCGCACGACCGACGGCAGCAGATGACGCCCCTGCTCATCCGGCAATGTCTCCGCCACGCCGCTGCGCACGCAGGCGACCAGCGAATTGGTGGTACCGAGATCGATGCCCACGGCGTAACGGCGCTCGTGGGGAGTGGGTGTTTGTCCCGGTTCGCTGATCTGAAACAGTGCCATGGTTGGAATAATAAAAATCAATAACCGCAGATGAACGCGGATGAATTCGCGGACAATTTTGCCGGGAGCGAAAATTGGACAGCGGAGCGCAACGACGCTGGCCCGAGCGCAAGCGAGGGCGAGCGCCATGGACGGCGCGAGCATAAACGCAGATCAATCATAGGTTGGAACAGTAACTTTATCTGCGTTCATCATTCTTACCCATCAGCGTTAATCTGCGTTTCAAAAATCAGTAAAGCAGACGGACGCAGATAAATACGTGGATAAACGCAGACCGAGTGGAATTAGGCAACAACCCAATTCTCGCCTCATCTGTGTTCATCTTTCTTTTCATCTGCGTTTATCTGCGTTTCAAAATCATACTCGAGATTATCAATCTCCTGCTGCATCTTCTCCAGAAACTGCATCTCGCGCACGATATTGCGTGCTTTCCTGATTTCCTCCGGAGAGTCCTTATCAAGAGCGCGTCTAAAATGCCCGATCTTGTCCTGCATGCGCTGCCCGATCCGGTTCGCCAGTTCTGCCAGTTGCTTGCGCGGATTGTCCGCCTGCCGGATTTCTTCGAGATTCTCGCGCCACTCCATCTGCTCCATGAGAAACGCGGCGTCCATCTTCGTGTCGGTTTCTCCGCCGACATCGACACCGCGCAGGCCCAGGAGATAGCGCCCGCGCCGCACCGGGTCCTTGAGTGTCTGGAAGGCCTCGTTGACCAGCGCCGTCATTTGCAGGGACAGCCGGCGCTCCTGATCGGACGCGTTGGCGAATTTGTCGGGGTGAACATGTCGCTGAAGTTCACGGTAGCGCGACGCCAGATCATTGGCATCCAAATCGAATGCCACTGGCAGACCGAAGAGTTCGAAATGATTTTTGCCCGCTGCGGCGTGCATGCCGGTGGCGCCCGCCGTCTCAGGTATTGAAGCTTTCCCCGCAGCCGCAGGAGTCCTTGACGTTGGGGTTGTTGAACTTGAAACCCTCGTTCAAACCTTCGCGGGTGTAATCGAGCTCGGTGCCGTCGAGATAGATAAGGCTCTTGGCATCCACGATTATCTTCGCGCCGTGACACTCGTAAACATGATCGTCGGGTTCGATCTTGTCGGCGTACTCGACGACATAGGCCTTCCCCGAACAACCGGATGTACGCACACCCAGGCGCAGCCCTTCGCCCTTGCCGCGCTTCTCGATGAAATTCCGCACGCGTTCCGCGGCGGCCTGGGTCATGGTAATTGCCATATCGGTTTTACTCCGTAACAGGTCCGGTCATGCTCAGGCAGCGTCGGCCTTCGAATCTTTGGTCGCGGTTTTCGTCTGATAATCCGCGATCGCCGCCTTGATGGCGTCTTCCGCCAGCACCGAACAGTGAATCTTCACCGGCGGCAAGGCGAGTTCCTCGGCGATCTGGGTGTTCTTGATCTTGCCCGCTTCCTCAATCGACTTGCCCTTGACCCACTCGGTCAGGAGCGAACTCGAGGCGATGGCGCTGCCGCAGCCGTAGGTCTTGAACTTGGCGTCTTCGATGATGCCCTGTTCGTTCACCTTGATCTGCAATTTCATGACGTCACCGCAGGCCGGCGCGCCGACCATGCCGGTACCCACCTTCGGGTCGCTTTTGTCCAGCACCCCGACGTTGCGCGGATTTTCATAATGGTCCAATACCTTGTCACTGTATGCCATATCTTAACCCTCTCGTGTTTATTGGGGTTTGAGTAGCAAGTAGCAAGTTTCAAGTAGCAAGAGAAAAATTAAATCCTTGCCACTTGCTACTCCGTTTCAATGCGCCGCCCACTGCACCTTGCTGAGATCGATACCTTCCTGGTGCATCTCCCACAACGGTGACAGCTCGCGCAGCTTTACGACCTTTTCCTTCACCAGGCCGGCGGCGTAGTCGATTTCTTCCTGCGTGGTGAAACGCCCAATGGTAAAGCGGATCGAGCTGTGTGCGAGTTCGTCATTGCGACCCAGCGCCCGCAGCACGTAGGAAGGCTCCAGGCTCGCTGAGGTGCAGGCCGAACCCGAGGACACCGCGATGTCCTTGAGCGCCATGATCAGCGACTCGCCTTCCACGAAATTGAAACTCATATTGAGATTGTGCGCCACACGATGCTCCAGGTCACCATTGACATAGACCTCGGGTATGCCCTTGAGGGAGGCCAACAGCCGGTTGCGCAGTCCGCGGATGCGCTCGATCTCCGCCGCCATTTCCTGTTTCGCGAGACGGTAGGCCTCGCCCATGCCGACGCACTGGTGCGTGGCCAGCGTGCCGGAACGCATGCCGCGCTCGTGGCCGCCACCGTGCATCTGCGCCTCGATCCGGACGCGCGGCTTGCGCCGCACATAGAGCACGCCCACGCCCTTCGGCCCGTAGGTCTTGTGCGCCGACAGCGACATCAGATCCACGTTCATCGCGTTGACGTCGATCGGCACCTTGCCCGTGCTTTGCGCCGCGTCCGAGTGAAACAGCACGCCGCGCTCGCGCGTGATTTTTCCGATGGCGGCGAGATCCTGAATGACGCCGATCTCGTTGTTCACGTGCATGACGGAGACCAGGATGGTATCCGGACGCATGGCGGCTTTGAGTTTGTTCAGATCGAGCAGTCCGTTCGGCTCCGGATCGAGATAGGTGACCTCGAAGCCCTCGCGCTCGAGCTGGCGACAGCTGTCGAGAACCGCCTTGTGCTCGGTCTTGCAGGTGACGATATGCCTGCCCTTCTTGCCGTAGAAGCCGGCCACGCCCTTGATGGCGAGGTTATCGGATTCGGTCGCGCCCGAGGTCCAGACGATCTCCTTGGGATCGGCGCCAATCAGCGCCGCCACGTTTGCGCGCGCCTCTTCGACCGCCTCCTCGGCATGCCAGCCGAAGGCATGCGAACGCGAGGCCGGGTTGCCGAATTCGCCGTCCAGCGTCAGGTATTGGCACATCTTGTCCGCCACGCGCGGATCCACCGGCGTGGTGGCGGAGTAATCAAGATATATCGGTTTTTTCATCGCTGCCCCAAAAGCACTTTTAGATAAGAGTCTGGAACCACAGATGAACACGGATTAACACAGATAAATAACCTGTCTCTTTTTCTCTATCTGCGTTCATCTGTGTTTATCTGTGGTTTCAAAAAATATTAATTGCTTCTAACCAACGGCTCGACCCGTCATGCGCCGCAACTGGCGCAACTGCGTTGTCAGCGCCGCGATAAAGGCATTTACGTCCTGCTCCGTGCTGCCGGCACCGAAGCTGACCCGGATCGCGCCCTGCGCCACTTCCGGATCGATGCCCATCGCCTGCAGCACCGGGCTCGGCTCACGGTGGCTGCTGGCACAGGCCGAGCCACTCGATATGGCGATTCCTTCCCGGTCCAGATTGAGCAGCAGCGTTTCACCATCCACGCCGCGCATGCCGAAACAAACCGTGTTTGGCAGACGGCTTGCCTGCGCGCCAAAAATCTCGATGTCGCCAAGCGCGCGCAACTCCGATTCGAGCCGGTCGCGCAACGACCGCATGCGCGCTCCGTAATCAGCTAATTGCGCTTTCGCCAGGCTGGCAGCAGCGCCGAAACCGACGATGCCGGCCACGTTCTCGGTACCGGAACGCCGGCCCTTTTCCTGTCCGCCGCCTTGCAACAACGGCGCCATCTCCACCGACTTGTCCGCGATCAACGCGCCCACGCCTTTCGGGCCGTTGAGCTTGTGCGCGGACAGGCTCATCAGCTGCACCCCGCTCGCGGAAAAATCAACCTCGATCTTGCCCGCCGCCTGCACCGCGTCGGTGTGCATCACGCCACCGTTCGCGCGCACCTTCGCGGCCAACGCGGGAATGTCCTGGACCACGCCGGTTTCATTGTTAGCCCACATTACTGAAATCATTTCCGGGCGAAGTTTCAGCAGCGCTTCCATTTCCGTCTCGATCAGGCAACCCTGCCGATCCACCGGAAGCACTGACACATGCCAGCCATTTTTTTTCAGCGAGTTGGCGGGTTCCGCTACCGAGGGATGTTCCGTGGCACCGATCGCAAGGAGTCCCGGCTTGTTGAGCGCCGCAAAACCCTTGATCGCGAGATTGCTGGCCTCGGTTCCGCAGCCGGTGAAAATCACCTGGCTCGGATGCGCATTGACCAGCTCGGCCACCTGCTCGCGCGCCCGGTCGACGGCGGCGCGCGCCGCGCGGCCATAGCGATGCACACTCGAAGGGTTGCCATGCTGTTCCGTCAGATACGGAAGCATCGCTTCCAGCGCCCGCGCGTCGAGCGGCGTGGTCGCGTTATGATCCAGATATACCGGCATCGATAACTCCGAAGCGATCAGGGCTAATGCGCGGCCGCCCGCATCCGTCCTTCCTGACGCGAGGCCACTTCCTGCACATGCGGCTTGGTGACCAGTTCGCCCAAGGTGATCCCGCTCAGGAATTCATGAATGCGGATACTCAGGTCTTCCCACAGCTGATGCGTCAGGCAGGTTTCATCGCCATGGCAGTTTTTCTCGCCACCGCAACGTGTTGCATCGATATTCTCATTAATCGACACAATAATTTCAGCGACCGAAATTTTGTTGGGCTCCATGGCCAGGGTGTAACCGCCACCGGGACCGCGGACGCTGTCGACCAGCCCGCTGCGGCGCAGTTTGGCGAACAACTGTTCAAGGTATGACAGCGAGATGCCCTGGCGCTTGGCGATCTCCGCCAAGGTTACCGCGCCCTTGTCATAGCGCAGCGCCAGATCCAGCATGGCAGTCACGGCATAACGACCTTTGGTAGTCAGTTTCATAGAATATATTCCCACACGATTTATATACCCTTGCAATTCTACTTACTTGATAGTTTTAGTCAACTATTCTCTTTGGGCTTATCTCTTTGCGGATATACGGCGGATGGAGGGTCTTCGAGGTTACTTACATCAATTTCGGGCATGTCCAAATTGACCTTAACTCCCGACTTTTCCAGCGCGCTGGAAATAACTTTCATCTTACTATCAATAAGATGCATGTGATCCAAAATAAGATCGATCGCATGCGCCACCGGATCCGGCATATCCGGGCTCTGGCCGTAGGCATCGAAGCCAATTTTCTTCGCCATCGCTTCCCGCTGCTCATATCTGGCATCGGCCTTTTTCGGACCAATAACCCGCCCCGGAATACCCACAACCGTGGCTCCGACAGGGACATCCTTGACCACCACGGAATTGGAGCCCACCCGGGCGTTGTCACCCACTGTAATAGGTCCAAGAATCGTGGCCCCTGCCCCGATCACAACATTATTCCCCAGCGTGGGATGGCGTTTCCCCTTGCGCCAGGTGGTCCCGCCAAGAGTCACGCCATGATACAGCGTGACGTCATCGCCGATCTCGGCGGTCTCGCCGATGACCACCCCCATGCCGTGATCGATGAAAAACCGCTTGCCGATTTTGGCGCCGGGATGAATCTCGATGCCCGTGAGCCAGCGCCCCAGTTGGGAAAGCATCCGCGCCAACCAGCGCAACTGCCAGCCCCACAGGCGGTGCGACAGGCGATGAAACGCGAGCGCGTGTACACCAGGATAGGCCGTGAGCAGTTCGAGCCTGGAACGCGCCGCCGGATCGCGCTGAAAGATGCTGTTCAGATATTCATGCAGATTTTTAAACATGTCGGACAATATCCTGATTTAAATAAATTATATTTATTCTTGAGTATTTCAGTCAAGTTTTGTGACGGCCCTGCTGTGTGGCCGTTAGTATGCCACGCAATATGTTCATTTCGTTATCGTCGAGACCGGCGCGATTGAACAGCCGCATGAGCCGTCGCATCAAAAAGCGCGGGTTGGCCGGGTCGAGAAAACCGATCTGCTGTAACACCTCTTCGAGATGTTGATAAAAGCGCTGCATGTCCGCGTCGCTCGCCGGTCTGCCCTCTCGCGGTTCCCTCACCGTTTCCAGCTTCTCAGCAAGGGCGGCCCGATAAATTTCGTAGGCCAGAATCTGCACCGCGCTGGCCAGATTCAGGGACGAATACGACGGGTCGGCGGGGATGGTGACCACGAAATGGCAGCGATCCAGCTCTGAATTGAGCAAGCCGGTGCGTTCCTGACCGAAAAGGAACGCCACCGGCCCGTGTTGCGCGCCTTGCACCAGACGGTTCGCCCCGGCCGCCGGGTCGAGCGTGGGCCATTCGATGCGGCGCATGCGCGCGCTGGTGCCGATCACGAGATGGCAGTCCTTGAGCGCCTCATCGAGCGAGGCGCAGATCACCGCGCCTTGCAGTACATCGTCCGCGCCGACGGCACGGTCCGTGGCCTCGGGGCTTGGGAATTTTTCGGGCTCCACCAGATACAGGCTTCGCAGCGACATGTTTTTCATGGCCCGCGCGGTCGCGCCGACATTCCCCGGATGGGTCGGGCGGACCAGCACGATGCGGATATTGGAAAGCGCCATGATCCAGTTTTTTTGAGCAGCCTATTCTACACGCAGATATGCTTTCAACCTGCTACACGGCCGATTACAATGCCGGCCCACATCGGCGCATCTCGCTCCTTAATACCATCCGGGAAAACCCATGCATCCCATGCTCAACATGGCGGTCAAGGCCGCGCGCAACGCGGGCAATATCATCATGCGCCATGTCGACCGGCTGGAGCGTCTGACGGTCGAGACCAAGGGGCTCAAGGATTACGTCAGCGAAGTGGACCGCATGGCGGAAAATGAAATCATCCGCGTCCTGCGCGCCGCCTACCCACACCATGGATTTCTCGGGGAAGAAACCGGCGCACAGTCCGGCGATGACTATGTATGGATCATCGACCCGCTCGACGGCACCACCAACTTTCTGCACGGCTTGCCCCACTTCGGCGTTTCCATCGCGCTCAAACATAAAGACCGCCTGGACCAGGCGGTGGTGTTCGACCCTTCTCGCAATGAACTCTTCACCGCCTCGCGCGGCAGCGGCGCGCAACTGAACGACCGCCGCATACGCGTGAGCCGCGTCACCGAGCTTGAATACGCCCTGCTCGGCGCCGGTTTCCCGTTCCGCTCGCATCAACACATGGATGCGTGGATCGGCACCCTGAAGGAATTCATGCTGAGCACCAGCGGCATCCGCCGCCCCGGCTCGGCGTCACTCGACCTGGCCTATGTCGCCTGCGGCCGCTACGAAGGTTTCTGGGAGATTGGACTGAGCCCCTGGGACATGGCCGC